>URLB01000072.1 GCA_900548595.1 uncultured Eubacteriales bacterium
AACACTTTGTTTTATTTGGATATGTGAGGGATATTATGATTTATTTTGATAACGCCGCCACTACAAGGGCGCTGGACAGCGTTTCCGACAAGGTAAGGGAAATGCTTCTTGAAAATTACGGCAATCCTTCTTCACAGAGCATGATGGGAGTAAGGGCGGAAAAAGAGGTTATAGCCGCGCGTAAAATAACAGCGGCTTCCGTAAATGCCGAACCCGATGAAATATACTATACTTCGGGAGGAACGGAAAGCGACAACTGGGCTGTTTTCGGAACTGCCGCAGGATATTCAAGAAGCGGAAAACATATGATAACAACTTCTATAGAACACCCTGCAATGCTTATGCCGATGCGCCGCATGGAAGAACTCGGCTGGGATATAACTGTCCTTGACGTGGACGAAAAGGGATATATAGACATGGAACAGCTTAAATCTTCCGTCAGAAAGGACACTATCCTTGTAAGTACAATACTCATAAATAATGAGACGGGAACCATACAGAATGCGGCGGAGATAAGCAGGATAATAAAAAGCGTAAACCCCGATACACTGTATCATGTAGATGCGGTACAGGCTTTCGGAAAGTATCCCATAGACGTTAAAAAAATGGGAATAGATATGCTTTCCGTCAGCGGACATAAAATACACGGCCCCAAAGGAGTAGGCTTTTTGTATATAAAAAAAGGTCTTAAAGTAAAGCCGTTCATATACGGGGGAGGACACGAAAGAGGACAGCGTTCCGGAACGGAAAACGTGCCTTCGATAGTCGGTCTGGCAGAGGCGATAAGGGTAAGCGCTGACGAAAGCGCAGCCGCAAAGGAAAACGTAATGGCGGTTAAAAAGTACCTTGCGGAAGGCATTTTGAGAGAAATACCGAAAACGCATATAAACGGCCCTTCCGTAGAAGAGGCAAGCCCGTATGTGCTTAATGTCAGCTTTAACGGTCTGAGAAGCGAGGTGCTTCTTCATGCGCTGGAGGAAAAGGAAATATATGTTTCTGCGGGAAGCGCATGCAGCAGTAAGAAAAAGGGAAGTTCCGTGCTGTCGGCAATGGGTCTTTCCGACGTCAGAATAGAGGGCGCGATACGTTTCAGCTTCAGCAGGTACAATACTGTGGAGGAAGCGGAAGAATGTCTGCGCATCCTTAAGGAAAAAACGGCTTTTTTAAGAAAATATATGAGGTAAACGAATATGTCTGAAAAAACGGAAGATAATGTTCTTATAGTAAAATACGGCGAAATAGCCGTAAGAGGAAATAACAGAAAGTTTTTTATAGAAAGGCTTCTTCGCACAATCAGAAAAAATCTGGACGATATAGGCGATTTTTATGTCGTTAAGGAGCAGGGAAGGCTTATTGTAGAGGACAGAGGCGGAGAACTGGACTTTGACAAGGTTATCCCCAGAATACTCTGCATAATGGGTATAATAGGCGTTTCACCGGGAGTAAGGGTCAGAAACCAGGAACTGGACAATCTGAAAAAAGTATGTGCCGAGCATATAAGAAGTATCGGCGCAGACAAATATAAGACGTTTAAAATAGAGACTAAGAGGTCAAACAAAAGTTATCCATTGGAATCAAGGGAGGTTTCCGCCGCAGTCGGAGAGTATATACTGGACGAATTCCCCAATTTTACAGTGGACGTTCATAATCCGGAACTGACGGTATATATAGAACTCAGAAACGACGCCTATGTTTATTCTGAGCTTATAAAAGGTCTTGGGGGTCTGCCCGTAGGTTCGTCGGGAAAGGGAATAGTAATGCTTTCGGGCGGAATAGACAGCCCCGTATCTGCCTTTATGATGGCGAAAAGAGGCGTTGAAGTGGAAGGCGTTTATTTCAATTCCCCTCCGTATACGAGCGAAAGGGCAAAGCAGAAGGTTGTGGATCTTGCGGAACGTCTTACTATGTTTACGGGCGGTTTTAAGCTGTATGTCGTTCCGTTCACGGATTTACAGCTTTACCTTTTGGAAAACGTACCGCATGATAAGCTTACGATATTCCTGAAAAGAGCCATGACAAGGGTTGCTTGCATTCTGGGCGAAAGGGACGGAGCTCTTGCCGTTATAACGGGCGACAGCGTCGGACAGGTTGCCAGCCAGACGATGCAGGGTCTGCACGCCATAAGCGCGGCGGCTACAATGCCCATACTGAGACCGCTGGCAGGCTTTGATAAACAGGAAATAGTGGATATAGCGAGAAAAATAGGCACATTCGATATTTCCGTAAGACCTTATGAGGACTGCTGTACGATATTTGTAGCAAAACATCCGGAAACAAAGCCGAAAACAAGCGTAATAGAAAAAATAGAATCCAAACTGACAGAACTTGACAGATACATAAACGAGGCGGTAGAAAACGCCGAAATTATCGAACTGTAGGAGGTGCGCCATGAAAGCGGTAATAGCCATAGATTCTTTTAAGGGAAGCGTTTCTTCAATGGAGGCGGGTAATGCCGCAAAGGAGGCGGTTTTATCTGTTTATCCCGAAGCGGAGGTTATAGTCATGCCGCTTGCCGACGGCGGAGAAGGCACCGTTGAAACCCTTGCCTGCGGAATGGGCGGAGAAATGATATATACGGAGGTTACAGGACCTCTCGGCGATAAAATACAGGCTTCATACGGAATAACGGGAAATACCGCCGTAATGGAGATGGCTTCGTCATCGGGACTGCCCCTTGTGCCTATAGAAAAAAGAAATCCGTTTTATACTACTTCATTCGGGGTTGGCGACATGATAAATGACGCAATAAAAAGAGGCTGTCGAGAGTTTATAATCGGTATCGGCGGCAGCGCCACAAACGACGGCGGGGTGGGAATGTTACAATCTCTGGGCTTCGGTTTTACCGACAAAGACGGAAAAGAAGTGGAGAAAGGCGGAAAATATCTGGCTGATATAGTTGACGTGGACACAAGAGGAGCGTTAAAGGAGCTTAAGGAATGTACTTTCAAAATAGCCTGCGACGTTGACAACCCCCTTTGCGGAGAGAGAGGGGCTTCACATATATACGGTCCCCAGAAGGGAGCTTCTGCCGAGGACGTTATTATATTGGATAACGCTCTTAAAAACTTCGCAGACGTTACGAAGAAAAAACTGGGCGCAGATTGTGCTGAAACGGCAGGCAGCGGAGCGGCAGGAGGTCTCGGTTACGCTTTTAGGGCATATCTGAACGGCGAATTGAAACCCGGAGCGGAAATAGTGCTTGACGAAATAGGAATAGACAAGGCGCTTTTAGGAGCGGACTGGCTTATTACCGGCGAGGGAAGGATAGACAGCCAGACAGCCATGGGTAAAGCGCCTGCAACGGCGGCGTTAAGGGCAAAAAAAGCGGGAGCTAACGTAATAGGGATAGCAGGCTGTGTTACGGACGACGCATATCTCTGCAACGGAAAGGGTATTGACGCCATATTCCCTGTAATAGACAAGGCTATGCCTTTGGAAGAGGCAATGGACAAAAACATAACCGTAAAAAATATAAAGAAAACCGTAACGCAGATATTCAGATTGATAGAAAGCGTAAAATAAAATTCGGTTCATATTTAAAATTCAGAGAGGAACTTCGGTTTCTCTCTTTTTTTATTTTTATATTTCGGTTTGCATTGATTAAACCTAAACCTATATTCGGTTTCATTTAGGAAAAGCAAAAATATGTCGGATGAATATTAGGTAAATTAAGGTAATTTATGTTTGGGTATGGTATTTTCGGATAAGGAAAGTATAATTTGACATAAGAAAGAATTTTTTCTTTTTTATGAAACTTTTTATGAGATTTTTTTGTCTAATATATAATATGAGGTGCGTTTATATATATTAGATATGTTACAAATATTACATTTTATTAAGTATTTCTTACTAAAGAGGAAAAGCTGTTGTATATTTAACGGCAATAATATACAGTAAAATTATAGAAAACTTTATTATCTATTTATACGGAGGTGTATAAAATGAAAAAGAAAAGAATTGCAACAGCGGCGGCAGCTATTACCCTTTCTATGGCAATGGGCGCTACTGTTTTCGCTATGCCAAACGATATAGGCGGCCATTGGGCGCAGTCTACCATAACACAGTGGACTTCAAAGGGATATATAAGCGGTTATCCCGACGGTACTTTTAAACCCGATAATTCTATTACAAGGGCGGAGTTTGTCGTTCTTGTAAACAAAGCTATGGGATATACAAAGAAAGGAAACGCTTACTTTAAAGACTTAAGCTCTTCTCACTGGGCTTATAACGAAATTATGAAAGGCGTTTCCGCAGGATATATAAGCGGCGACGCAAGCGGTACTTTCCGTCCCGACGATCCCGTCAGCAGACAGGAAGCCGCCGTTATGATTTCAAAAATACTTGACCTGGGTAAAAACCCTGCGGCAGCGGCAAAATTTGTTGATTACAGATTTATACCGGCATGGTCGGTAGGATATGTAGGTTCCGTAACAGATGCGGGAATAATGTCAGGCTACCCTGACGGGGACTTTAAAGCCGACAGAGTTCTTACAAGGGCGGAAGCCGTAGTATCCCTTGACGGAGTATCGAAATACGACGGAAAGACCGATGAGGAAAAAGAGGACTATACTCTTACCGCAACAATGCTCAGTAATAAGACCATAGACGGAGACCTTATCATTTCAGGCAATTTGAAAACAAAATCGGTTAAGCTTGATAATGTTACGGTAAAGGGAACAGTTATAGTAAAGGGCGGCGCTTCCGTTACGGCTAATGACTGCGATATCAAAAACCTTGAAATGGATTCCGACGGTACGGGATTTATCTCCAAAGGAAGTACGACTGTTAAAAATACAACGTTTAAAGAATCAGGCTCCATACAGGGCGACGGCTACGATACGCTAACTGTTGACAAGGAACTTTCCGACAGAATAACCGTTGACGCTGAAATAAACGAATTTGTACTTGACGCGGAAACCGACGTAAGGCTTCTTTCAAATACGGTTATAAAGAACTTTACCGCAACAAAGAATGCCGATAATGCAAATGTAAGTTTCAGCAAGGCGGAAGTTAAGGATATGGATATCTATGACAAGATAAAAATAACGGGAAGCGGAGACATCGATACGATGACCGTATATGTAAGCGGCGTTCAGTCCACAATAAAACCCGATGATCTCAATCAGAAAAACGGAGCTGACAAACCCGATTATGTAGAGGGCGGTTCTTCGGGAGATATCGAACACGGCGGAAGCAGTTCCAGATATGACGACTATACTATAACAAAGGACGGAAAAACCGTAAGAAACGGAAAATATGACGACGTTACAATAAAAGCGGACGATGTTACGCTTGACGGAACAGTAGTATACGGCGACCTGACAATACACAAAGACGTTAAAAACGGTACCGTTACCCTTGAGGACGTAACGGTTAAAGGCGACGTATATGTTTACGGCGGCGGAGATGATTCCGTAATATTCGACGGCTGTGATATAAGAGGCGATATTATAGCGGATAAGACAGTTACTTCCGAACCTGTAAACCTTAAATTTAAAGACAGTACTGACGTTGACGGAAAGATAAGAGTAAGAAACAATACTATTATAGAATCCACATATAAGCTTGACGGAATTGTTCTTGACGACAGGGACGCAGATCTTGAGCTTAAGACAGATACGGCTTATGTAGAGTTTGCGAAGAAAGGTGAACTTACGGTAAACAACTGCACCGTTGATAATGTAACAGTAGGCAGTTCTGCCGACGATTCCGTAATAATTATGAAAAACGGAGCCGTTATCAAAAATCTTAATGCAAAAGAAGATGTTAGCGTTAAGGGAATAGGTACTGTCGAGAAAGTAAGCGGCAGCGGCGACGTTACAAAAGAAAACGGAATAACGGTAGGAGTAGCTGTAACGGGAGTTAAACTGGATAAGACAGAGGCAAATGTAACAGTAGACGGCCAAATAACGCTTAAAGCTACTGTAAGCCCCGATAACGCAGGCAATAAGGAAGTTGAGTGGAGCAGTTCCGACAGTACAATCGCAAGCGTTGACAACAACGGAGTTGTAACTGGACATAAGGCAGGAACAGCCACAATAACAGTTAAGACAAAAGACGGAGGAAAAACGGCAACATGTAAAGTTACCGTAACAGATAAGGTTGTAGCCGTAACGGAAGTTAAATTGGATAAGACAACTGCCGAAATGAAAGTCGGCGATACTCTTACTCTCACAGCTACGGTAACGCCCGATAATGCAACAAATAAGAAAGTAACATGGAAATCAGACAAGACTGATATTGCCGATGTTGACGCAAACGGCAAAGTAACGGCAAAAGCTAAGGGAACGGCTACAATAACCGTAACAACAGAGGACGGCGGAAAAACAGCCAAATGTGTTGTAACGGTTGACGAAAAGGCTCCCGAATTTACAGCTGTAACTGACATTACGGGAATACCGGGAAAAATGACAGAGGAAGAAACAATAACGCTTAACGGTGTTGTTACACCCAATACGGCTACAAACAAAGAAATTACTTACAGCATAAAAGATGCGGGAACAACGGAAGCCGAAATTACGGAAGTAAATAAACTTATAGCCAAAAAGGCCGGAACGGTTACGATAACCGCTACAGTTAAAAACGGCAAGACGGAAAACAGCGATTATACAAAAGACTTTGTTATAACTGTTGAAGCAAAAGCTCCCGAAACTGTACCTGTTGAGAATGTAACAATATCAGGTGAAAAAATTGTAAATATCGGAGAAAAAATAACTCTTACAGCAAATGTTACTCCTGATACGGCTACAAACAAAAAGGTTACATGGGCTGCCGAACCTCAAAATTTCGTTAAATTAACGGAAAATGCCGAAAAAGGTACTGTTGATATTGAAGGAGTAACAGCAGGCAAAATAGTTATTACGGCTACAGCAGCCGACGGAAGCGGAAAGAGCGGAACGTATGAGATAGAAGTAAAGGCAAAAGAAGTTGACAAATCATCTCTTATGGCAAAAATAGGAGACGCTGAAAAAGCTTTAGCGGAAGTTAAAATATCCGCTGACGGAAAAGACGTTCCGACATCTGAAAAATGGGTAACAGAAGAAGTCCATAATGCACTAAACAGCGCTATTACAGAGGCAAAGAATGCTGCTCCCACAACAGATGATGAAGTAAAAATAGCAGTAGATAAACTTGATACGGCTTTAAATTCATTTAAAGGAATGATAGAGAACGGTCATAAAGTAACTGTAACAGGCGTTACAGTTTCTCCTGAAAAAGTTACATTGGAAGCGGGCGAAAGCCAGAAGCTTACGGCAACTGTTGAAACAGACGGTAATGATAAGTCCGTTACATGGAAATCAGACAAAGATTCTGTTGCCACTGTAGATGAAAACGGAAATGTTAAGGCCGTAGGCGAAGGAACGGCGACAATTACGGTAACATCTGTTGCAGACGGAACAAAATACGCAACATGTACCGTAACGGTAAATAAAGCAAAACCGACAGTTACCGGCGTAGTTATAAGCGGAGTACAGGATAACGGACTTGTTGAAAAGAACGGAAATCTTACAATGTCCGCAACTGTAAACATGAGCGACAATACAACAAACAACAGCGTTAAATGGAGCTCCGATAATAACGGTGTAGCAACAATAGATGAAAATTCCGGAGTTGTAACATTTGTCGGAACAGGTTCTGTAACCTTTACGGCAAAGGCAGTAGCTGACGAGTCAAAAACAGCTTCTGTTACTATTAACGTATATGAAGTTACCGTTGCCGAAAATACGACTCTTACTGAGGGTACAAGTACAACTCTGACAGCGGGAGTGAACGGAATAACGGGAACACCTACATTTGCATGGAGTTTTACGGGAACAACACCTGACGGACTTACTCTGACTAATGCAAATACAAATACAGTAAGCATACAAGGAGTAAAAGCCGGCACATATAATGTAAAAGTCGATATAACCGTAAACGGACAGACAGTTTCAAAAACAGTTGTAGTTACAGTAACATCACCACAGGCATAAAAATAAAAGAGGAGACATCGTCTCCTCTTTTTAGTTTTAAGAGATATTATGTTTTTTTAGAATATTAAATGCCTTCTAGTATTGCAATTCTTTTTTCGAGTTCGTTTATCTCATAGTCTGCTATAAGATTTATCATACTCTCGCCATTATCATTTTTGACATAGTAATTATCAAAACATTCATAGTATCTGCGTCTATCCGTAAATTTAATATTTATAGGCAGTAGTCCGGCTTTTATCAGTTCCAGATTAAGAATAAGCCTTCCTGTTCTTCCATTTCCGTCAATAAACGGCTGTATTCCCTCAAATAAAATATGGAACAGTCCGATTGCTTCGATAATATGCTTTTCTTGTTTCATTTGCGTATAATTAAGTACCAGTCTTTCCATTTCCACAGGCACAAGATATGGCTGTGGGGGATTGTGTTGTACACCGAGAATTTTTACGGGAAGTCTTCTGTATACACCTCGGTTTGCGGAATCGTTCATAAGCACCAGAGAATGTATATCCTTTATAACTTTTTCGGTAAGAGGTTCGTTTCTGTCCGCCAATTCCACTATATATAAAAAGGCGTCTTTATGACCTATGGCTTCCAGGTGGTCCTTAAGAGGTTTTTCGGCTATTGTTATGCCTTCCTGCAATATAAGGGCGGTTTCCCTAAGGGTTAGGGTATTGCCTTCTATGGCGTTGGAGTCATAAGTGTTTTCTATCATAAATTCTTCCGATAAACGCCTCATCTCAGTCTGAGACAGCGGACGAAGATTTTTTAATTTTTCAGACAAAAGATTGAGTTTATCAAAATTCATTGGTATCACCTCTAAAAATAGCCATACGCTTATTTAATAAATTCGTCGGATTTATATACTTCCTGAAGTACGGATTCCATATGATCCCTCATTGCTTTGGATGCTTCTTCCGAATCCTTGAAAAGTATTGCTCCGAAAATTTTCGTATGGTGGTATATGGTGGCTTCATAGGTTGTCTTATCACCGATATGTCCGACGCTCTCAAACTGTTTTCTTATGCCTTTATAGTATGTGTCGGAAATAAGCTTCATAATACTTATCAAAAGCTTGTTATGGTGCTGTTTGCAATCGCTTGATGAAAAGCCACATCGTTATAGGAAAGAGCCGACTTATCGTTTTCTCCTATTTCTTTCAGCTTTACTATAAGCTCTTTAAGACCCCTTATGTCGTCCGTAGTGGCATGCTGTGCGGCAAGGTATGCGGATTCCGCCTCGAATATTTTGCGGAACTCCAGTATTTCTATAACGCTTGACTCGTCAAAACAGTAGTCCATAACCAATGACGAGCTGAATTTATCACTGCTGTTTACAAACGTACCGTGTTTTGTCCTTTTTATAAGACCGTATGCTTCAAGAACCTTAAAAGCCTCCCTAAGGGTGCTTCTTCCCGTGCCGAGTTTTTCGCACAGAGTATTTTCGTTTGGGAGCGGATAACCTGCGGGAATTTTATCCGACAGTATCATGCTTTTAAATTGTTCGACAATATGGTCGGATGTTATTTTATCAGCGCCCGACAATACGGCGTCGTATGGGAAATCGTCAATTTTGTTTTTATCTTCATCCAATTTTATATAACCTCCGACATCAAATTTTATCCTATAACCATTCTACACCGAAAAAACAAACATGTAAATACATAAACTATTTTTGTTGTATGACTACAAAAGAAAATACAATAAATTTTTGATAAAAAATTATCGATAAACTATTGACAAACCGATTATCAGGATATAAAATCATCTTGTAAGCAGACAACAGAGGGGGTAGATGTAAAATTTAAAAAGGGGTTTTATATATGGGAGCATTTTTAGCTGTACTGGATAAGCTTATTACGTTGTTTGTATATATTTTTATCGGCTATATTATAAGGAAGAAAAACGTAGTTGATGAAAAGTTCCAGGCAGGTCTTGTAAAGCTCCTGATGTGGGTATGTATCCCGTCGCTGACAATTAATACTTTGCAGACGAATTACAGTCCCGAAATGTTGTCAAACGGCGTGTCGCTTTTTGCGGCTGCGCTGATTATATATGCTGCTTCATTTGTTTTGGGCGTTATAACCGCCAAAATATTTAAAATAAAGAGAGACCAAAAAGGTATATGGATATTTATGGTTATGTTCTCCAACAACCTTTTTATGGGATTTCCTGTTATAGAGGCTGTTTTGGGAAGCGAAGCATTGCTTTATGCGGCGTTTTTGAACATCCCGGTTCAGATAGTAATGTTTACATTCGGCGTTCAGCTTATTGTAAAATACGGAGCAAAAGAAGGCGTTAAGGTTTCCGCTGTCAAAAGGCTTATTTCTCCGCTTAACATAGCGATGGCAATAGGACTTGTGCTTTTTGTAACGGGAATAAAGCTGCCGTCGTCCGTAAGTGCGGCTATATCTGGAATAAGCGGAACAATAACCCCGTTGGCAATGATTTATATAGGAATGGTAATGTCCAACAGCAAAATTTTCGAAGCGTTTTCGGATTGGAAAGTATATGTTGTTTCGTTTATAAGATTGATTTTAGTACCGGTTGCCATATATGTTTTAGGTAACAACATTATGAACGACTTTATGG
>URLB01000073.1 GCA_900548595.1 uncultured Eubacteriales bacterium
AATGTGGTTTGTATGGAACAAGACTACGCTCGGAAAGAATATGTTCGCTATCGGCGGAAATAAAGAAGCTGCCGCAGTATCAGGCGTTAACGTAACAAAGAGCATAATGCTTATATATGTTGTTGCGGGTATACTTTACGGTGTAGCGGCTTTCCTTGAGGCAGGTCGTGTTCAATCGGTTACTACACAGACAGGTCTTAACTATGAGCTTGACGCCATGAGCGGCTGCGTTATCGGCGGCGTTTCATTCAGCGGCGGCGTCGGTACGATCGGCGGAATACTTATAGGCGTTATTACGCTTCAGGTTATAAACTACAGTCTTTACTATTTACAGATAAATCCTTATCTTCAGTATATAATAAAGGGCGTTATAATAATACTTGCTGTTGCTATAGACGTGCGTAAATATATTGCTAAGAAGTAACGGATATATTAGAATATTCATAAGGAATATTCTGATGAAATAATCTCCCCGTCGGAATATTTTGTGTTCCGACGGGTTTTTTTAAGGAGAATGTATATGGAAGACAATAAACTTACAGAGAGCGAACTGGAAAAAAGAAAGGAAGAGCTTGACAAAAGAGAACGTGAGCTTGACCGCAAGGAGAGAAAACTTAATTCGTTGGACGAGAAAGTTATCGGAGTTAAAGAAAATATTTATTCGCATATAAATGTATCACTTAAAACGATGGACAGAGTTGTAGCGGTATTGGCGGTAGTGCTTGTCGTATGTATAGCCGTCGGAATTCTTACCAGATAACAGGAGGAAAATATGTATACAGTAACGGATAAAAAATTATGTGAGGTATACCCGGGCTTTTCGGAAAATAAGGAAAAATATAAAAAGCGTATAGAAGCTGTTAAAGACGGATATAAAAAGGTCTTCGGCAATGAAGAGACGCGTATTTTTACTGCGCCCGGAAGGACGGAAATGGGCGGAAACCATACGGATCATCAGCATGGCTGCGTATTGGCTGCCGCTGTGGATTTGGACATTTTAGCGGCTGTTGCGGAAAACGGCACAAATAAAATACGAGTGCTTTCCGATGGGTATGATATGCTTGAAATAGATTTATCCGACCTTAAACCCATGGAGGAAGAGAAAAACACTTCGGCTGCCCTTATAAGAGGCATAGCGGCAAAGCTTGCGGAAATGGGTTATAAAATAAAGGGATTTAATGCGTATATGATTTCAAACGTATTGAAAGGAAGCGGACTTTCATCTTCCGCTGCGTTTGAGGTTATTATAGGAACCGTAATGAACGGTCTGTTTTGCGATAAAGAACTGAGTGCGGTTAAAATAGCGCAGATAGGGCAGTATGCGGAAAATGTTTATTTCGGAAAACCGAGCGGACTTATGGATCAAACCGCTTCATCGGTAGGCGGCGTTGTGGCAATTGATTTTGAGAATACGGAAAATCCTGTTGTAAGAAAGCTGGACTTTGACTTTTCGAAAACAGGATATTTTCTGTGCATAATAGATTCGGGAGCGGATCATGCCGATTTGACCGACGAATATGCGGCTATTCCGACAGAAATGCGTAAGGCTGCGGAAGCGGTAGGAAAAACGTATCTTAGGGAAACGAATACAGATGAAATTATTGAGAATATTATCAGTGTAAGGAAAAACGCAGGCGACAGAGGAGTTTTGAGAACACTTCATTTTATGAAAGACAACGAAAGAGCCGTACAGGAGGCTGAACTTTTGGAAAAAGCGACTTTAACGGCTTTTTAAGGGTTATAAAAGAGTCGGGAAATTCAAGCTGGATGTATCTGCAAAACGTAACCGTTTTGGGAAGCTGCAGGAATCAGGAAGTAGCGTATGCTTTGGCAATGTGCGATATAGCTCTTAACGGAAGAGGAGCCTATCGTGTGCACGGCGGAGGATTTGCGGGAACTGTTCAGGCGTTTGTTCCGAACGATATGTTGGCTGAATTTAAAGAGTTTATAGAAAAGACTGTCGGAGATGGAAGCTGCCATGTATTATCCATAAGAAATGTCGGCGGCGCAGAGCTTACGGAAGGAGAGTAAAAATATGACTGTATTGGTATTGGGCGGAGCCGGATATATAGGCTCGCATACGGTAAAAGCGCTTTGCGATGAGGGTACGGATGTAGTAGTTGTTGATAATCTTGTTACGGGATATGAGAAAGCCGTTGATAAAAGAGCAAGATTTTATAAAGGCGATATAAGCGATAAAGAATTTTTAAATAATATGTTTTCTAAAGAGAAAATAGACGCAGTTATACACTTTGCGGCTTTTTCACTTGTAGGTGAGAGTGTTACAAATCCGCTTAAATACTATAAAAATAACCTTTGCGGAACGGAAGTGCTTCTCGAGAGTATGGTGGAAAACGGCGTTAATAAAATCGTATTCTCATCAACGGCTGCAACATACGGAGAGCCTGAAAGGGTTCCGATTATGGAAAGCGACAGAACACTGCCTACAAATCCTTACGGGGAAACAAAATTGGCAATGGAAAAAATGTTCAAATGGACATCGGAAGCTCATGGAATAAAATATGTTTCTTTGAGATATTTTAACGCATGCGGAGCAGACGAGAGCGGAACGATAGGAGAAGCTCATAATCCCGAAAGCCACCTTATACCTCTTATCCTGCAAGTACCGAACGGAAAGAGAGAACATATAAGTATTTTCGGAACGGATTATCCAACGGATGATGGCACATGCATAAGGGACTATATACATGTAACGGACTTGGCTGACGCACATATACTTGCTGTAAAATATTTGATGAACGGCGGAGAAAGCGATATATTCAATCTCGGTAACGGGGTCGGATTCTCCGTGAGAGAGGTTATAGAAACCGCAAGAAAGGTTACAGGACATCCGATACCTGCCGTTGAAACGCCCAGAAGAGCCGGAGACCCCGCGCAGCTTATTGCCTCAAGTGAAAAAGCAAAGAAGATCCTCGGCTGGAAACCGTGCCACGATACGCTTGAGGAAATTATAGCGTCGGCATGGAACTGGCATAAAAATCACCCGAACGGATACAACGATTAAGGAGAAGATTTTTTATGAATATAAATGAAGCTATAAAAAGCCTTGTGCTTTACGGTCTTAAGAAACATCTTTTTTCTGAAGAGGACATTACTTTTGTTACCAACAGAATATTGGAGACAGTAAAGCTGGACGGTTTTGAGGATTGCGAAGCAACGGAAGACGCCGAGCTGGAGAATTTGCTTAAGACTATTCTCGACGATGCCGAAAAGAGAGGAGTTATCGGCTCGGGACAGACGGAAAGAGATTTGCTTGATACAAAGATAATGGGCGCTATGGTTCCCTTTCCCAGAGATGTGATAAACAAGTTTTGGATAAAATATATGCAGTCTCCGCGTGAAGCAACTGACTGGTACTATGAATTTTCTCAGGATACCGACTATATAAGAAGATACAGAATAAAAAAAGACATGAAATGGCAGACTGAAACGGAGTATGGAAATATTGATATAACAATCAATCTTTCAAAACCCGAAAAGGATCCCAGGGACATAGCGGCTGCGAAAAACGCGCTACAAAGTGGATATCCGAAGTGCCAGCTTTGCTCGGAAAACGAAGGTTATGCAGGAAGGATAAATCACCCTGCAAGACAAAACCATAGAATTATACCGATAAACATAGCCGACAGTCAGTGGTTTTTCCAGTACAGTCCGTATGTTTATTACAATGAACATTGCATAGCATTTAACGGAGAACATGTTCCGATGAAAATAGACAAACAGGCATTTAGAAAAATGTTTGATTTTATTAAAATATTCCCTCACTATTTTATCGGAAGCAATGCGGATTTACCTATAGTAGGAGGTTCTATACTTTCCCATGACCATTTCCAAGGTGGAAACTATACTTTTGCTATGGAAAAGGCTCCGATAGAGAGGAAAATCGTATTTGATAATTTCGGTAATATAGAAGCCGGAATAGTAAAATGGCCCATGTCCGTAATACGAATTTCCGGAGAGAATTCGGATGAACTTATAGAACTTGCCGACTTTATTTTGGGAAAATGGAGAGCGTATACGGATGAGGAGGCGTTTATATTTGCCGAGACAGACGGAGAACCGCATAATACGATAACGCCTATCGCAAGGATGAGAGACGGTAAATATGAACTTGACTTGGTTTTTAGGAATAACATAACTACGGAGGAGCGTCCTCTGGGATTATATCATCCTAATCCCAAGCTTCACCATATTAAAAAAGAAAATATCGGTCTTATAGAAGTCATGGGATTGGCGGTATTGCCTTCACGTCTTAAAAAAGAACTGACTGCCCTTGAAACGGCGTTGATTTCGGGAAAAAACCTGAGAGATGATGAACTGACGGCAAAACATGCCGATTGGGCGGAAGAATTTATTAAAAAATATGATGAAATCAATATAACCAATGTTGACGATATTGTTAAGCGAGAGGTTGGACTGGTATTTTTGGAGGTTCTTAAAGACGCAGGAGTTTATAAGCGGTCTGATGAAGGAATGGCGGCGTTTATGAGGTTTATAGAGGAGTGCGGCGGAAGATGAACATTGAAAAAAAGAACTTCGGATATACAAAGAACGGAGAGGAAGTACTCGAATATATAATCAGAAACAGAAATAATATAAGTATGTCGATTATTTCTTACGGAGCTGCCATAAGAACCGTTGTTTTACCCGACGGTACAGACATAGTCCTCGGCTTTGACTCGATTTCGGGTTACGAAAAACATGATAAATATATGGGCGCTGTAATAGGCAGATGCGCCAACAGAATAAAAAACGGAAAATTCGTTTTAAACGGAAAGGAATACTCCGTTGCCGTTAATAACGGGACAAACCACCTTCACGGCGGTAAAATTGGGTTTGATAAAAAGGTATGGGACAGCTCGGCTGACAGTGATGGGGTAACATTTACGCTGTTTTCAACTGATGGGGAAGAGAATTATCCTGGCGATTTGACCGTAAAAGTAAAATACGTCCTTTCAGATGATAATGAGATTATCATATCCTATTGGGCGGAAAGTACGGAAGATACATTGGTTAATCTTACAAATCATACTTATTTTAATTTGAACGGAAATGGTACTGTCGATAAACATAAACTCAGCATATTTGCCGATGAATTTACAGGTATTGATAATACAGGCTGTTCAGACGGCAGTTTGATATCGGTAGAGGGGACACCCATGGATTTCAGAACAGAGAAAGAAATAGGCAGAGATATAGAGTCCGACTTCCAACAGATGTTATATGCTTCGGGGTATGACCATAATTTTGTGCTGAAACATGAGCATAGTACTGAAATGAGAAAGGCTGCAACCGTCTCGACAGATAAAGCTTCTATGGAGGTGTGGACGGATCAGCTGGGAATGCATTTCTATTCGGGTAATTTCCTTGACGGAACGGACATAGGTAAAAATAATACGCCGTATAAAAAAAGAAGCGGATTTGCATTGGAAACACAGGGTTGGCCCGATGCGGTAAATCATAAAGATTTTCCTTCTCCTATACTCAGAAAAGGCGAGACATACGAAAGAAAAACTGTATTTAAAATAATACTGTAATGAAAAAGGCATTTTCCGTTGAACATAAATGTATGCGGAGAATGCCTTTTGACTTGTTATGCTTTTGCTTTCAAATATGTTGCAAAGTATACGACGGCAAGCAGAATGACCATAGAAGCGCCTGCCGAAGTGTTCATATAGAATGAAAGTATAAGACCGAGAACACCGCAGACCATAGCGATTATTGTCGCGGAAATATGGTATTGTCTGGAGTTAGACGCTATGTTCCTTGCCGATGCCGCCGGCAGAATAAGCAAAGAGTTTATGGTAAGTATACCTACTTGCGTTATAGACAGCATTACAACCGTGGCAAGGAGAATGACAAATACATTTTCAACAACTGCGTTTTTAATGCCTCTGCTTGCGGATAAAGACGGATTTATACTTGTAAGAAGCAGTTTGTTAAATAAGAAATACCAAACTATATATGTTGCGATAAGGATAACTGCAAGTATTTTTACATAAGACGGCGATACGGTAAGGATATCCCCGATAAGGTATGATGAAAATTTGGCGAATCCTCCGTTTTGGGACAGTATGACTATTCCTATTGCAATTGAAGCTGAGGAAAAAACGCTTATAACCGTATCAGACGACGCTTTTGCGCTGCTTTTGACCTTGCGTATGCCAAGACCGAATAAAATGCCGAATATCACCATACATACAATTGGATTTCCTATGCCTAGGACAACGCCGATAGCTATTCCGGTCAAGGCACTGTGTCCGAGCGCGTCGGAGAAGAATGCCATTTTGTTGTTTACCGCCATTGTGCCGAGCATACCGAAAAGCGGCGTAAGCAAAAGAACAGCAAGAAGAGCGTTTTTCATAAAGTCAAACTGCATGAATGAAAAAGGAAGAACGGTTTCCATTATTTTATATATCAAGTCCAATGTTTCGCGCCTCCTTAATCGTATATCCGAAAGTATCGGCAAAGGCTTTTGTCTCATATACTTCGTCGGGAGTTCCCTGAGCGATTACTGTCTTATCCATCAGGATTATTCTGTCGGCGAAGCTTTTTATAAGGCTTAAGTCGTGGGATACGAGCAGAATAGCCATATGATATTTGTTTCTTAGTTCCGAAACTTTTCTGTAAAATGTATCCAGACCGTTTATATCTATTCCCGAAACAGGTTCGTCCAGTATAAGTAAATCGGGAAGAGGCTCGATTGCCATTGCCAACAACACTCTTTGCAGTTCTCCTCCGGATAATTCTCCCAACGGTCGGTCTATTACATGACCGGCGCTGAAGTTTTCAAGACGTTTTTGAATAGAAGAACGCATAGCCTTTGAATGACCGAACCACACCGGTTTTGAACCGACTGCCGCTGCCATAAAATCCAGAACGGACACAGGGGCATTTTTATCAAACAGAAGATGCTGCGGAACATAGCCTATTGTAAGTTTTTTTATTTTACCGTCCTTATGATCCAGGTAAGTTATATTGCCTGTGTGAGGCCTTTCGCCGAGAAGAGCTTTTATAAGAGTTGTTTTTCCCGAGCCGTTTTTACCTATAAGAGCGGTAATTTCTCCGCAGTGAAATTCCATATTTACATCATATATAATAGCTTCATCACCGTCATATACCGAAAGATTTACAACGGACGCTTTACAAAGACCGCAGTTGTTATGAATACTCATGACAGTACACTTCCTTTTAAAATACTCGTGTTTTTTTTCATAGCCTCTATATATCTGTCTTGAGAATAATCGCCTGTAAGAACGGGATCGAGAATAATAACCTCGGCGTCCGTTTCAGCGGCTATCGTATCGGCGAGAACTTTTGAGGCATCATCTGCGGCTATAAGCAGACGTATGTTTTCCGATTTTACGTTTGTTATTATCTCGGCAAGTTCTTTAGCCGAAGGAGTTTGGTTTTCATCCATAGCGACGCAGAATTCAATGTCCAGTCCGTAAGTAAGCTCTAAATACTCGTACGCTTCATTAAATACGACTGCTTTTTTATGACCGAAATCAGGACATTCTAAGGAATTTATGCGTTCTATAAAAGAAGCTGTATTTTTTTTGAAAACTTCGGCATTGTCGGGACATATTGCGCTTAAGACCTTGCATATATTATCAGCCTGCACGGCGGCGTTTTCGGGGTACATCCAGAAATGAGGATTACTCTCATGCGAATGGCCTTCGCTATGCTCGTGTTCAGGTTCGTCAAGCTTTGTTACTCCTTCGGATGTATCGATTATATTAAGGTCGGGAAAAAGCTCCAGAGCATTATCAAGGAAGCTTTCCATTCCTCCGCCGTTTACTATAAACAAATCAGCTTGATTGAGTTTACGCATATCTCCGGATGAAAGCTGGTAATCATGCAGGCAGCCTGTCTGGGGCTGAGCCATATTTTCGAGAGATATTCCTTCTGCGTCTCCGATAACATTTTGCGCTATAATATAAATTGGATAGAAAGAGGCGACAACATTTAAATTTTCACTTTCCGCTTTATATGAATCGGAGCAGGCTGAAAGTGAAAACGCTATTATAACCGATAATAAAATATATCTGAGTTTTTTCATTTTTTCACCGCTTTTCTAAATGCAAATCAGTTGTATATTGATAAAGGTTATTATATTAGCGTACGAGACCGTATGTCAATGTTTTTGTTGCCAACGTCGGGAAGATATGATATATTTCGGATTATAGTTTAAAACAAAATTAATGAAAGGATGTGTGTATAATGAGATACAGATATGAAACAAAGGGAACATGTTCAAGACTTATTGAATTCAGCGTTGAGGACGGAATATTAAAAGATGTAAAATATACCGGAGGATGCAGCGGAAATCTTCAGGGAATATCGAAGCTTGTTGAAGGAATGAAGGTTGAAGACGTTATTGAAAAACTGAGAGGTATCGGCTGCGGCGCAAAAGGAACAAGCTGTCCGGATCAGCTTTCAAGAGCTTTGGAAGCAGTTGTAAAAAAAGAGGACTAATTTCGCTTTGACAAAGCATGTGATGTGCCGCCGATAATCATGTTGTGAAAATAAATATTAAATACGGCGGTTTAACAAAGTTTATTATTGACAAAGGCTCGTACCTGTGCTAACATCGGTATGATTGGCATAGGTATGCTTATTTAAGCACGCCTTTTTGCCGGTATTAAAATCAAATAACAGGAGGTGGAAGTTGTGAGGACAAGAATTACCTTAGCATGTACAGAGTGCAAGCAGAGAAACTACAGTACTACAAAGGACAAAAAGGTTAAACCCGATAGAATGGAAACAAAGAAATACTGCAGATTCTGCAAAACACACACACTCCATAGAGAAACAAAGTAAAATCTGAAAGGAGTGAAACCGATGGAAGAACTTAAAACTACAAACCCAAATGAAAAAAACGAAGTGAAAAAAGCGTCTTCTAACAAAAATACTAAGAAGAGTGAAAAACAGGGACTTTCAGCTAAAATTGCGGATTGCAGAGCTGAAGCTAAAAAAATTATATGGCCTAACCGTCAGACAATAAGAAAAAATACGGTTACCGTAATTTTTACATCATTAATAATCGGTGCTATTATATTCGGAATGGATACTGTTTATACAACAGTTTTAAACTTGCTCATTGGCCTTGTGGCCTGATTTAAAAAAGGATGATTGCTATGTCGGAAGAAATCAATAAGCCTGCCGAGGCTGAAAGCAGATGGTATGTAGTGCATACTTATTCGGGATATGAAAATAAGGTGAAGGCGAATATTGAAAAAATCGTTGAAAACCGTGGTATGCAGGACCAGATACATGAGGTCAGCGTGCCTGTACAGGAAGTTGTCGAGGTTAAAAACGGACAGAAAAAAACTGTACAGAGAAAGATTTTCCCCGGATATGTACTCATCAAAATGTTTATGAACGAGGATACTTGGTATGTCGTAAGAAATACCAGAGGCGTAACAAGCTTTGTAGGGCCTGAAAGTAAACCTGTTCCTCTTACACCTGAAGAGGTAATAATGATGGGTATAGAAACTCATGCAGAAAACTTTGACATGGAAGTCGGAGATACGGTAAAAGTCGTTTTCGGCGCTTTTGCGGACTCCGTAGGAAAAATCGTTGAAATTAATGAGCAGAAAAAGACGGTTACCGTCAATCTTTCAATATTCGGTCGTGAGACACCGGTTGAGTTTGAATATAATCAGATTATTAAAATGTAATTTCGTTCGTTTTTGGATGCGCGTAGAAATCGTTCGCGCGTGGGAGGGTGAATTTTTACCCCGTTAATTACCACATTTAATAGGAGGTGCCGATAATGGCAAAGAAAGTAACAGGTTATATTAAATTACAGATTCCGGCAGCTAAAGCAACGCCGGCTCCCCCGGTTGGCCCCGCTCTTGGTCAGCACGGTGTAAACATCATGGGATTCTGCAAGGAATTCAATGAAAAAACAGCTTCACAGGCTGGTCTTATCATCCCTGTTGTTATTACAGTATATCAGGATAGAAGCTTCACATTCATTACAAAGACTCCTCCCGCAGCCGTTCTTCTTAAGAAGGCTTGCAAGATTGAGTCCGGTTCAGGCGTACCCAACAAAACTAAAGTAGCTAAGATTTCCAAAGATGAAGTTATGAAAATCGCGGAAATGAAAATGCCCGATCTTAACGCTGCAAACCTTGATTCCGCATACAGCATGATCTGCGGTACAGCAAGAAGCATGGGTATTGTTGTAGAGGAATAAGGAGGGTACGATAATGAAAAGAGGAAAGAAATATACAGAAAAAGCGAAACTTGTAGAAAAAGCTACGCTTTATGATACAGAGGACGCAATCAAACTTGTACAGGATACATCTGTAGCAAAATTCGATGAGACAGTAGAAGCACATATTCGTTTGGGTGTTGACAGCAGACATGCTGATCAGCAGG
>URLB01000074.1 GCA_900548595.1 uncultured Eubacteriales bacterium
ATCGCCTTATAGACTGCGGGAGTAGACAATCCCACAGGAGGCTTTGCCAAAACAATCCATGCTTTCGGACATGGAGCAATTTTAGTAAGTATTTCACCGCGTCCTTCAGCCAAAGCTGTTCCTCTCATAAGACAGTAAGGAACATCGCTTCCGAGTTCCAACGCTATTTCAGCAAGTTTTTTTCTGCTTATCTTTAATCCGAACAGTATATTCATACCGTACAATACAGCCGCACAATTGCTGCTTCCACCGGCCAGTCCCGCAGCTACAGGTATTGATTTTCGGAGTTCTATAAATACTCCTTTATTGATTTTATATCTTTCCCTAATTATTTCAGCCGCTTTATATGCCAGATTTCTGCTGTCAGTGGGAAGCCATTCAAGATTTGACTTTAATTTTACATAGGGTTTATCAATTTTCTTAATATATACGCTGTCATACAGTTCCACGGTTTGCATAATCATCTTTAGCTCGTGGTATCCATCGTCGCGTATTCCCGTAACGTCTAATGTTAAATTGATTTTAGCCCGTGCTTTTAGGTTAATGTAGTTCATATTTTCACCTGTATACAAATTTATATAGGTAAATTATAATTATGATTTGTGTAAAATACAAGTCTTTGTATACAATAAACTTTAAGTAGTTTTTATAAAAATTTTGTCAAAATAGTATAAAGCGGCAGGTGTTTAAACCTGCCGCAATCTTCTTGTCTTACAACAACATCAGTCATCTGCTCTTATTATAAGTTCAGGCGGCTTTACACTTACATAACTGTTCTTTTCAACCGACCTTGTAATAAATGAGTTTCCACCTATTACCGAATTTTCACCTATTACAGTTTCCCCTCCGAGTATTGTTGTGTTTGCGTATATAGTTACATTATCTTCAACCGTAGGGTGTCTTTTAACCCCCGACAGAGTTTGTCCTTTTCTTGGGGAAAGCGCTCCGAGTGTAACACCTTGATAGATTTTAACACCCTTACCGATTTTGGTTGTCTCTCCGATTACTATTCCCGTACCATGGTCTATAAAAAAGTACTCTCCTATTTCCGCACCGGGGTTTATGTCTATTCCTGTTTTGCCATGAGCATACTCCGTCATCATACGAGGTACGAACGGTACGTTCCTTTTATAAAGCTCATGCGCTATTCTATAGACAAATATTGCATAAAAACCGGGATAAGAAAGTATTATTTCAGATCTGCTTGTAGCAGCCGGGTCTCCCTCAAAATTAGCCGTAACATCTTTGAGCAGAATTTCCTGAAGTTTCGGTAGCTCATTAATAAATTCGTCACATATATTTTCAAGTTCATTCGCTTCAAATTTATTTTTAACATTAGCGCACTTGCTTAAAGACAACGCCAATTCCAACTGCGTTTTAAGCTGATAGTAAATACTTACCAATGTTTTTTCAACATACTCCGAAGCTGTCATTCCTTTTAAGGAATTAACGCCAAAATAAGCAGGAAAAAGAATCCTTTCTATTTCATTCAATATATCTACTATTTCGTTTCTGTCCGGTAATTTCATTTCTTCACAGTATATCGGCATGTCCTTTTCACAGGAGTAATTAGCTGCAATTCTGTTTATAATATTTTCGAACTCTGGCTTTCTTCCCGTAACCATAATTATAACCTCATTTCATACTGTATTAATAAATTCCTAGTGATATACTATGGTATTATAACATCTTTGTTACAATTGTCAATAACAAAGCATAAAAAATACAAATAAATAAAGCCGCAAAATTTCACTTGTTACAAAACAAGTAAACTTCGCAGCTTTATAATTGCTAGAAATCAAAAAGTGAAATTTGGTCAGATTCCGGTATTCCTTTTAAAACTCCGTTCTCTTTTAAAAGATCTATTATACTTGCACCGGCTCCCGTTCTGCTTTTAAATTCTTCAATGGTTCTAAACTCTCCGCCTTTTCTTCCTTCTGCAATACTTTGCGCAACGGTAATTCCAAGACCCTGCAACGAGTTGAAAGGAGGTATCAGACCTTCATCGGTAACTACGAACTTCCTTGCGTCCGATTTATAAAGGTCTATAGGAAGGAAGTTAAAACCTCTCTCATAAAACTCTATAACAAGTTCCAATACAGTTGCCTTATTTAGTTCCTTTGTAGTAGCTTCATTTCCTTTGTCGTTTATTTCTTTTAAAGCAATTTTAGCGACTTCCTCGCCCTTACACATTGATGAATAATCAAAGTCATCCGAAGCTCTTACTGTAAAATATGTAGCGTAATATGCTTCAGGATAATTTATTTTGAAATATGCAATTCTATACGCCATCATTACATATGCGGCAGCATGTGCTTTGGGGAACATGTATTTTATTTTAAGGCAGCTGTCTATATACCACTGCGGTACATCATGCTCCTTCATATATTCTATATCTTCATCAGCAAGCCCTTTTCCTTTACGAACCTTCTCCATTATTTTAAACGCTTTTTTATTTTCAAGACCCTTTGTAATGAGATAACTCATTATACTGTCCCTTGTTGAAATAGTCTCTTTCAGTGTTATTGTTCCGTTTTCAATAAGTTCTTTCGCATTTCCAACCCATACGTTTGTTCCATGCGAAAGTCCTGATATTCTTAACAAGTCGGAGAATGTTTCTGGTTTAGTATCAATGAGCATATTTCTTACAAATTTTGTTCCGAATTCCGGAATACCGAGCGTTCCCGTAGGGCAGTTTATTTGCTCGGCTGTTACTCCCAACGCTTTGGGGGACTGGAATAACGACATGGTTTCTTTATCGTCAAGCGGTACAAGCTGAGGATTTACCCCTGTTATATCATAAAGCATACGTATAAACGTAGGATCATCATGTCCTAAAAGGTCAAGTTTCAAAATACGTCCGCTTATTGAATGATAGTCAAAATGCGTTGTTATAATCGTTGAACCGACATCATCAGCCGGGTGCTGTATAGGGCAAAACTCATATATATCTTTATCCTTAGGAACAATCATAAGTCCTCCTGGATGCTGACCTGTAGTTCTTTTAACCCCCGTACATCCTCTCACAAGTCTGTTCATTTCGGCATTATGAAGTTTAAGATTATGCTCCTCAACATACTTTTTTACATATCCGTATGCTGTTTTATCAGCTAGCGTACCTATTGTACCTGCTTTAAACACATGTCCGGTTCCAAACAGTTCTTCCGTATAAGCATGTGCCTGCTGCTGATATTCTCCGGAGAAGTTAAGGTCTATATCCGGCTCTTTGTCTCCGTCAAAGCCTAAGAATGTCTCAAACGGTATATCATGTCCGTCTTTTTTCATCATTGTTCCGCATTTAGGGCAAGCTTTGTCGGGCATGTCCACTCCCGAACCTCCTTGCATAAATACTTTTACAACTTCTTCCGACTCAAAATCCGAATATTTACAGTTAGGGCATACATAATGAGGAGGAAGAGCATTTACCTCTGTTATCCCCGTCATATTAGCCACAAAAGACGAACCGACAGATCCTCTTGAACCTACCAAGTATCCATCGTCATTGGATTTCCACACAAGCTTTTGAGCTATTATATACATAACCGAAAATCCGTTTTTAATAATAGATTTCAGTTCCTTATCCAGTCTTTGTTCAACTATAGGCGGAAGAGGGTCTCCGTAAATTGAATGTGCCTTATCCATAGCTATCTGCTGTATTTGTTCTTCCGCTCCTTCTATTTTCGGTGGAAATGTTCCGTCAGGCACAGGTTTAATGTTTTCTATCATATCGGCAATTGCGTTTGTATTTGTTATAACTACTTCCCTTGCCTTTTCCTCTCCCAAATAATAAAACTCTCTGAGCATTTCCTCCGTCGTTCTGAAGTACAGAGGAGGCTGTTTTTCAGCATCATCAAATCCTTTTGCATACATAAGAATTTTTCTGTAAACAGAATCCTCAGGGTCTATAAAATGGCAGTCGCCCGTAGCTATTACCATTTTATTATGTTCTTCTCCGAGGCTTACAATTTTTCTGTTAAAATTTTTAATATCCTCAACTGAGCTTACTGCCGGAACTCGGTCGGAGTCTATCATAAACATATTGTTTCCCAAAGGCTGTATTTCGAGGTAATCATAGAAGTTAACTATATTATCTATATATTCTTTCGGTTTCATATCCAAAAGCGCCCTATACAGTTCTCCGGCTTCACAGGCGCTTCCCAGTATAAGTCCTTCCCTATACTGCATAAGCTTGCTTTTAGGTATTCTCGGCTGCTTATGATAATATTCCAAATGAGCCATTGAAACCAATTCATACAGATTTCTCAATCCGACAAGATTTTTAACAAGTATTATAGCATGATAAGACTTTAATTTATTATATGTTACGGTTCTGCTTGAATAAATATTAATATCATCAAGATTTGTTACATTATTTTCTTCCAGCATTTCCAAAAGCTTAATAAATATTTCTGCCGTAGCTTCTGCGTCATTTACAGCTCTATGATGTCCCTCAAGGCTTACTCCGAGTCTTTTCGCCACAACATCAAGCTTATGCTTTTTTAAATCTTTTAAAAGAGTTCTGGAAAGCTCCAATGTATCCAATATTGTATTATGCATACTGTTCATGCCCAGTTCTTCGGCTTTTATACGTATAAAACCCGTATCGAAAGAAGCATTATGCGCTACAAGTACAGCGTCTCCGACAAAGTTTAAAAACTCGGGCAGTACTTCATCTATCTTCCTCTGACCTGCCAGCATCTCATCGGTTATATTTGTCAGTTTGACTATTTCATCCGACAGTTTTTCTTCAGGGTCTATAAATGTAGAGTATCTGTCTACTATCTGTCTGTTCTTTATTTTTACGGCGCCTATTTCCGTTATCTTATCTTTTCCCTTATTAAGTCCTGTCGTTTCGATATCGAAAACAACAAACTCTCCGTCAAAGTCCTGTCCGCGGCTGTTTGTTACAACCTCTCCCAGGTCGTCTATAAGATATGCCTCAACTCCGTATATGACTTTTATTTTATTTGCTTCCGCAGCGTCCATTGCTTCGGGATATGCCTGTACAACGCCGTGGTCGGTAACTGCAATGGCTTTATGACCCCATTTAGCAGCTCGCTTAACATATTCTTTCATGCTTGTTACTGCGTCCATAGAACTCATTGTTGTATGAAGATGAAGTTCAACTCGCTTTTCCTCGCTTGTGTCCATCCTTATCGGCGGTCTTTCCGCTTTTACTATATTTCTGGACATTATTACTATTTCACCGGCATATTTATCCAGTTGCACGTCGCCTTTTACCCTTACATAAGCCCCTTTAAGAGCTGATTTTATACCACCGTCGCAGTCATACGGTTTTCTGTCGGTAAAAAATTTAACCGTTGTAGAATCTGTTCCGTCGGTTATATCAAAGGAAACTATATATTTATCTCCCTTTATTTCACGCTCTTCAAGATTGAAAATGTCCCCTTCGATTATCACTTTCTCTCCTTCGACCTTCGTATCCTTTATCTTAGTTACATCGCCGCTTATGTCGTCTTTGCCTATTATTATTCCTTTTTCTATATTAGCATGGGTAATTTCGGCTTTAGCCGTTTCTTTTGCTGTTTCAACCATTACCTGTTCGCTTATGATGGCGTTTATAAGCTGTTTTTCATAGGACTGCTGTTTCAGTTCATAATTTTTTATTTCTTCTTCCGTAGTTTTCTTATTTTTAAATCGGATTGAAATATCCATTCCGAACTCGTCCCTTATGCGTTCCTGTATGTATTTATCCGCTCCTTTTTTATACAAATAAAATGCGGCGTTATGTCCTGTAATTATCGTTATCTTTCCATTATCTTCTTTTATTTCGCAGTCCTCGAAAACACATCCGCATACTGGGCTATCCTCCGAAATTGTCTTAGCAGTATCTTTCCATATAAAATTAAATACCGACATCGGACTTTTATCTTCTATATCATATTTTATTCTCAGTTTTACTTCGCTTGCCGCTCCGACAGTATCAAAAACCGCTTTTTCCATTAAAGCCTTATACCTATTAGGTATAAGGCTTTTGGAAGATACTTCTGCCTGAAGTATTTTTGTACTTTTTGAAACTGTAAGTTTTTCGACAATCGCTTCTTTAAATGCTGATTTTACCTTATCATCAACATTTACTTTTCCGAAAATGTTAAAAAACTTTTCATGCATTTTAAATCACCCGTATATTAAAGCTGTTCTATCTCTTTCATCAGCTCTTCAATAAGCTTATCTTCAGGCACTTTCCTCAAAATCTGTCCTTTTTTAAAAATAAGCCCTTCTCCGTTTCCTCCGGCAATGCCTATATCGGCTTCTCTCGCTTCACCCGGGCCGTTTACAGCACAGCCCATTACAGCTACTTTTATATTTTTATTTATATTTCTTACCTTTTCTTCAACTTCATTTGCAATTTTTATTAGATCTATGCTTGTTCTTCCGCAAGTCGGGCATGATATAAACTCAACTCCGAAGTTTCTAAGCCTTAAGTCGCTCAATATTTCCTTTGCGGCATATATTTCTTCAACCGGATCTCCTGTGAGAGATACTCTTATTGTATCACCGATTCCCATTGAAAGTATAGCGCCGATTCCTACAGCCGACTTTATTGTGCCTCTCCATACCGTACCTGCCTCTGTTATGCCTACATGTAACGGATAATCGACAGTTTTGGAAAGGAGATCATACACTTCTATCGAAAACGGCACATTCGAAGCCTTAATTGATATAGCAGTATCATAAAAATCATTTTCTTCCAACAATTTTACATGCCCCAATGCGCTTTCGACAAGTCCCTCCGGCGTTACTCCTCCGTATTTTTCTACAAGTTTTTTTTCAAGCGAACCGGAATTTACTCCTATTCTTATTGGTATATGATTTTTTTTAGCCATATCTGCAACTTGCTTAACTCTATCATGGCTTCCTATATTACCCGGATTTATCCTTATTTTGTCTATACCGTTATCCATACACTTTAATGCAAGTCTGTAATCAAAGTGGATATCTGCAACAAGCGGTATATTTATATTATTTCTGATTTCTCTTACAGCTTCAGCTGCCTCCATATCCGGTACGGCAACTCTAACTATTTCGCACCCGGCTTCCTCAAGCTTTTTTATCTGCTCAATTGTAGCCTTTGCGTTTCTTGTATCGGTATTACACATTGACTGGATAGCTATTGGATTATTTCCTCCTATTTTAACTCCGCCTATGTTTATTTCTCTTGTTTTTCTTCTTGTGTATTTCATATCTTATCACCAAATCAATTTAACTATGTCATTAAAAGCAATAAATACCATAAACACCAGTAACAGCATAAATCCCGCAAAATGAATTCTTCCTTCTATTTCCGGATTTATAGGTTTTTTTCTTATGCCTTCCACAATCAAAAATGCCAGTCTTCCTCCGTCCATCGCAGGAATGGGAAAAAGATTAAGAACTCCTAAGTTAGTGCTTAGTAATGCCGACAATGCAAACAAATTAAGTATAGCGCTGCCTATTCCATATTCCATACCGGCTTGGTAGGTATCCCCTATAGTTCCTATAATTCCAATCGGTCCTGATACTTCTTCCGATTTGACCTGGAATGTAAATATTCTTATAAATCCGCTTACAACGCTTTTTACAAAATATACCATGGTACCTATATCATTTTTTATGGTTTCCAGTAGCGAGGCTTTTTGGTATCCATCAACCTCATCTGAAAATAATCCGTATCTTCCGTCAAATGAAAATCCCATCATATATCTTCCATACTCTTCATTGTATTGCGGCGTAACGGAGACTTCATGTTTTTCTCCGTTCCTGTCTATTACCATATCGACAGGTTCACCGGTTTTTTTTATGTTGAGCGCAGGAGAAAAATCCTGATAAATCGTAATTCTTTTTCCGTTTACCTCAACTATTTCATCCCCCTGCTCCAAACCAACCTCATAAGCCGCACTGTTTTCCTCAACCGATTTTATTTCGGGTACAAGAAAACCGTTTACGCCAAGCAATATAAAAATCAATACAAATGCCAGTATAAAATTCATTGCCGGTCCTGCAAAAATTACCGCGATTCTTTGAAACAGACTCTTATTATTAAACGAACGTGAAGGATCACATCCTGCCGCCCCATCGTCTTCATCTCCGGTTTCGCCTTGCATTCTGCAAAATCCGCCGAGCGGGAGAGCTCTTAGAGAATATTCCGTCTCCCCGATTTGCTTTGAAAAAATCAACGGTCCCATTCCTACCGAAAATTCCTGAACAAATATCCCTACTTTTTTCGCTACCCAAAAATGCCCCAGTTCATGTACGATTATTATTATCGAGAATACTATTATTGAAATAATTATAGACAATTTTTTACTTCTCCTTGGTCTTTATTAGCGAAGCTGAAAACTCCCTTGCCCAACTATCGGCATCAATGAGGTCATCAACCGTATAATTATATTTAACAGTATATGCGCTCATTGTTTTTTCTATTATATCCGCTATATCCAAAAATCCTATTTTATCATTAAGAAATGCGTTAACAGCCGTTTCATTTGCCCCGTTCATTACAGTAGGCATAGTTCCTCCTTCTTTAACAGCCCTATATGCCAAAGAAAGACATTTGAAAGTATCCGTATCTGGCTTTTCAAATGTAAGGCTGTTTCTTTTCATAAAGTCGATTTTAGGAAAACTGTTTTTGACTCTTTTGGGATAAGTAAGGGCATACTGTATCGGAACTTTCATATCGGGTTCACCCAACTGAGCTATAACCGCTCCATCCTCATACTCAACAGCGGAATGAACTATACTTTGCGGATGTACAAGTACCTCTATATCCTCCACCTCAACACCGAACAGCCATTTTGCCTCTATAACTTCCAGTCCCTTATTCATAAGGCTTGCGGAATCAATGGTTACTTTTTTTCCCATATTCCAATTAGGATGTTTTAATGCGTCCGAGGCTTTAACATTTTTAAGTTCTTCTGCGTTTCTGCCTCTGAACGGTCCTCCGGAAGCAGTGAGCAGTATACGTCTTATTTTGTTTTCGCTGTTTCCCTGCAAACATTGGAAAATTGCCGAATGTTCACTGTCTACAGGATATATTTTAACGCCGTATTTATTTACAGCGTTCATTATAAGTTCCCCTGCCGAAACCAGCGTTTCTTTATTTGCCAAAGCAATATCTTTACCTGCTTTTATAGCTTCAAAGGTCGGTAATATTCCTATATTTCCGACTACGGATGTCAAAACCGTATCGCTTTTATCATATACGGCTGCGGCAATAATACCGTCCATTCCGCTTAAAATATCGGTTTTGCAGTCTTTTGTCCTCTCTTTTAACATTTCTGCCTTTTCGCAGTCCATTACAGCCGCTATGTCAGGTTTAAACTCTCGTATTTGTTTTTCCAAAAGCTCTATATTATTATTTGCGGTAACTGCACACACATTTATTCCGCCGATTTCTCTTATAACATCTAATGTTTGCGTTCCTATAGAACCTGTAGAGCCTAAAATCGATATATTTTTTACCATTTGTATTCCTCCGCTTACATAACGGTTATTAAGTAAAACATTGAGTAGTATACTACCGGTGCAGTAAAGAGTACGCTGTCAAATCTATCCAGCACTCCTCCGTGTCCCGGCATTATCTTTCCGAAATCCTTTATGCCGACATATCGTTTCATTGCAGACGCGGCAAGATCGCCTATCTGCGAGAATACAGAGCCGACCAGTCCGGTTATGAAGCATAAAAGAACCGTATCAACTCCTACCAGCTCATTTTCCGCTTCAAGAATAACACCGTAGATAACGCATATAGCAACGGCTACAACAATTCCGCCTATCGAGCCTTCAACCGTCTTTTTAGGCGACAGCTGAGGTATAAGTTTGTGTTTACCGAAAGCCATACCCGTAAAATATGCCCCGACATCACAACCGAATGCACTGAAAAATATAAGCCACACAAAAGCATTTCCATGCGTGTACTGCCTTGTAAGATATACATGCGAAATAAGGAAGCATACATAGAAAAAGCCGAAAAACGTAACTATCCCGTCCATCGTATTTCCGCTTTCATGCGTCAGCACAACATATATCAGTATTATAAGCATAAAAAGTGCGACTACTACATTTAAAAGCGAAGCCGTATAAATTATTTTTTCAATAAATATCATATAGATAATTGCCGCAATAAATCCTATAAAATGGACAGGCTTTATAAATCCGCTGAAAGCCTTATAAAATTCAAACAGGCCAATCAGTGCAACCAATGTTACTCCGATTTTAAGCGGCAGTCCTCCAAGCACTACAAATATTATAAGT
>URLB01000075.1 GCA_900548595.1 uncultured Eubacteriales bacterium
TTTGTTACTTTTTTAACTGCCTCTCGATGACAGCTTAGTTAGTATATCATGCCTTTTTGCTTTTGTCAAGAACTTTTTATCTATTTTTTTGGCGGAGAAGGTGGGATTTGAACCCACGCACCGCTATTAACGGTCTACTCCCTTTCCAGGGGAGCCCCTTCAACCACTTGGGTACTTCTCCACAAGGCTCTCACTGAAAAAAATGATAAAAATGGCGGAAGAGGGTGGGATTCGAACCCACGGCCCCTTTCGGAGTCACTGGTTTTCAAGACCAGCTCCTTAAACCACTCGGACACCTCTCCACAGATTCTCTTTAGTTTTGCCGCTCACGTGTGCCGTGAACAATAGATATAATACACAAGTCTTTTATGTTTGTCAACACTTTTTTTCATTTTCTTGTAATTTTTTTCACACAGCCTTAACACAGCCTTTATTATAGCCGCTACGGGGTAAAAAAATACTCCGCCAAATCAGGCGGAGCTGCTGATAATAAACTTATTTAATTTAGAAATAGAATGCACATAACAGCATAAATATAAAAAGGATTACGTCAATGGGTCTGAATTTTACATTATCGATTTTTCTCTCTTTACTCATAATAATTCCCCTTTCTACACGCACCTGATTTTGTCGGATCCCCAAACCTATAAACACCATACTTTAACCACTAACTAAACTTTACATTATATTCATTTATTTAGACGATTCTTTGAACCGTCAAAAAATATTATGGTTCTACCAATTGGTAATACCATTATATAATTTATATTATCGTTTTGTCAATGTTCTTTTAACTAAAATTATTATTTCAGCGTTATTTATAAATTCAATCCGTATTGACTGTTGTTTAGGTATCTTTTCCGGCAATACATACAATTACTCTTGACCTTTATCCTATTTCTATACCGATTTCAAAATTTATTTTACTTTCCTTGGCTCTAAGCCCTTTTTTCTTTATATACTTTATTACATTTGCACTAAGGATTTATTGATATTCATTATAAAAAGTTCTTCACACACACTAAAAAACCGCCCTGTCTTTTAACAGAGCGGTTTAGCTATCTCACATTAGAAATAGAACGCACACAGAAGTGTGAATATTAAGAGAAGTATATGAACTATACTCATTTTGTATTTATCGTTGTCAGCCATATCAATATCTCCTTTCCTTATCTCCGAATATTACATATAATATCCGGGGAAGAATACAAATACATAAAGCATTGCTGCTATCATTTCACCAATCATAAGTATTGCAAGAGCAGGAATAACCTTTCTCATGATAATACCTTCCTGATTCTGGAAATTAACAGTAGCACAAACAGCGATAACGTTGTTAGGGCAAATCATGTTACCAAGTGCTCCACCTGATGAGTTGAGAGCTGCACAATAAGAAGGGCTGATTCCGAGAATCTGAGCTGCTTCAATATGCATGGGATGGAACATGATATTTGATCCGAGTGTTGTACCTGTCATAAACGATCCAAGACATCCGATGAATACTGCTGCTGCAGGATATCCGTTTCCTACAACGTCTGCAAGTGCTTTCGCAAGGATTGAAAGCATACCTGCTGATTTCATAGCCTCTGCCATACCTGAAAGGAATGCCATAGCGATAAGTGCGCCGATAACGCTCTTGAACGAAACCGCTACACACTTATGGAAGTTCTTTGTATATCCGAGTACAAGAGAACCGATAAAGCATACGCCAAGAATAGTTGTACCGATCCAAACCGCAAAACCTCTCTTGAAAAGCCATGTTCCTGCAATACCGAAACGCATAGCGGGAAGAGCAATAAGAAGAAGTACGTATGTAAATACAGCTTTCCAAGCAGGCATATCGCTCTTTGTTTCCGGAGGATTCGTTACGAATTCCGCAGGAGTAACAGGTTTAGCAGCCTTGAGGTAAATAAAGTTTGCTGCAACTATTATGATACCGGAAATAATAGATGTAAATTCGAAGCCGATTGTATGTGTTACAAGAAGCATAGCACATGCTCCGACAACACTGTTAACTAAAAGGAAAGGAACAAGTCCTTTGAAGCCTTTTTTGCCATAGCAAACAGCTGTGATAACCCAAGGGCAAAGTAAAGCTCCCACTGCGTTAACTCTTGCTGTAGCCATTGAGAGCATGTTGTAAATCTCTGTTACAGACATATTATCAAGTGCAGGCCAGCTATATGTAGCTCCTCTTCCTGCCTGAACCATAGCTTCGAAACCGCCTGAACATGTAAGTCCGGCAGCTCCCCATGATGACCAGATACCGTTAGCGATAAGTGATCCGAGAACTGCTGATACAGGGCTTATTCCAAGACCCATAAGCAAAGGCGCGCAAACTGCTGCAGGTGTTCCGGCGCCGGCACAACCCTCAAGGAAAGCTCCGAAACCGAAAGCAACTATTATAACGTGTTTACGTTTGTCATCTGTAAGGCTGATGATAAGTTCTTTAATCTTATCCATAGCTCCTGTGTCAAGAAGCATGTTAAGAATACAGAAAGCAGCCATGATCATGTAAACAACTTTTGTTCCCGAAACAACGCCTTTCCAAGCGTCCATTCCGAGAACATCGATTCCTACGCCAAAGTAGAACATACCGATAAGGAAAGTAACTACGAAAGCAATAGGAGCAACAATACTCGAAGGCTTGTTGAGCACAATGATACCGATAAGAACTATAAGAATAGGTACCAATGAGAGAATAATATCCATGAATAATTCCTCCTTAAATAAAACTTTATATCGTCCAGTTTTTTCAAATGCCTTCCCCAAAGCATATATTATGAAAAAACACTCTTGAACAACAATACGTCTTTCTGCTCCCCGACAAAACATATTAACATTTTGTTGTTCATATATTTATCTTTTCTTCAGGATTAAAGAAAAGACCGCCTACAACATAGTATCAGTTCACAGCAAAGGTGATTTTATTCATCCGATGTTATGGAATTGTCAAAGTACACTTCAAAAAGAGTTTATCATCTCTTTCTTTCACGTTTTTTATTATAATGGCTTTTGTAAATTAATACAAGCAATTTTTATATGAACCCAAATAATCATATAAAGTGCAGTAAATAACAGAGATAAAACCCTTAAATTATTATATATTTTTCACATTATTACAAAGCGGTGTCAAGTGTATAATTTGTTAATAGTGGTGATTATCTTGTATAATCATAATAACGTCATATTACCACATACAAGGTATGTGGTATAATACAATATATAATTAAAAGGAGGTATTTACATGTTAAATATTATGGACAGATTTTTAAAATATGTAAATATATGCACTACATCAGATGAAAATTCAAACTCATTTCCCAGTTCTCCGTTTCAGTTGGCTTTCGGTGAAGCTCTCGCCGAAGAGTGTAAAGAAATAGGACTTAAAGAAGTCAGCGTTGATCATTACGGTTATGTAAGTGCCTTTCTTCCGTCAAATACGTCAAAGAGGGTTCCGTCCGTTTGTTTTATAGCGCACATGGACACAAGCCCCGATGCTTCCGGCTTCAATATCAGACCGATAATAACGGAAAATTACGACGGTGGAATTATAAAACTTAAAAACCGTGAACTTAACCCCGACGAATTCCCGTCTCTCAAAAATTATATCGGCGATACTATAATATCGTCAGACGGAACTACTCTGCTCGGCGCTGATGATAAGGCCGGAATAGCCGAAATAATAACCGCAATGGAATATATTATAAAAAATAATATCGTTCACGGCGATATAAAAATTCTGTTCACCCCCGATGAAGAAATCGGCAAAGGCGTCGATTATTTGGATGTAGACAGCCTTAAATCCGATTTCGGTTTTACCATGGACGGCGGTGAAATCGGCGAACTTGAATACGAAAATTTCAACGCCTCATCGGCTGAAATTACAATAAAAGGCAAAAGTGTACACCCGGGTACTGCGAAGGGTGTTATGCAGAATGCAGCTCTTATTGCTGCGGAATTTGTTTCTCTTATGCCCGATGAAACGCCTGCCAACACCGAAGGATATGAAGGATTTTATCACCTTGCAGGCATAAGCGGAGGTGTTTCCGAGGCTAAATTATACTATATAATAAGAGATTTCGACAGCGAAGGCTTTAACGCAAGAAATAAAAAAATCCAATCCGTAACCGATATAATAAATTCAAAATACGGAAATATCGCATCATGTGAAATAAGAGAGCAGTACAGAAACATGCGTGAAATAATAGAAAATAATATGGATATAATAAAACTGGCAGAAAAATCAATGGAGGACTGCGGTATCATTCCGAAAATCCAACCTATACGTGGCGGCACAGACGGAGCCAGACTTTCTTTTATGGGTCTCCCCTGCCCTAATATTTTTGCCGGCGGTCATAATTTCCATGGACCTTATGAATTTATTCCGTTAAATTCCATGATAAAAGCCTGCGAACTTATTGTTAAAATATCCGAGAATATAGCCAATGCTGACTAATTTGAAAAAAAATGTTTTTTAAAACAGACATTTTTTATACTTGATTTATAAATAGAACTATGTTAGAATAACCCCAGTTTCATATTTGGCAACGACGGAGACAAATTTCAGTCTTTACCGGTTTACAATCAGCAGAGAGTATGCGTTGGGTGCGAGCATACAGGACGGTAACAGATGACCTACATCTCAAGAGCCTTGGAAAACCACGGTTTATGCCCGTTACAGCATATAAAGGCGTTGATTGACGCAAATTAAGGTGGTACCACGAACGAGTTCTCGTCCTTTCCGGAAGAGAACTCTTTTTTATTACTAAAAATTTTTTATTAAACATAAAGGAGTGTAAACGATGGAAAATGCTTTTGAAGTATTAAAAGAACGTGGGTTCATCGAGCAGATGACTCATCCCGAAGAAATCGAACAGTTATTTAAAAATGAGAAGATAACTTTTTATATAGGTTTTGACCCTACTGCTGACAGCCTTCATGTAGGACACTTTCTCACAGTTATGGCAATGAGCCACATGCAGAGATGCGGACACCGTCCTATATGTCTTATGGGCGGCGGAACAGGTATGGTCGGCGATCCTACGGGAAAGACTGATATGAGAAGAATGATGACGGTTGATGAAATAGACCATAACGTCAACTGTTTCAAAAAACAGCTTTCGAGGTTCATTGATTTTTCCGATGACAAAGCGATAATAGTAAACAACGGAGATTGGCTGAGAAATCTTAATTACATCGAATTTTTAAGAGAAATCGGTTCCGTATTCTCGGTAAATAAAATGCTTACGGCTGAATGTTTCAAGACAAGAATGGAAAAAGGTCTTTCATTCCTCGAATTTAACTACATGATAATGCAGAGTTATGACTTCCTTGAACTGAATAAGCGTTACGGATGTGTTATGCAGTTAGGCGGAAACGATCAGTGGTCAAATATACTCGGCGGCGTAGACCTTATCAGAAGAAAAGAAAATAAGCCTGCTTATGGTATGACATTCCAGCTTCTTACAAACAGCGAAGGCAAAAAAATGGGCAAAACCGAAAAAGGCGCCGTATGGCTCGATCCCGAAAAAACTTCTCCTTATGAGTTTTACCAGTACTGGAGAAATGTAGGCGATAAAGACGTTGAAAAATGTCTCCGTCTCCTCACATTCCTTCCTATGGACGAAGTAAGAAGACTCGGCGCTCTTGAAGGAAGCGAAATAAATAAAGCAAAAGAAGTTCTCGCATACGAGCTTACAAAGATTGTTCATGGCGAAGAGGAAGCTAAAAAAGCCGATGTTGCAGCAAAGGCTCTTTTCATGGGCGGAAGCGACGGCGGTTCCATACCTACTACGGAAGTTGCTTCGGCAGACCTTGAAAATATGGACATTCTCTCCGCTCTTGTTACTACAAAACTTACTCCTTCACGTTCCGAGGCAAGACGTGCCGTTCAGCAGGGCGGAGTAAAAGTAAATGATGAAAAAATAAGCGATGTAGATTTCAAAATAACAGAAGACTTATTTAAGGACGGCATAGTTACTCTCCAGAGAGGTAAAAAATCATTCCACAGACTTAAACTTGTTTAAACATACAAAAACCGCTGAAAATTATTTTCAGCGGTTTTTTATGCCCTTGGGTGAGATTTATTATATACTTCTTTCAACTTGTTTCTGTTAAGCCTTACATACATCTGCGTCGTAGCTATATCCGAATGTCCCATCATTTCCTGTACCGACTGTATATCGGCTCCGTTTTCTATCAAGTGTACCGCAAACGAATGTCGAAGCATGTGCGGAGTAATATCGGTCTTTATCCCTGCGTTTGAGGCATATATTTTTATTATCTTCCAAAAGCCCTGCCTTGTCATCGGCGAACCAAAACAGTTCACAAACAAAGTGTCTTCTTTTTCGTCCTTAACCAAAGAAAATCTTGCTCTGCTCAAATACTGCGATACAGCTTCGATTGCCTTGGAACCCAACGGTATTATTCTTGTCTTTCCCGAGGATTTACAGTTTAAATATTCCATATTAAGGTTTACGTCGGCAACTTTAAGTGAAATCAATTCGCTTACGCGTATACCCGTAGCATACATAACCTCCAGCATAGCCTTGTCTCTCAAACCTTTGGTTTCAGATAAATCGGGCTGTTCCAAAAGCATTTCGACTTCATTTGTGGAAAGTATCGCCGGAATTTTTTTCTCTACTTTAGGCGTCTCCAATCCCTCGGCAGGATTTTCATCAACAGCTTTTATTTTATCCAAATATGAATAAAAAGCTCTGATTGAAGCCGCATTTCTTGACACCGTAGACGGCGCTTTATTTTTCGCTTGAAGTTCATATATATATGTCATAATATTGGTTCTGTTTACCTTAGTAAAATCCTTTATTCCGTTTTCCCCCAAAAAACGCGCAAAAGAATTCAGATCCCTTATATATGAGCTCTTCGTATTTTCCGACGCCCCTTTTACCTTCGTCAGATATTCGCTAAACTGTTCTATGAGTCCGTTCATAATCTACCCCTCAAAACCCATTTTGTTAACATTATTATTTTAATTATATGACTTTTTCCACAAAAAGTCGATATATTTTACCATTTTTCCGCAAAAAACACCGTTATTTCAGATTTTATCCACCACATAGGTCAAATTTATGTTTATATCTTATATAAGTATACTTCTCGCTATATATATTTCAAATATACAAGCTGCGGAATTGACAGCCAAAGCGCACACCAATATTATCAAATGTTCTTTTAAATGTTTCCGCCGCTCCCTTTTTATTCTGCTTTTAGGACCGTAATAAGTAAACTTGTCCAGTACAAAATTCATCGTCCATACAGCTGTCAATATATAAAGCGGTATAAGAATAGAACTTTGCGGAAATATGCCCGATAACACGCCGCTTATTCCGCTTTTTATAACTGCTATAGTTGAAGAAAATCCATAAAATATTCCGCTGACAAAAATAATAATTATTACTATAACAGCTCCCGAATATATAAATCCCGAAAGCCAAATTCCCAATATATATTTTCCGTGTTTTATAAAAAGATTTCTAAACCCGGCGTCAGCTAAGAACCCTCCGGAATATTCACCGAGTTTTTGTATCTGCTCTGTTTCCATAGTCGCTGCCGAAAAAGCTCCTATTATTGCCCCAATAAAAAAGCAGACGCATACCGTAAATAATATAGTATGCCATCTGCTTGTTTTTCTGCCTTTCATAGAGTATCCACCGCCTTCCTTTTTATTAATAAAATATATGGAAGCGGTACATGCTCTATTACATATTATATTTGTCCTTTTGCGACAAGCTCCTTATAGGCAAGGATGCCCATTACGGTTTTTGAATCCCGTATTGTCCCGTCAAATATCATTTCGACGGCGTCTTCAAGAGAATATCTTTCTATTTCTATAAACTCGTCCTCATCAAGGTTTTGTACTCCCTTTTCAAGGTCTTTGGCAACATAAAGATATATTCTTTCCGTACACATTCCAACGGAAGCATACGTCCAATTTACGTAGGTAAGTCCCATTGCCTTATAGCCTATTTCTTCTTCCAATTCTCTTAAAGCGCACTCATAAGGGTCTTCATTATCTTCAAAAGTGCCGGCAGGTATTTCAAGTATCATATCTTTTGCAGCATGTCTGTACTGTCTTACAAAAATTATGTTTCCGTCCTTATCAATCGGCACGATAGCCGATGCGTTATGCTTTTCCACAGTTTCCCTGACCGCCGTTTTTCCACCCGGCATTGTTATTTCGTCTTTAAGCACCTTAAGTATTTTTCCGGAATATACGCTCTCGCTCTTTACAACATCGTAATCCATGTTTGATCCTCCGATTATCAGAACTCTGCGTTACGCACTGTTCTGGGATAAGGTATAACGTCTCTTATGTTTGACATTCCAGTAATATACATTATAAGTCTTTCAAATCCCAGTCCGTATCCTGCGTGTCTTGTTCCGCCGTATTTACGAAGGTCAAGATACCACCAATAGTCCTCTCTCTTAAGTCCGAGTTCGTCCATTCTGTTTTCAAGAATTTCCAGTCTTTCCTCTCTCTGGCTTCCTCCGATTATTTCGCCGATTCCGGGAACAAGGCAGTCGGCAGCTGCAACTGTCTTTCCGTCATCATTAAGTCTCATATAGAACGCCTTTATTTCTTTCGGATAATCGGTTACGAATACAGGTTTCTTGTAGACTTCTTCCGTAATATATCTTTCATGCTCCGTCTGAAGGTCACATCCCCACTCAACGGGATATTCAAATTTGTCTCCTGCTTTTTTGAGTATTTCAATTGCTTCTGTATATGAAATTCTCTGGAAATCGGAATTTACAATGTTATTAAGTCTGTCAATAAGTCCTTTGTCGACAAAGTTATTGAAAAACTCCATTTCTTCCGGCGCGTTTTCAAGTACGTAGCTAATTACGTACTTAAGCATATCCTCGGCATTATCCATATAATCGTTAAGGTCTGCAAAAGCCATTTCCGGCTCTATCATCCAGAACTCTGCCGCATGGCGTGTAGTATTTGAGTTCTCAGCTCTGAATGTCGGTCCGAATGTGTATACGTCTCTGAAAGCAAGCGCGTATGTCTCTGCCGAAAGCTGTCCGCTAACAGTAAGATTTGTCTGCTTTCCAAAGAAGTCCTTTGAATAGTCTACCTTTCCGTCCTCGGTTAAAGGAGGGTTTGACATATCAAGCGTTGTAACCTGGAACATTTCTCCTGCGCCTTCACAGTCGCTTCCGGTAATTATCGGAGTATGAACATAAACAAATCCTCTCTCCTGGAAGAACTTATGGATTGCATAAGCCGCAAGGCTTCTTACTCTGAATGTAGCCGAAAAAGTATTTGTTCTCGGTCTTAAATAAGCTATGCTTCTTAAAAACTCAAAGGAATGTCTCTTTTTCTGAAGAGGATAATCGGGAGTAGTGCGTCCTTCAACAACTATTTCCTCTGCCTTTATTTCAAAGGGTTGTTTTGCTTCGGGAGTAAGTACAAGCGTACCCTTTACTATAATTGCAGCTCCTACGCCGAGTTTTGATATTTCAGTATAGTTATCGATTTTATCTTCTTCAAATACTACCTGAACGCTTTTAAAAAACGATCCGTCGTTAAGCTCTATAAATCCGAAAGCCTTTGATGAACGAAGAGTTCTTATCCAGCCTCCGACCTCTACTGTTTTATCCGCAAAATCCGCTGTGTTTCTGTAAAACTCTTTTACTCTTGTCAGTTTCATCTGCAAACACCTCCAATTCTCATTACTTAAGTTCTTTCAAAAATTCTTCAAGTTTATTCATGCCTTCTGTTATATTCTCTATTGATGTTGCATAAGACAATCTGATATGGTCAGGCATACCGAAATCCGCACACGGAACAACTGCTATAAGTTTTTCATCGAGAAGGATAGCACCTATCTGTGCAGCCGATTCCAACACTGTACCCTTATAGCTTTTTCCGTATGTTCCGGAAAAGTCTACAAAAAGGTAGAATGCTCCCTCGGGTTTACCTGTTTTTACATATGGCATATTAACGACTCTGTCATA
>URLB01000076.1 GCA_900548595.1 uncultured Eubacteriales bacterium
GTGTTCCCGTTGTAAAAATGAGCGGAAGAGGTCTTGGTTTTTCCGGCGGCACCCTTGACAAATTAGAATCCATACCCGGTTTTAAAATAGATATTACCGAAGCCGATGCTCTTAAATTCGCAAAAACGAGTAATATAGTGCTTATGAGCCAGACCGATAACCTAACGCCCGCCGACAAAAAGCTGTATGCTTTAAGAGACGTTACGGGAACCGTTGAGAATATTCCTCTCATATCGGGAAGCATAATGTCTAAAAAAATCGCGGCAGGTGCAGACGCCATTGTTCTTGACGTAAAATGCGGCAGCGGAGCTTTTATGAAAGACTATGACTCGGCAGTATCTCTGGCAAAAACGATGGCAGATATAGGAAAGTCAGTAGGCAGAGAAGTTACCGCCGTAATAAGCAGCATGGAGCAACCTCTCGGCATGAATATAGGCAACTCTCTCGAAGTTATCGAAGCTATTGAAATCCTTAAAGGCAATGTCGGCGGAGATCTTCTTGACGTAGCCCTTACGCTGGGCGCATATATGCTTATCAGCGCAAAAAAAGCCGATACAGTCGAATCCGCAAAGCAAATGCTTGCCGATAATATTGCTAACGGCAAGGGTATTGATAAGTTCAGAGAACTTCTTATACAGCAGGGAGGAAATCCCGAAATAATAAACGACTATACACTTCTGCCGCTCTCGTCTGAAAAGTCCGAAGTTGCGGCTGAGGAAAGCGGTTATGTTTATTCGATGAATACAGCCGAAATAGGACGCGCTTCATTGGAAACAGGAGCAGGTCGTGCTTCAAAATCCGATAACATTGATTTCGGAGCAGGCATAATAATGAAAGTACGTATCGGAGATTATGTAAATAAAGGCGATATCCTTGCTGAAGTATATTCGGCAACTGCTGAAAAATGCACTTCAGCCGCAAAATATATTCTTGACGCAGTTAAAATAAAAAATCAAAAACCGGAAAATCCAAAGTTAATTCTTGATATTATAAAACAGGAGGAAAACAAATGAAAAGAGTAGCTATAATCGTTCTTGACAGCGTAGGTATAGGGGAACTTCCCGACGCCGCAAAATACGGAGACGAAGGTTCAAATACGCTCGTTAACATAAAAAAAGAATATCCCGAATTCTCAGTTCCTAATATGGCTGAATTAGGTCTCGGAAATATTGAAGGCGAGGATATTTGTCTTCTCGGAAAAACGGACTCCCCGAAGGGTTGTTATGCTAAAATGTCAGAGGCTTCCAACGGAAAGGATACAACTACAGGACATTGGGAAATCTCCGGTATCGTTACGGAAAATCCATTTCCTACTTTTACGGAAACAGGATTTCCGAAAGAAGTTATGGATAAATTTGAAAAAGCTATCGGAAGAAAGACGCTTGGTAACATTTCCGCTTCCGGTACTGCCATAATAAACGAGCTGGGAGACGAGCATGTTAAAACAGGCTATCCTATTATATATACGTCTGCCGACTCTGTATTCCAGATAGCATGCCATGAGGACGTTATCCCTGTTGATGAGCTTTATAAAATGTGCGAGACAGTAAGGGAAATTCTTGTAGGCGACTATGCCGTAGCAAGAGTAATCGCAAGACCTTTTATCGGAAACGGTAACGGCAACTATACAAGAACGGAACGCCGAAAAGATTTCTCTCTGGCTCCGACTTCCGAAACAATCCTCGACCTGCTTAAAGCCGAAGGAAAATCTGTTGTTGCCATAGGTAAAATAGAAGATATTTTCGAACACAGAGGAATGACAGTAACTGATCACACTACAAACAACCATGATGGTATAGAAAAAACAATAGAGTATTTAAAGAAAGATTTTGAGGGTCTTCTCTTCACAAATCTTGTTGATACCGATATGATTTACGGACACAGAAACGATGTAAAAGGATATGCGGAAGCGGTTATGTATTTTGACAGCAAACTTCCGGAAATAAAGTCTGCAATGAAGGACGATGATATACTTATCATCACAGCAGACCACGGATGCGATCCTACTACGCCCAGCACAGACCATTCAAGAGAATTTGTTCCCCTTTTGGTTTACGGAAAAAATATAAAAGAAGGTGTAAACCTCGGAGTAAGAAAGCAATTCTCCGACATAGCCGCTACCGTTGCCGAATATCTCGGAATAAATGAAACATTCGGCGCCGAAAGTTTTTTAAAGGATGTAATTAAGTAATGAATATAAACATACTCCAGTTGATAGACGGTGCGAAAAAAGCAACGGGTCTTACTGTCGTAATAGATGTTTTCAGAGCGTTTACCACAGCATGCTTCATAATGAACAACGGAGCCTCAGCAATATATCCCGTCGGCAGCGTCAGCGAGGCATTCAGGCTTAAAAGCGAATTACCCGATTCTTTACTCGTAGGTGAAAGAAACGAAGTAATCGTACCGGGGTTTGATTATGGCAATTCCCCTGCAAATATAGAGCATATCGATTTTTCAGGTAAAAATATTATACACACGACAAGCGCCGGAACTCAAGGCATTGTTAATGCGATAAACGCCGATGAAATAATCACGGCCTCATTTGTCAATGCAACCGCCGTAGCAAGATATATTAAATTAAAAAATCCGGAGACAGTATCTATCGTATGTATGGGTAAAGCTGCCCTTGCCCCCACGGAGGAGGATACTTGGTGCGCAGAATATATAAAAGCTCTTGTCAACGGGGAAGATTATTGTATAAAAGAAAAGCTTGCGGAGCTTCGTTACCTTGAAGGACGTCGTTTTTTTAAGGCTGATAACCAGCAACAGTGCCCGGAACGAGACTTCTATCTTTCCACGCAAACAGGAATATTTGATTTTGTACTGAAAGCGCTTCCTGTAGACCCATCGCAGCCATTATATAAGTTGATTAAAATAGAAATCTGAAAAAACAGCGGGAATTATTTTCCGCTGTTTTTTTTACCCAAAATTTCTTCTATGTCCAAATATCGAACGTTACTTAATTTTTAAAATTGTATACTTTAACCGACTTATGATATACTTGCATTTAAACTGAAAAACATATAAAATAAACCGTTCTGCGTTTTATTATACAGCGCAGCTTAATTTTTTTATGATAAATATATAAGAGGTAATAATATGAAAAAAACAAACTCTGTGGTTTCGCGAAATATTACAATCGGTATTCCGCGTGCCATGCTGTATTTCAGATATGAAATTTTATGGAAAAACTTCTTTTTAAACCTTGGAATAAAGTATATCGTAAGCGAACCTACAAACAAAGAAATCATTAAAAACGGTACAGCTTTATCAATAGACGAGGCATGTCTTTCAACTAAAATTTATATGGGTCATGTTAATTCCCTTATAGGCAAATGCGATTATATACTTGTTCCCAGAATAAGCAATTTCGGACTTAAGCGCAACATGTGCACAAAATTTGAAGCATTGTATGATATGACCTGCAATATATTCAGAAAAACAGGACAAAAATTTATATCTTACAGTATTGACGAGCTTCAGAAGCAGACAGAAGAAAAGGCCTTTACAGTCCTTGGCGAAGAACTCGGTTTTACAAAAAAAGAAGCTCTTTCGGCTTATAAAGCTGCAAAAAAGACCGAAACAGAATATCTTAAAAACCAGTTAAAAACCAACGAACTGCTTTATAAAAAGCCGGGACTTAAAATACTTATCGCATCTCACAGCTATGTGGAAATGGATGCATATATAGGAAAACCGGTTGTAAACTATCTCAGAAAAATGGGCGCAGTTCCGATTTATGCCGATAATGTGGACAGGCATGACGCTTTAAAGCAAAGCATAAAAGTATCGCCCACTCTTAAATGGGAATTCAGCAAAGAGATAGTCGGAAGTATTCAGTTAAACCATAATAAAATAGACGGAATAGTTTTACTTTCCGTTTTCCCATGCGGCCCGGATTCTATGGTAAACGATATGATTATCAGAAAGTTCCACGGCATACCCATACTTAATATAGTTCTTGACGACCAGGACGGAACTGCCGGTCTGGAAACACGTCTTGAAAGTTTTATAGATATTCTAAAGTTTAAAGGAGGCAATTTGTAATGGTATCAGGCAGAAAAGTTACATTTCCGGAATTCAGCCACTACAACTACGCCATTAAATATTTTATAGAGCAGGGTCTGGAAACGGAATATATCATGGCTCCTAAAATGACTGTTCGTACAATGGAGAGAGGCGCGAAACACAGTCCGGACTTTGTATGTACTCCGTTTAAAAGCACCCTCGGCAGTATGATGGACGCACTGGAAGCAGGCGCAGACACAATACTTATGACTATGGGTCTTTGCCGTCTCGGTTATTACGGAGAATTGCAGGAAGAAATCCTGCGAAGTCTCGGTTATGAATTTGAAATGATTAATTTTTCCGAATACAGTACAGGAAAAAAGAGAGATTATATAAAAGCGTTGAAAAGAATAAATCCGAAATGTTCTTTGGCAAAGGCTACAAAAGGACTTACAGACGCCGTAAGAATGATAGAATGTCTTGACGACGCCGAAAGTATATACTATAAAAACTGCGGTTTTGAAAAAAATAAAGGAAGTTATAAAAAGCTACACAAAAAATTCCTTACTGCCATGGAACTTGCCACAAGCCGAAAAGAAATAGATAAAGCTTATAACACATTTAAAAAGTATGCCAATGAAATTCCGCTTGATAAACCGTCTAATCCGTTGAGAGTCGGTGTAATAGGCGAATATTTTACCGCCGTCGACGCATTTTCCAATTTAAATCTTGAGCAGAAATTGGCAGATATGGGCGTTGAAATGCACAGATATATGAGTATAACCAACAGAAACTTCCGTTACAAAGCGAAAAATCTTGCTGTTGAAACGGCTGACTACTGTAAATACGAGATGGGGCCTACATCGACTGCCAATATTTGGTGTGCAAAGGATTACGCTTCCAAAGGTTTTGACGGACTTGTTCACATAAAATCAGCAGGCTGTACTCCCGAAATAGACATCATGCCTGTACTGCAAAACATAAGCGCAGACTATAAAATCCCCGTTTTGTATCTCACATACGATTCGCAGACAAGCGACACCGGCCTTGATACAAGACTGGAAGCATTTTATGATATGATCAGTATGAGAAAGAAGGTAGTATTATGAAAGAAGCATATCTCGGAATAGATATAGGTTCTATATCTACAAAGGGTGTAATAATAGATGAAAAAAATAATATTCTTGCAAGCGCATATATATGGACGGAGGGAAATCCTCTAGGTTCCGCAAAAAAGCTTCTCGGAATGTTGGAAGAACAGTTTGATAAAGAAAACTTCAAAATCGTGGCTACGGGAACGACAGGAAGCGCAAGAAATCTTGTCGGAGCAATGGTAGGCGCAACAATGATAAAAAACGAAATAACCGCCCATGCGGTAGGAACAACTACTCTACATCCGGAAGTACGTACAATTCTTGAAATAGGCGGACAGGACTCGAAGATAATTCTTGTTGAAAACGGCGTTGCCGTAGATTACGCTATGAATACATTATGCGCCGCAGGAACAGGTTCTTTCCTCTCCAGCCAAGCAAAAAGGCTCGGCGTAGAGGTTGAGGAATTCGGCGACATAGCTCTTAAATCCAAACATCCTACACAGATTGCCGCAAGATGTACGGTTTTTGCCGAATCAGACCTTGTACATAAAATACAGATGGGACATCCTAAAGAGGATATAATAGCAGGTCTTTGCAAAGCCGTTGCAAACAACTATCTCAATAATGTCGGCAAAGGTAAAAAAATCGTCGCTCCCGTTGTATTCCAGGGCGGAGTAAGTAAAAACGCAGGCGTTACTCAGGCTTTTAAAGAAGCTCTCGGCTGTGATATAATAGTTGATGAAAACGGTCATCTTATGGGCGCTTTCGGCGCCGCAATACTTGCTGGCAGAAGCAGTAAAAGAAAAGAATTCGATTTCTCCGTTGAGGATATGGAATTTAAAACAAGAGATACCAACTGCGGAAAATGTCCGAACAACTGTGAAATAATATGTGTCTACAGAGACGGCGTTCTCATAGACTCATGGGGAAACAGATGCGATAAAGGCGCTATTAAAACAGGTATAAAACTTGCCGAATAAAGGAGTTGTTATTTATGCTTAAAAACGAAACTCTCGAAACATTAAAAACCCGCCGTAGCTGTAGAGATTTTAAATCCGAGCAGATTAAGGACGAGGAGCTTGACGCAATACTGGAAGCGGGAACATACGCCCCTACGGGTATGGGAAAACAGAGTCCTATTATGATAGCAGTACAAAATAAAGATGACATCGCCGAGCTTGAAAGAATAAATGCGGAAATATTCGGAAAGCCCGACTCTAATCCTTTTTACGGCGCTCCTACAGTAATAGTTGTGCTTGCGGACGCCGACAGACCGACTGCCGTATACGACGGAAGCCTTGTAATGGGAAATCTTCTTAATGCCGCCGCAAGCGTAGGCGTTGACTCATGCTGGATACATCGCGCAAAAGAAACTTTTGAAAGAGAGGACGGAAGAACTCTTTTAAAAAAATGGGGTATTGAAGGAAACTATATCGGTATAGGTAATTGTGTTCTCGGATACGCCGCTTCATCCCCTTCCCCTGCGTTGCCCAGAAAAACAGGCTATATCACAAAAGTAAAATAATTTATATAAGGGTATATAAATCATAAAATACTTATAATTTTCGGCTCGCTTGCAGTCATAATTTTTAATACAAAAACCTTTAAAGACGAAATCTTTTGATTTCGTCTTTTATTTTAAAAAAACCTAAACTTATTTTTAAGAAATACATTCTCTTTTTGTGTTATTATAATAGCAGAACAAATATTTAACAGCCAGAGAAGGTGTATAATAAATGAAAAAGCTATTGGCGTTACTCGCATCCATTATTACCTGCGCAATTATTATTTCATGTTCATCAGCCGGAGTAAAGCCTTTCGGTAATCTTAATACAGACGAAATAAGTTCCGTTAAAGTAACATGTACGCCGCCTAATAAAACGGTTACTACAAATGATAAAGACCACATTGATGAGTTGATAAAAATTTTAAGCAAACTTACCGTTTATAATGAAGATTCAAAGGAATACGCAGGTCAGTCCGTAGAATTTACCATATATATGACTGACGGTTCAGAGACAAAAATAAATGCATATAATCCACAGCTTATAATAAACGGAACAAAATATTCCACAAGCTACGACCCATGTCAGGAATTAAATGAATTGGGAAACCGTTGGATTTCAGAACTTTCATCGGAACACAAATCCCTTGATGAAATAAAAGACCTTCTTTCGATGTACCCTGCCGCTTACGACAAATCATTTGATAAAAACTGTTATGCTTTATCTTATAATACAGTTTTATCCGGTCAATATTCTTATGACAAATTTATAAGTGATGTTGAAAACAATATTGCCGGCAGTATAGTTATTGTAACATTTACAGTTGAAGGCGATCCAATATACGGTTATCTTTCATATAACGGTGAAGATTTTTATTATGTAGAAGATGTTTCAAGGGACAGATTTAAGGGCGACTATGATGATTATCTTGAATACAGATATAAATATCTTGTCAACGGCTCCGATAAAAACAGCACCTATGCATTTTTGATAAACGACCCCGAAATAGACGATTACTCTCAGGTCTTGGAAAAAAATAATTTAGGCGAATCCGTAGACTGTAAATTTCTTTTTACCGTCAATAATATTTCCGAATAAAATAAAACCTGCTTACATTAGTAAGCAGGTTTTTTCATTACTCGGCTTCGATTATTTCCCCGGCCATTTCTTTCATCTCATCAAGACTGACTTCATTCCCGTACTGCATTATAAGATAACTTACTCCGTCTTCATGCCAGCTTACAAATTGCATTTCCGTTTCGGTTACCTCTTCTTCTTCCGTTCCCACACTGAATACATAAACGCCGTTTTTTTGATCTTCAATATCCTGCTCTGTCATTTCATAATCTACAGGCAGATTTTTATACATTTGAGAACTTGCAGTTATTTCTCTGTCAGCAGTTCCATCGTCCGTATTGTTAGGACCGACTATTAAATACATGTCATTTTTATTATTTGAATAAACCATCGTTAATTCTTTGGAGTTATCTAATTTAACGCCGTTTTCATCAATGCCGGAGGAATTTGTTATCCATCCCTTTTTAAACATATATCCGTTTTTAAACTCATCTACATGCTTAAAATCAAGACCTATATCGCTTTCTCTTTTCTCTATTTCATCGGCGTCGGTAAATTCCGTTAACGAGTTAGAAGTAGATAGTACCCCAACAGCTCTTCCCGAAGCATATACGCTTACGCCTATCAAAAATGTTGCCGCCAATACCGTAAATATTCTCTTTTTCATCTTAATCACCTTTCCGTTGTCTTTAAGTCCCTCGGATACAGATTTATTTACAGTTTCCATGAACTGCTCGGACATTTTCGGATATAACTCTTTCAGTTCGTTTTTATTCATCAAAAATCCTCCTCCAAAAAGTTCCGCAGTTTTTTTCGTCCTCTGGACAATCTGCTTTTTACTGTTCCTTCACTGACCTTTAATATATCCGCGGTCTCGCTCACGGAGTATCCCTCAATATAGTAAAGCACTATCGTTACTCTATAATCAGCCGGAAGTCTGTTAAGAGCCGTATACAGTTCAGAATAATCTTGCTTTTCAGCTTCCTCTTCCGTTATTTCTTCACTGTATATTTCTCTCTTTCTTTTCCGCAATATAGCATAGCATTCGTTTATCACTATTCTGATAAGCCATGTTTTTGCAAAACTGTCGTTTTTTAAACTGTACAACTTTGAAAAAGCTTTTACAATGGCTTCATGCACTGCGTCCTCACAGTCCTCGTCCCTCTTTAATATTGATTTAGATACTCTGTACATAACTTCCGCAGTATCCGTAGCTATCTTCGCAAATTCTTCATTCGTCATAAAAACTTTTCCCCATTCAATCCGGATTTAATGTTTTTTATTAGTTTTTACACCCATTAGACGAACAAGCCGACAGAAAGGTTGCAAAAAATATCGGAATTATTTTAAAACGGTATAAAAATAAATTCTTATGTGCAATCATTTGAGACCATAATTAAAATCATATAAATTCATTATTTGTTAAAATGGTTAGTGAAAATATAAAAAGCGGAAACCGCTTGGATTTCCGCTTGAATATTTGATAATATTATAAATCTGTACTTGCCATTGTATTTGCTGCAAAAGGCATGATATATGTTGACATCTTTTCTTTTCCTGTAATTTCATGAGCCTTTGCAATAGCTTCCTCGATAGTTCTGCAAGGAATAATGTCTGTCTTTGCAAATCCTTCGGGTTCCATATCTGATACGATTATGAAGTGTACCTGTGTGGCAGCTTCAAAAATTCTGTATCCTACATATCTTCCGATACCGAAGTTATCTCTAAGGAATATTTCCCTGTCGAGAATGTTATCAAATTCCATAGCAAACTTCTCTGTGTCGGGATTTCCCCAGCCTTCTGAGCACTGTGATACGATGATTACAACGCCTTCGTTAGGTTTAGCTGCTCCGATAGCGTTGAAAAGTGATTTAGCGCCTGTCTGATAGAAGTTAATGTCCTTAGGATATCCGCATGCCGATGCGATAACAAGGTCGGCTTTTTCATTGATTTTAACACCGTCAAGTTTCTTAACAAACTCATAGCCTTCTTTATGAGCTTTCTCAAGATCACCTGCAAAGCAAGCTGCTATAGTATTAGTTCTGTCAACTACAGAGTTAACAATGAAAGAAATATTTGCAAATCTTGCTGTCTCAACCATATCCTCATGGCAAGGATTTCCGTCAGTTATGCCGTTAGCGCATGATTCAACAGCTCCGCTGCCTGCCGGGCCCGGCTTAAAGTAAAGCTTATGGTTGAAGTTGATTGTATTTCTGCTTGAAATTCCGGGAAGTACCATTTTTCTTCCGCCGCCGAAGCCTGCAAGGAAATGGAA
>URLB01000077.1 GCA_900548595.1 uncultured Eubacteriales bacterium
TGCGGCGCATACATGGTTGAAAAGGGCAGAAATCCGGTAAAGCTGGTTTGTTCAGATCAGCAATGCGGTTTCGTTACCGAAAAGAAAGAGGAAAATAAGGAAGAAGAGTAAAAATAAGCCGTGCTTTTAGCACGGCTTGACTTTTATATTATATAAACTTTATAAAAATGATTTTAAATCAATAATAAATTAAAAATAATTGTTGTATTTAGTAGACTTTAATGGTATAATATCTGCCGTAACTAATTAGAACACACGCATTTGACTCAGCTGAAAGGTGCTCCTGCTCGGAGTTTTGGCAGTTCGGATAATGCGGAGGAAAAACCTAGGAGGTAAATTATGAGCGTTATTTCTATGAAACAGTTATTAGAGGCAGGTGTTCATTTCGGACACCAGACAAGAAGATGGAACCCTAAAATGGCTCCTTATATCTTCGCTGAAAGAAACGGTATCTATATTATCGATCTTCAGAAGACAGTTAAAAAAGTAGACGAGGCTTATGCAGCTGTATCAAACTTCATCAACGAAGGCGGAGAAATCCTTTTCGTAGGTACAAAGAAGCAGGCTCAGGAATCAATCAAAGAAGAGGCTGAAAGATGCGGAATGTACTATGTAAACGAAAGATGGCTCGGCGGTATGCTTACAAACTTTAAGACAATCCGTACAAGAATAGCAAGACTTAAAGAGCTTGAAAAGATGCAGGAAGACGGAACATTCGACGTTCTTCCCAAGAAGGAAGTAGCAGTACTTCTTCATGAAAAAGAAAAACTTGACAAGAACCTCGGCGGTATCAAGGAAATGACAAGAATTCCCGACGTTATGTTCGTTGTCGATCCCAGAAAAGAAAAGATTGCTATTCAGGAAGCACACATTCTCGGAATCCCTGTTGTTGCTATTGTAGACACAAACTGCGATCCTGAGGAAGTTGATTATGTAATCCCCGGAAACGACGACGCTATCCGTGCCGTAAAACTTATCGCTTCAAAGATTGCAGACGCAGTTATCGAAGCTAAACAGGGAGAACAGCAGACAGCAGAGGAAAGCGAAGAAGTTGCTGCGGACGCTGAATAATCAATAATATACGGAGGTATTTAAAATGGCAATTACAGCTAGCATGGTTAAAGAACTTAGAGAGTTAACAGGCGTTGGTATGCTTGACTGCAAAAAGGCTCTTGCCGAGACTGACGGCGATATGGAAAAGGCAGTAGAATACTTAAGAGAAAAAGGTCTTGCAGCTTCTGAAAAGAAAGCAGGACGTATTGCTTCTGAGGGCGTATGCCTTTCATATCTCAATGATGACAAGAGCGTAGGCGTTGTTGTAGAAGTAAACTCTGAGACAGACTTCGTTGCTAAGAACCCTGTATTCAGAGAATATGTACTTCAGGTTGCAGAACATATTGCAAATTCGCAGGCTGCCGATGTTGAAGCTCTTCTTGCAGAGGCATGGAAGTTTGACACAAGCATGACAGTTGCTGAAGCTCTCAGCAGTAAGGTTGCTGTTATCGGTGAAAACCTTAAAATAAGAAGATTTGAAAAATACGCTAAAGAAGGCAATGGAACAATCGTATCATACATCCACGGCGGCGGTAGAATCGGCGTTATGATTGAGATTGCATGCGACAATGTTACAGATGCTGTTGAAGAAATGGGCAAGAACGTAGCAATGCAGATTGCGGCTCTTAACCCTCAGTTCATCTGTGTTGATGATGTTCCCGCTGAATTTGTAGCTAAGGAGAAAGAAATCCTTACACAGCAGGCTATGAACGATCCTAAGAACGCTTCTAAGCCGGCTAACATCATCGAAAAGATGATCGATGGAAGACTTAACAAGGAAATGAAGGAAATCTGCCTTGTAGAACAGCCTTATGTAAAAGACGGCGATTTAACAGTTAAGAAATATATCGAATCTGTAGCCAAGGAAGTTGGCGCTCCTATAACAATTAAGAGAATGGTTCGTTTTGAAACAGGTGAAGGGCTTGAAAAGAAAGAAGAGAACTTTGCTGAAGAAGTTGCAAAAGCAGCAAAATAATAACTAATATCAATGACGTATTGCCAATGGCAGTACGTCATTTTTGTATGCAAATATAACGAAAAAAATATAACCTATGGTAGTGCCAATCTTTAAAATTAAATTAAAAATTAGATAATTGTATATTAATGACCCCTTATTTTGTTGTTATTTTGTCTGATTTATATTAAAATATATTTATATAAATTAGAAGGTGATATTATGAAAAATAATATAGAGAATGTAACAAACAATGCAGAAAGTAATGTAGAGCAGTCAAAAGATAAAGCCTACGAAAAGGTTACACACTATGTTAAAGAGAGAATAAAAACCGGTGAGTTAAGGGTGGGGGATAAGATTCCCACAGAGAGGGAACTATCGGAAAAATTGGAACTAAGCAGAAATTCCGTCAGAGAAGCGTTGCGAACCATGGATAATATGGGACTTATAAGATGTCGTCAGGGTTCCGGAAATTATATATCCGGGGAAATGCAGCAGATTATAGAGGAAACGCTTTACATGATGTTTATGCTTAAGCAGATATCCGATATAGACGTAAGTCAGCTAAGACGAGCGATAGACATACAGGCAATGATATTGGCAGTACGCAATGTTAATGAGGATGATATATACGAAATAAAACAGCTGCTGGACAGGCTTGATGTCATTGAAGTAGATGAATCTGCATTTGTAGACAGAGATATACATTTATTAATATCTAAATATTCAAAAAATAAGCTGATAGAGATTATAAACGACACGTTATCAACTATAATGGAAAAGTTTATTTTTAAAGCAAGGAGACTTGTTATAGGTAATGAAAGTGATGTTTTGACCGTATTTCATCGGGACATGCTTATGAGTTTGCTTGAACGAAATGAGGGAAAAGGGGTTCTTGCAATCAATAAGCATTATGATACTATTGATAAATATTTATGATAAATTAATGAGAATGTAATCTTTTTTTCATTTATATACATTGACAAAACCATAATATAAATTTATTATATATGTATATCGTTTAAATGGTACTACCACATACAATGTTTTATGTTTCCCCAATTTTGCATATAACATCTGTGAATAATTTCTTTTTGCCGCCGTTTTACGGCGGTATTTTTATTTGACTAAAAATACACAGAAATGGGTGGCAATAAAAATATATTAAAAAACCTAGTTTTAAGCACATGGGAGAAATGTATTGACATAAAAACAATATTGTTCTATAATAAGTACATGTTTACTCAAAAAATAATTTCAAAAAGTTTTCTGATACAAATATCTCCTAGAAAACAGAAAACAAAATCCCCTCTTGAAAAGGAACGTCTAGGCGTTCCTTTATTTTTGCATAAAAAAACCGGATTCTAAATCCGGCAAAAAATTCTAAATACCATTACTAATGGGGAATGGAGAAATTATTCATGGATATTAAATTTTTTAAAGAATCTTATTTTTCAAAAAGATTTTTAACATCAAACATTGCCTCATTATTGAAGTTTCTGTGTTCGTTATGGTGTCTTTCCGAAACCGCGCTTTCATTATTTAATAAAAAGTTAACGTCAAATGTAGTTGATTTAGTAAAATGTTTCATGGATATTACGACCTTTCTGATAATATAATATGTAAATTTTATTTTAACAAGTTTAAGGTAGAGCTTCGTCTTTCCTTGGGCTGTTCCGTAAAATCGGTTGACTGCCTTATTCTGTTAAGCTCATAAGGATTAAAAATACTTTTTGTTATGTTAAAAGTTACTGAACTGTTAAACATATTTCATGCCCCTTGTTGATTTTGTTATATCCTTTACTAACTTTATGTATATATGGTACTACCAATAAGGGGCGATGTCAATGGTTTTAACTAAAAAAGTGTGTTTATAAATATGTAATATTCAACAGTTAATCTAAATTATATTAAACTATGTTTTTGTGCATTATGTCATCATATGAGTTGTATAACATATAATGTATTGTTTATTTGTCATTACATAATGCCTTAAAAATTAGTTTGAAAATCAAATTGGCAGGACAACATGTTGTCCTGCCAATTTTTTTTATTGGTTTTTAAGAAAGAGTTTTATTATAAGAATATTCAGTATTTATGATTATTTCGGGGATTTATCGTTGTTATTGTTTTTAGGTTTTTGGCGTTGTCTGATGTTGTTGTTTGGCTCTTCAAAAAGTAACGCTACGTCAAAAGTTGTTGAGTTGGTAAAAAATCTTCTATTCTTTTTCATATTTAAGACCACCTTTCATTAATGGTTCGTATTTTGAGATAGGTTATACATCAAGCCGCCTTATTACGTCGTTCTTTCGGTTGCTCTGTCAGGTCGATTGAATTTCTGACCATGATCAGGTTGAGTGGATTCTGTTTTTTGCGAGTTAATTCGTTTTCAAGTTTTCTCATAGTCAATCCCTCCAATCTTTAAAAATTATTATTAATTTAATTGTCAGATAATAATAAAGAGCTTGATTATTAAATATTTTTATGTCAGATAGAATTTTAAAATCTTTATTGGTACTACCAATCTTTTCTTTAATTAAATGGTACTACCAATATAGTGATTTGTCAATAGTTTTTAAAAAAATATAAAATAAAAATTTCTTATAATAGTTTCCATAAAAATTATGATCTCTATGCAGAAATTCCGCAATAAAAAAACCGGCTTATATAGCCGGCAAAATGGTGTGTTTTTTCATGTCATTGGGGAGATAACAAGAAAAAATTACTCATGGATATTAATATAAGAAAATTATTGATGAGAACTTAAATATTATTGTAGCTGCAATACAGATAAGGAGGCTGGCAAAAACGTATGCCGCCAGTCTATCCGTATGGTTAAGTTTTGCGGCAATATTATTATTTTTCATGATCCTCAGTCCTTTCTGTAATGAAGTTAATTTTATTAATTCGCTCTATTGGCTCTACCAATCTTTTCTTTAATTAAATGGTACTACCAATTCGCTGATTTGTCAATAGATTTCTTTAATAATGTAAATTTTTTTCTAAGTTTAAGCAATTAATATTACATAAAGAAAAATTTATTGATATTAATATAAAATTAACGGTTAAGATGCAAAAATATTGGATTTACCTATGAAATGGGGTATAATATAAACAATTTCGTAAATTAAGGGGTTATTATAGAAAAGGGGAATTTTTGTGGGAGTAACTTCAAAGGCCGAATTGACGAAGGATGGGAAAATGCTTTTTTCAAATGCGGATTTAAAAAAATTAATATTTCCGCTTATTATAGAACAGCTGTTATCTATTTTGGTCGGAATGGCGGATTCTATTATGGTATCTTCCGTCGGGGAAGCCGCCGTATCCGCCGTATCTCTTGTTGATTCCATAAATATATTGCTTTTTTATGTGTTTTCGGCTGTTGCAACAGGTGGAGCAGTTGTGGCAGGGCAGTATTTGGGAAGCAAACGTAACAAAGAAGCATGCGACAGTTGTGATCAGCTTCTTAATTTTGTACTTATTATGTCGCTTGTTATAACTGTAATAATGTATTTTGGAAAGGGATTTATCTTAAATTCATTATTTGGAAAAATAGAGCCTGATGTAAAGGCATATGCGAATACGTATCTGATTATCGTTTTTGCGGCGATACCGTTTCTTGCTGTATATAACTGTGGCGCGGCTATGTTTCGCGCAATGGGAAATACAAAAATTTCAATGAATACGTCGTTGCTTATGAACGGCATTAATGTTGCGGGAAACGCTTTTCTTATATACGGATTACATAGGGGTGTAGAAGGCGTCGCTATACCTACGCTCGTTTCGAGAATGGTAGCCGCATTTATTATAATAAAACTTTTGAAAAATCAAACCATTACTATTCATCTTAGTAAAAAATACAATCCGAAACTTAATAAGGAAATGATAAAAAGAATATTAAAAATAGGAATACCCAACGGTGTAGAAAACAGTTTATTTCAGCTTGGAAAAATTATGTTAATGAGCTTTATATCGGGACTCGGAACTATGGCGGTAGCGGCAAATGCAGTAGGAAACGCCGTATGCACATTCCAAGTAATGCCGGGGCTTGCCATGGGATTTGCCGTTGTTACGGTAATAAGCAGGTGCGTCGGTGCAGGGGAATACGATCAGGTTAAATATTATACAAAAAAACTGATAATAATGACATATATAATGCATATTATTATAAACGTCGCCATTTTTGCGGCGCTGCCTTTGATAATAAAAGCCTACGGATTATCTGTTGAAACCGGTATACTTGCGGAAAAAATATTGATATTACATGCTTCGTTTGCCGTTATTATATGGCCTATAGCATTTACTTTGCCCAATACACTCAGGGCGGCGAATGACGCCAAGTTTACAATGATAGTAAGTGTTGCATCAATGTGGATATTCCGTATTGTTTTCGGTATTGTTTTAGGAAGCACATTCGGAATGGGCGTGATGGGCGTATGGATTGCAATGATAATAGACTGGTTTGTGAGAGCAATATTCTTTTCGGTCAGATATAAGAGCGGAAAATGGACAAGGGTTAAATTGATATAACGGAGAAATGATTATGAAAAGAGCAAGTGGAATAATAATGCCCATATTTTCATTGCCGGGCGATTTCGGCATTGGGACTATGGGGGAAGAGGCGTTTAGATTTATAGATTTTTTAAATAAAGCCAAACAGAAATATTGGCAGGTGCTGCCTGTCGTACCTACGTCTTGCGGAAATTCGCCGTATTCTGGGGTGTCGATATTTGCGGGAAATCCTAATTTTATAGATTTGGAAGCATTATGTAATAATGGAATATTAAAGCCTGAAGATATAAAAAACGCAGACTGTGGCGAAGGCAACGTGGACTATAACAAACTCTTAAAAAATAAGCCTTGTATCCTTAGAAAAGCATATGAAAACGTATACAAACAATTAAAAGAAGAAGTTGATTCATTTGCGGAAGAAAACGCGTCATGGATATACGATTATGCTTTATATTCGGCTTTAAAAGAAAAGTTTAATTATTCGGCATGGTATGACTGGGACGACGATATAAAATTCAGAAAAAAAGATAAAATGGATAAATACAAAAATGAACTCGGAGATGAGATAGAATATCATATCTTTGTACAGTATTTATTCTTTTCACAGTGGAACAGATTAAAAAAATATGCCCATGAGAATGATGTCAAAATAATAGGAGATATGCCCATATATGTTGCTATGGATTCGGCAGACGTTTGGGCATCTCCGGAAAATTTTCAGCTTGACGGCGAATTGAATCCTACGGAAGTTGCGGGAGTTCCTCCGGATTATTTTTCCGAGGAAGGGCAGCTGTGGGGAAACCCGTTGTATGACTGGGACGCTATGCGTGCAGATGGGTACGGATGGTGGATAAGAAGAATAGGTCAGGCGGTAAAAATGTTTGACGTTATAAGAATAGACCATTTTCGTGGCTTGGAAAGCTACTGGTCAGTGCCGGCAGGAGAAAAAACGGCTGTCAACGGTCATTGGAGAAAAGGGCCGGGAATGGACTTTTTGGAAAGAATAAAGGGCTGGTTTAACGGAATAGAAATAATAGCCGAAGATCTTGGAATATTAACCGACGAGGTTAGGCAGCTGCTTAAAGAGTCCGGTTTTCCCGGAATGAAAGTATTGGAATTTGCATTTGATAACAGCCGTACAAGCGACTACCTACCGTATAAATATGATAAAAACTGCGTTTGTTATGCAGGTACGCATGATAATGCAACCCTTAAAGAGTGGAAAGAAACAGGAGATAAAGCGGAAATAGCCTTCGCAAAGGAATATTTCGGAATAACAGGAAGAAGCAGTTTTAATTTCGGAATAATAAAAGGCGGAATGGCTTCAACGGCGGATCTGTTTATAACCCAGATGCAGGACTATCTGGAACTTGGGAAGGAAGCCAGAACCAATGTGCCAGGTGTGGCGGACGGAAACTGGAAATGGAGAATGAAAAAGGGAGCGGCAACGGATAAACTTGCCGAAAAAATAGCGCATATTACTGAAATGTACGGAAGAGCATGAGAGGAGATATAACAATGAAACTTACAGACAGACTGTTTAACTCTGTTGAAGAACTTTGGAACAGCTATTTAGAGCATCCGTTTGTAAAAGGCATAGCCGACGGAACGCTTGAAATCGATAAATTTAGATTTTATATGATACAGGACTACAGGTATCTTCTTGAATATGCCAAAGTATTTGCATTCGGCATAATAAAAAGTGGCAGAGAAGATATAATGCGTCGTTTTGCACTTATGGTCAAGGAAACTCTTGACGGAGAAATGACGATACATAAAAAATATATGCTCAGATTGGGTATATCCGAAAGGGAAGCAATGGAGACAAAAACATCGCTTATAAACCAATCTTACACATCGTATATGCTTGACATTGCCAACAAAGGAGACGCATTGGATGTGCTTGTGGCGGTTTTAAGCTGCGCATGGAGTTACCAGTTTATAGGCGAACATCATATGAAAGTGGACGGAGCTATTGAAAACGAGACGTTCGGAGAATGGGTGGAAGGTTATTCCTGCGATGATTACAGAAGAAATACACAGGATATAATCGACCTTGTAAATGAACTCGGTGAAGGAATAACCGAAAGCAGAGCAAAGTATCTTGAGGAAGTATTTATAAATTGCAGTAGATATGAATACAGATTTTGGGATATGTCTTATAATAAGGAGATGTAATTATGCTGGAGTTTCGGGACGTTACGTTCAAATACGATGAGGACGATATTCCAATGATGACTGATCTGTCTTTTACAGTCGACGACGGAGAGTTTATATCTATCATAGGCGCCAGCGGATGCGGAAAAAGTACTTTGTTCAGGCTCATAAACGGATTGGAAAAACCTCAAAGCGGAGAGATTTTTGTTAACGGTAAATCGATTGAAAAACAAAAAAATTACAGTTCGTTTATGCCACAGAAAGATTTGTTGCTCCCTTGGAAAACGATAGAACAAAATGTATGTTTGCCTATGGAAATAATGGGAGTACCGAAAGAAAAGCAAAAGAAGGACTGTTCGGAAGCATTGAAACAGGCGGGACTGCTTGATTATATGAATAAGTACCCCAAAGATTTGTCGGGTGGAATGAAGCAGAGGGCGTCTTTTGCGCGCACATTGCTTACAGGTGCGGATATGCTTATGCTTGACGAACCGTTTTCGGCTTTGGACTATCTTACGAGGGTAGATATGCAGGAATGGCTTCTTGATCAGTGGAGAAATTCGGGAAAAACAATAATTTTTATTACACATGATGTTGAAGAGGCGGTATTTTTATCGAAGAAAATTTTTGTAATACAAGACAGACCGTTTTCTTCTATGGAATGCGTTGAAGTTCCTATGGATTATCCGAGAAACAGGGCTGATTTAAAACGTCCTGAAGTAGCTGATTTAAAAGAAAAGCTTATTTCCAAACTGAGAAAGAAGGTAGAAAAATGAAAAATAAAATTAATCTTCCTTCTCTTATACTTACTTTTATACTGCTCATAGTATGGGAGGCGGCGGCGTTAGGAATAGACGCCCAGTACATACTGCCTACGCCTGTGCAGGTCGTAGAAAAATTATGGGAACTCAGAGTAGTACTTTTTACGGTGCATTTACCTGCTACGCTTGGAGTAACACTAATAGGACTTATTATATCGATTATCCTGGGCGTGCTTCTGGCTGTAATAATGGACAATTTTAAAACGGCGGAAAAAGCTATTTATCCGATAATAGTAGCGTCGCAGACTATACCTACTACGGCTGTAGCCCCTCTGTTTATACTCTGGTTTGGATATTCTATATGGAGTAAAGTCCTTGTAACCATATTAATAACGTTTTTCCCTATAGTCATTACCGTGTTTGACGGATTTAAGTCTACAAAAAGGGAAATGGAAGAATTGCTTGAAACATACGGCGCTTCTAAAAAAGACATATTTTTTATGCTT
>URLB01000078.1 GCA_900548595.1 uncultured Eubacteriales bacterium
GCAGGGTCGCAGGGGGTAGTGGAGTATGCCGTAATATACGGAAAAATAGTCTGCATAGGAAGTATATCCCTGTTTATGGACGGAATATGGACAAAGGTACATCAGGCAGGCGGAAACATGAAAAGACCGATGATAGCGCAGATTTTGGGCGCGCTGACAAATATTGTCCTTGACCCCGTTTTGATATTCGGCATGGGGCCTGTGCCCGAAATGGGCGTGGCAGGCGCAGCCTATGCAACCGTAGCAGGGCAGACTGTTGCGGCAGCGGTAACTTTTTATAAAGGATTTTATAAAATACCGCCGAAAGAGAAAATATTGGGGTATGTAAAACAGATTTACAGCCTCGGCTTTCCGTCGATTTTTATGCAGATATTGTATACCGTGTACATAGTAGCGCTTAATATAATACTTGCGGGTTTTTCCGACTCGGCGGTAACGGTTCTGGGACTTTACTACAAACTTCAGTCGTTCTTTTTTATACCTCTAATCGGTTTGGAAACGTGTATTGTGCCGCTCATAAGCTATGCCTATGCGCAAAGGGATTACGGACGATGTAAGGGAATAATGACCGACTCGTTTATATTTGCCGGAAGCTTTATGATAGTGGGAATAATATGCTTTGAATTTATACCTGCCCAACTGATACAAATATTTTCGTCGGAGACAGCCGTAATAGAAATCGGTGTAACTGCATTCAGAATAATAGGACTGAGCTTCATACCAGCGGTATTTTCGCTGTTGACGCCTGTGTTTTTCCAGGCAATAGGAGGGGCAATACCCAGCATAATACTCTCGCTTACCCGTCAGATTTTTTGCCTTATACCGATATTTTGGCTTATGTCGAAAATAGGACTTAATTATACATGGATGGCCTTTCCTGCCGCGGAAATAATAACGGGCGGAGTAGGAATATTTTTATACATACGTCAGCTGAAGAAGTGGAAGGTGAAAGCTTCGACAGACTGAAATAAAAGCCTTGGGTTATATCTCGGATAGTAGCTCAAGGTTTTTTTATTCGGCAAATGAGAATTACGGATTGTATTTATATATGGACAATACTTGAATGGCAGTGGTAAAATCTAATTGTATAACCGAAGATATTATTTTCATGGCAGGGAGGGACGTTTATGCAGACAAACGACCAAAAGTTTTTTCATGGAAATAACGGAAAGGCTGTTCTTTTAATACACGGGATAACATCGGGAGCGGCGCAGATGGTACCTATGGCAAAATTTTTAAATGATTACGGGTATTCCGTATGGTGCGTTAATCTTGCCGGACACGGTACTTTTCCGCAGGAGCTTCTTCATACTTCTTGTGAGGATTTTATTGCAAAGGCCGAGTATGACTACAAATATCTGAGAAAATATTTTGATACCGTATATGTCGGCGGTCTTTCTACGGGAGGATGTCTGTCCCTTTACCTTGCTGCAAATTATCCCGAAATATCGGGTATAATACCGATTTCATCTCTGCTGAGGCTTAGGAAAGGTACGTTTATGACCGACGAATATCCCGAAGATCAGATATATTTTCACAGACCGATGGAGGGTAAAGAAAGGCTTTTTAAACAGTACCACATACATTACGAGGATATAGCTGTCAGAATATTTAAGGAGCTGGAAAGACTGAGCGTTGTTGTAGGGGAAAAAGGATTTTTGGAAAGAATAAGTTGTCCTGCGATTGTTATACAGGCAAAAGACGACGCAGTAGCAGACCCGCTCAGCGCTTCCGAGATATTCGGCAGGATTTCGTCGGATAAGAAAGAACCGTATACGCCTGATAACGGAGAACATAACATAGTTCTTACAGAAGGCAGACACGAGGTTTTCAGGAGAACGGCATTATTTTTGGAAAGTCTGTAAAGCCCTATATTTCAGCCGGCGGATAAATTTTATTTGAAAAAAATCAGAAATAGGCGTTGACAAAGTATATTTTTGGTGCTACTATGAATAAAAATCTTGAAAGGAGAAAAACCTAATGTTTTCAACTGGCTTATACATTTGCATACTATCCATTAGCATTATTTGCCTAATTATTATTAGCCGCATTAGTGCTATGTGTCGTGCAGAAAAAACAGTTGAGAATATGTATAAAGGGTTACTCCTACAATCGGTTTAATACCGGTGGATACCATAATTTTTATATATTTTTAGAATATGTTTTTTCAGGCTTACGGCTTCATAGCTGTAAGCCTTTTTTTATTCAAGAGGAGATTAAAAGTTATATCGAGAGGAGAAATAATCATGAAAATGGATATCAGAGTTGAGAGAACACAGGCACCTAAAGAGAAACCCGGAAAGGGAGCAGACCTTCCTTTCGGACATGTATTTACAGACCACATGTTTATTATGGATTACGATTCGGAGAACGGATGGCATGACGCAAGAATAGTTCCTTTTGGACCTATCGAACTTCATCCCGGTTCTACAATTCTTCATTACGGAGCAGGAGCTTTTGAAGGAATGAAGGCATATAGAAAAGAAGACGGAAGCTGTCAGTTATTCAGACCCGAACAGAATGCAAAACGTATGGAAAGATCGATAGACAGACTTTGCCTTCCTCATCTTGACGCTGATACAATCCTTGACCTCGTCGAAAGATTCGTAGCATTTGAACAGGACTGGGTACCTTCTGATTTCGGTACATCTCTTTATATCAGACCTTATGAGTTCGGATGTGATGAACCTATCGGACTTCATGGAATACAGAAAGCAAAATTCATGATTATTACATGCCCCGTAGGAAACTACTACAAAGAAGGACTTAAACCCGTTAAAATCGCCATTGAAGAGCATGACGTACGTGCCGTAAGAGGCGGTACGGGAGACTGTAAGGTCGGCGGAAACTACGCAGCCAGCAACAGAGCGGAAGCAGTTGCAGAGGAAAACGGATTTACACAGGTTCTCTGGCTCGATGGCGTTAATCAGAAATATATCGAAGAAGTAGGCTCAATGAACGTTATGTTCAAGGTAAACGGAGAAATCATAACACCTATGCTTACAGGTTCCGTTCTTCCCGGTATCACAAGAAAGAGCTCAATCGAGTATCTTCGTTCCAAAGGATATACGGTAACTGAAAGACTTATAACAGCAGAAGAAATAGTAGAAGCCGTTAAAAACGGAACGCTTGAAGAAGCTTGGGGAACAGGTACGGCGGCAGTTGTTTCACCTATCGGCATACTTCATTATGAAGGCGTTGACTACCATATCAACAACAATGAAATCGGACCCGTATGTCAGGAACTTTATTCGGGTATAACGGGAATCCAGTGGGGACGTACGGAAGATCTGTTCGGCTGGACAGTTCCCGTAAAGAGCAAAGACGAAGTAAATAAATAATTAAAAAGTTTTAAATATGCGTATAAACGCAGTTAAATAAAAATCCATACTAAACCAAACTATACCAAATCCAATAAAATTAAAAAGGAGTGCATTTTTTATGAAAGGCTATCACATTTATATCCCGAATTATTCTGTAGGAGCTGACTGTTACAAAGAAATCCCTTGGGTAACAAGAAAGTACGGTAAGAAAGCCGTTGTTATCGGCGGCAAAACTGCTATGGATAAGGTAAAAAATGCGCTATTGGATGGTATAGACGGATCGGAACTGGAAATAACAGACTTTGTATGGTACGGCGGAGAAGCTTCTTATGAAAATGTAGAAATGCTTATGGAAATGGAAGCTGTTAAAAATGCCGATATGATATTCGCTGTAGGCGGCGGACGTGTAATGGACACTTGCAAGGTTGTCAGAGAAAGACTTGACAAACCGATGTTTACATTCCCTACGCTCGGTTCAAACTGTGCTGCGACCACGTCAATTGCGGTTATATATCACCCCGACGGTTCTGTAAACAACTATTTCTACGGAAAAATACCTGCGGAACATATATTTATCAATACAAAGATAATTGCCGAATCGCCTGAGCATATGTTCTGGGCAGGTATCGGCGATGCGATATCCAAAGAGCTTGAAGCGCAGCTTGCAATAAGAGGACATAAAGCAGACCATACGCCTCTGATGGGAAATCAGCTGAGCCTTATATGTATCGACCCGCTTATCGAGTACGGCAAAAAAGCGTACGAGGACTGCAAAAACAATACGGAGTCATTTGAACTGGAGCAGGTAGTTCTTGACATAATAATAACTACGGGAATGGTATCCAACTTCATGACAACAGAGAACGACTACTATTATAATAGTTCTTTGGCACACGGTTTCTACAACGGAACGTCTGTAATACCGAATTGTATACACAATCACCAGCACGGTGAAATAGTTTCTTTCGGAAGCCTTGTATTGCTCACATATGATAAAAACTATGATGAATGCGACAGAATAATGAAATTCCATAAGGAAATGGGACTTCCTTTAACAATGTCGGATATAGATCTTACGGACGAGGATCTGCCTGCCGTTGCGGAAAGAACATCAGTTACAAAAGAATGGACTTGCGTGCCTTATGAAGTTACAAAGGAAAAATTCATCGCAGCAATAAAAGAATGCGACGAAAGAGGAAGAATGTTCAAATAACGTTACAATTATTGAAACAGCGCCTGAGAGGGCGCTGTTTTTGTCAAGTCCAATAATAAATATTTAGATATAAGAAAGTGAATTTTATATCTGAAAACGATCAATACGGAATAAATTAGGAGGCGAATATATTTAGCCATGGATATTGAGCGGGTAAAAGGCATAATAGCTGAAATGAAAAAGAAAAAACTTGATGTTGCAGAAGAAATTGTCGATACAGCTACGCCGACAAATGTAGCGACAGACGATATGGTTTATGAAACGGAAAGAAATATAGGAATAAAGCTTCCGGATACATATAAGATTTTTCTTAAAGAATATGCAAACGGAAATATATATTTATATGGGGTAGAACCTATGGTAAGCGTAGGCTTGGAAATGAAAAACTGCTTATGTAAAATGAGAAGGCAAGATGAGTTTTTCCACAGCAATACAGAGTGTTATATATATCCTGAAAATAGATTTGTTAAGACTAATCAGCTTATTCCGTTTACTTATGGAGACTCCTATGATATTTCAAACGACCGTTGGGTTTTTATATGTGATAACGAGTATAAAGATAATGATTATCCTGTTGGATTTTTAGCCCAAAGTACGGAAAATATAGTTTGCATGCTTAAAAATTTTGATACTTGGCTGGATGTATTTTGGCAGGGAAATCATGATAGAACCGTAGAGTATGAGTCTGTTATCAGATTGCTTTATACAGATTATTACGATCATGAAGAACTTGTAAACGAGTTATATAAACCCGAAGATTATAAAATTTATAAAAAATTAAGAGAAAAATATGATGTTAATTTTAAAAAATACGGTATAGAATAACAAAATGATATGATATAAGATAGCTTGGATTTAAAGAACCTTATGTAAATTTATTAAAACAGAACCGCCGACTTTGTCGGTGGTTTTGTTTTATGATAAACCTGTTTGAACTTCCGAAAAAGTTTTGAAAATCATATTGACATAAATATCCGTTCATAATATGTTAAAACTATAATCCGACATAATCCTAATGACGATATTTCGTGGGGTGGTATCAATGCAAAAGATAAACGGGATAAGTATGAAAAAAACTTATTTTAAAACAGTACTTCTTGAATTTTTGGCAGTATGTATGGCTGTATTATCAATAAATTTTAATAATGCGTTTGATTTGATATATTCCAAACATTATGATTTTCAGACGGGTAAATTGGTAATGAGCTTTTTATTTACTTCGTTATTCGGAGTGTGCATAGGTCTGTTGTGTATGAACGGTAAAAATAAATGCTCGAAAAAGGAACTGTATACGGACGCCGCTGTCAGAATAGGCTTGGCAACAGCTTTTATTATATGGGCGTTGGCTATGGTTACGGGCAGGATTAAATTAAGTTCATACGTTTTAATCAATTTTGAAAGCGTCATGAGATACGGCGCTGTAATAATCGGCGTAAATATTATAACGGGATTACGAAACATTATAACAGGGTATAAAATTTCCGAGACTGAGAAATATGGCTCTATGAAAGATGAGAAATAAATAAGAGCATTTTGATGTTTAACGATAATTAAGAATTTTTTAAACATCCGAGTTGTTGAAAAATGCTTGCCGACATGTGATAATAAAGCTGTCAGTAGGTGTTTTTTATAAAGGAGGAATTATTATGAAAAAGATATGCGGATTGATTACGGCAGCGGTACTTGTAACGGCAACGGCAGTAACATCGTTTGCGGCTACGGACAATGTAACGGCGGATATTAATAAAGTTCCCCATACGGCATTGAATGATGAAAACAAATATAAATACGATGCAGGAAATATATGGCTTAACCGTGATGAGTACGGTATTTATGATATGTATGCAACGGACAACGGTATAGAAGTTTATTTATCGGAAAAGCTGCCGCATGAGAAGGAAAATATGCTTAAAGGGCAGACAGAGAAAGATATGAACATTCATATAAATGAATTTGAGAATTTCGATGATGTGCTTAGAGAAGAAATTTTGACGTTTTTTCCTGAACAAAAATATGCGGAAACAAAGGGCATGTTGTTTGAAATAAACGATACTGCCTATGTTGAAACAGACGGAACGCTTATGATACCGCTGAGGGCATTTTTGGAACTTATGAACGGTATAGGCAATGTGGAATACAAATTAGGCTGGAACGATAAGTCTAAAACAGTGGAGTGCATTCAGGGGAGTACGACTGTTGTTATATCCGTTTCCGATAACAAATTGATTTTTAACGGAACGCCTATAAACCTTAAGCATAACGCCGTAATAAAAGACGGAAAAACATATATATCTATTGAAGATTTTATACTGGTAACGAAACAGTCAAAACCGTATGTATATGATAAATTAAGCGGCGGTTACAGCATATACTGGTCCAGATAAATCAAGGGGAATTAAAGAACAATGAAGCCGGAATGATTTAATTACGGTCGAAAGAGCAAAAGGTCATTAAGAAAAAACTGATTGAAATATCAGAGCAATAAAAAAACATAACCGAACTTTTTAAAATTTAAGCTATTGAAAACCGAAAGCGCCTTTTCCGTATAGGAGGGCGCTTTCGGTTTATCTGTTTGCTTTTCCGCTTATATGCTCAATATTTATTTTATAAATATCCGTAGCTTCAAAGTTTTTTTCTATGCAAGCCATACCGTTTTGTATAAAATCGGGAGCGAATTTGTTGATAACGGCAGCGAGTGCGGATTGCTTTTCTTCTCCTTTTATACATTGGGAAGTTCCGAAGACTATGACGCTGCCGTATTTTGTCGTCAGCGCCTCGGGCAATACGGACGCATTTGTTACAACCGTAAAACATACGTGGTCGTTATATTTAATATTTTCCAGCTTATGTCCCACATCTGCGGCACAGTGAAAATATATACTGTCATCGATATAAACATAGTTTACGGGAACGCCGTAGGGATAGCCGTTTTCTCCCATTGTGGATAAAACTCCGTACTCTCCCTCGGAAAGTATTTCTTTTGCTTCCTTTTCTGTCAAAAGCCTGTCTTTTCTTCTCATTTCATAAAACATATTTTTCCTCCGATTTTTATTTGCCGAGTATTTTACATAGATTGTTGACGATTCTTGCCGTAAATCCCCATATAACGTATTTGTCATAAAAATAGAAAAGCTCAGGCTGGTTGCCTACGCTCCACGGATAGTTTCTTCCTCCTACTATATGTTCAAAGGGGAAATCATCGGGTATGTCAAATTTTATATTTATATAATGCGTTTCGGGTTCGGTATTCATAAAAAAGCTCAACGGAACAAGGAATGTTTCATCCACCTCGTCCTTGTTTATTATTATTTCGGAGGGGGAAACGCCGTGTATAAGTCCCACAAAAGGCGTTATTACCGAACCGTATGCAGTTACGACAAAATCCGTTTCACCCAATATTTCTATATTTTCGGAACATACGCCTATTTCCTCGCAGGTTTCCCTGAGCGCCGTTTCCAAAGGTGTTTCGTTATTTTCACGCCGTCCGCCGGGAAAGCATATATCACCGGGCTGATGCTTCAGGGACATGGAACGTTTGCAGAACAAAAATTCATATCCATTTTCTGTTTTAAAAATCGGCATCAGAACGGAACTGTATGTTAAAACCCCTTCGGGTGCAGGCGTGTGGGCGTCCAGTTTATGCTGTATTATATCTGAATTTATATGATCGTGCATAGTATCAGTCCTTTCTTAAACTGATTTTTCTTGCGGCTTTTCGTTTCAGTTCGACTTCCGTGGCGGTATAATGTTTTCTTGTCGTGTTGACATCGGCATGACCAAGTACGTCGGCAACAAGATATATATCGCCTGTTTCCAGATAAAGGTTTGTTCCGAACGTGCTGCGAAGCTTATGAGGAGTGATTTTTTTTGTTTTAACCGCAGTTTGAGCGTATTTTTTTACCATAAGCTCCACCTGTCTTACGGAAATTCTCTTGCCCCTGTTGGATAAAAAGAGAGCCTTGTCGTTTTCGTCAACGGGAGGGTGAGCTTTGCGGTAAACCAGATAGTCGGAAAGCGCCTCAGCCACTTCGTCTCCGAAATAGATTTCAGCCTCTTTCCCGCCTTTTCGTGTTATTACAAATGAAAAGTTATCAAAGTTTATGTCGTCGATATTAAGACCGACGCATTCGGAAACACGTATTCCCGTTCCTACAAGAGTTGTTATTATGGCTAAATCGCGGATTTTTGTCTTTTCGTGAAATTTTTGCTGACGTTCCGTAAGATTTTCGCCTGTCTCCACTTCGTCCAAAAGGTTTGCGACTTCGTTTGCTTCCAGACGGATTATGTTTTTATCGTGTATTTTCGGCGTATCAACGAGGGCAGCAGGGTTTGTGGATATATATCCTTTTCTCAGATAATATTTATACATGCTTCTTACGGCAGCCAGTTTTCTGGCTTTTGCGCTTTCGGAGTTGAGTATTGTTTCTTTACCGCAAATGCCGTCCTCGTCATTGTACGGAGAATATATTGAAACGTAGTCTAGAAATTCTTCTATGTCCTCCGAATTTACAAGTTCCAGGTCTTCAGGTTGTATATCTTCAAATTTAACGCCTTTAAAATCCTTGTGTTCGGCACAGAGAAATCCGAAAAACACTTTAAGGTCATAGGCATATCCCATCCTTGTTTTTACCGATGTTGTTTGGGAAATACCTCTGAAATATGTATAACAGAAAGGAGGGAGCTGCTCCAACAGTCCCTTCAGATGAATTGTATTTTTTGCTTTTTCTTCATCGGTATAGGCTTTACCTGCCATTTACGCCACCTCTTTTCCAGTCGTCAAGACTGCGTGTTACTGCTCCGAATATACGCTGATTAAGGTTCGGATAAGTCTTGTTAAGCGTTTTAAGAAGCTCTTTTATTTCCTGCCTTTTTGTAGAACCGTCGGCAGGACACGGATTTTTTACAATTATACTGCCAAGGCTGTCGGCATAGCTTTTTGTCTCATATTCCGATACATAAATGAGCGGACGGATAGAATACAGTTTTTTCTTTTCCAAAAAGCTGACGGGTGAAAAACAGCTTATTCTTCCCTCGAATATCAGGGACATTAAAAATGTCTCTATAACGTCGTTTTTATTGTGTCCCAGGGCTATTTTGTTGCACCCAAGCTCCTCGGCGGCGTTATTGAGCGCGCCTTTACGCATTTTGGCACAGAGGGAGCATGGGTTTTCTTCCTTTCGTTCATCGAATATTATACGTCCTATCTGTGTGTCCACAACGGTATAGTTTACGCCGAGCTTATCACAGAAGCTTTTTACTCCGCTGTAGTCTGTTTCATTAAAACCGAGAGACACGGTTATGGCTTCCAGTTCATATTTATAAGGAAAAAAGCGGCGCATTTAGCTGAGAGCGGCAAGGAGGCAAAGG
>URLB01000079.1 GCA_900548595.1 uncultured Eubacteriales bacterium
TAAATTATATATTAATATTTTAAATATTAAATTTCAATAAGTTTTAAATAAATATATATTTAAATTATCTGAATGCTGATATTTATGTAATAAAATTTATTTATGAAAGGAGGATGAAGATTTGGATAGAAAATTTATCGGAGACCGTATTACAAGTCTTAGAATAGGCAGAGATATATCGGAAAGAGAGCTGAGCAATACAATAGGAAAAAGTGATAATTATATAAACAGCATAACAACAGGAAGAACTTTCCCAAGTATTGAGAGTTTGCTGAGCATTTGTGATTATTTTGAGATTACAATTTTTGATTTTTTCTATCCGAGTGTTCAAAATCCTGAATTGCTAAAGAAAGCTTATGATGAAATTATAAGGATAAGCGCAGATAACTTGGAAGAGTTTATTCTGATACTCCAAAGTATGAAACCGTCTGACTTTGAGGGACTTGTTTCATTTATGAACAGATATAAATGGAATAAAAATCAAAGTTTAATCGAATCAAAAACAAAGCCATTTTAAAAACCGCAATTAAGCGGCTTTTTTTATATTTATAATTAACTAAATAAAGATAATCTAATTGTGTAAAATAAACAAAGTTTTTTGAAAATAGAAAATAATATTGACATATTTATCTATGGTAGTATAATTAAAGTTAATGAGTGCATCATGTATACATCATACTAGATGCTCTTTGAGGTTATTAAATAAAAATGGAGGCGTTGTTATGAAAACAATAAAAATACCTTATTATAAGGAAACTATTGATATTCATGTTGCCGAAGAAAATTTAAAAGCTGTCATAACGGCTAAAATGCATGAATATAAAGCAGAAAAGGGAGAAAAAGAACTTGTTGAAGACGCTTTGGCAAACCCTATAGGAAGCAAGAAGCTTTCCGAGCTTGCCGTTGGAAAAAATAAAATCGTTATTGTTACAAGCGACCACACAAGAGCTGTTCCCAGCAAACTTACACTTCCTATTCTTCTTAAGGAGATAAGAAGCGGAAATCCCGACGCTGATATTACAATTCTTATAGCTACAGGCTTGCATAGACCTACAACAGACGAAGAACAGAGAAATATGTTCGGTGATGAAATAGTTGATAATGAGAAGATTGTTGCAAACAACGCTTTTGATCCGGAACAGTTTGTAAAAGTAGGAGACCTTCCTTCAGGCGCAGAATTTTTCTGCAACAAGCTTGCAGTTGAGTGCGACCTCCTTGTTACGGAAGGATTTATTGAACCTCACTTCTTTGCTGGATTCTCAGGAGGAAGAAAGAGCATACTTCCCGGTATATGCAATTCAACAACAGTAAACGAAAATCATTGCTATACTGCTATTGCAAGTCCTTATTCAAAAACAGGCGTTCTTGAAGGAAACCCCATACATAAGGATATGGTAACGGCTGCTAGACTTGTAAACGTACAGTTTATTTTAAACGTAGCGCTTGACGCTGAAAAGAAAGTAATCGCCGCATTCTCCGGAGACCTTGAAAAGGCTCATGAAAAAGGCGTTGAATTTATCAGAAGCCAGTCTCAGTGTCCTGTTGTAACAGGAGACATAGTTGTTACTTCAAACGGAGGATACCCTCTTGACCAGAACCTTTACCAGAGTCCTAAGGCTGTTGCTACAGCTGAAGTATGCGCAGGCGAAGACGGCGTTATAATTATGTGCTGTTCATGCTGCGACGGTATGGGAGGATCTAACTTCGAAAGACTTATAACAATGGGAACTCCTGAAGAAATAGACGAATATCTTTCAAAGATACCTTCAAAAGAGACTATAGCTGAACAGTGGTGCCCGCAGATTTATGCGAGAATACTTAAGAAACATAAATTAATACTTGTAACAACTTTCCTTGACCATGAAATGGTTAAAAAAGCAAACATGATACCTGCTTCAACACCTGACGAAGCCCTTGAAATAGCTTATCAGCTTAAAGGAAAGGATGCCAGCGTTGTAGTCATTCCCGACGGTGTCAGCGTTCTTGCTGTAAAGGAATGATATAAAAAGAAAGGAGAACTAAATATGAGCCTTAATTTAGCCCTTAAAGTAAACGACCTTGATAATGTTGCCACTATATTTGCCAACGGCATAACAGACGGCACTATTATTGAGGTACGTGATAAGAAAGGCAATTCTGAAAATGTTAAAGTAATAGGAGATGTCCCTTACGGTCATAAAATTGCTGTAAAAGACATAAAGAAAGACGAGATAATCACAAAATACGGTGAAGAAATCGGAATTGCAACTGCTGATATAAAAGTCGGAGAATACGTACATGTGCATAACTTAGACAGTATGCGCGGACGTGGAGACTGGAAATAATAATTGTTGGAAAGGGGAAATAAACATGGAATTTATGGGTTATGTGCGCCCGGACGGAAAAGTCGGAGCTCGTAACTACGTTGCGGTTATACCGAGCGTAACATGCGCTAACGACGTAGCTGCCGCAATCTGTCATCAGGTTATGGGCACTGTTACATATTTACATCATCAGGGATGCTGTCAGCTTCCTCCCGATTTGGAGAGAGTTACAGATACGCTTATCAGTATAGGATGCAGCCCTAACTCAGCTGCTGTTCTTATTGTCAGTCTTGGCTGTGAAGGAACAGACCATGAAAGAATGGTTAAAGAAATTTCCGCAACAGGAAAACCTGTTGAAATTATCCATATACAGGAACTCGGCGGCGTAAGCAAGGCTATCCAGGTAGGTACAGACATTGCAAGAAGACTTGTAATAGAAGCTTCCGGAATCCAGAGACAGCCTGTAGATGTATCAAACATCGTTATGTCAATCAAATGCGGCGGTTCTGACGCAACTAGCGGCATGGCTTCAAACTGCGTAATCGGATATGTTGCCGATAAACTTGTTGACTTAGGCGCTACAGTAATATTCGGCGAGACTACGGAATTTATCGGCGGCGAACATCTTCTTGCTAAAAGAGGAGCTACAAAAGAAGTCGGAGATAAGATTTTCCAGATTGTAAACGAAATGGAAGCAAGAGCAAAATCACTCGGCTGCGATATGAGAAAAGGACAGCCTACACCCGGTAATATTGCCGGCGGATTAAGCTCAATCGAAGAAAAATCACTTGGCGCTATTATGAAATCAGGAACAAGACCTATTCAGGGTGTGCTTGGATATACTGAAAGAGTTACAAACCATAAGGGCCTTTGGATAAAGGATACGCCGGGACGTGAGCCTGAAATCCTTACAGGTATGGCAGCTACAGGCGCTCAGTGTATGATGTTCTCAACAGGAAGAGGAGCGCCGCAGGGATTCCCCAGCATGCCTGTAATCAAGATTTGCGGTAACCCTAATACATATGAAAACATGAAAGAGGATATGGACATCAATGCCGGAGCAATCCTTCTCGGAGATAAGACAATCGAGCAGGTAGGAGAAGAAGCATTTGCAAAACTTATCCGTACACTCAGCGGCGAAATGACAAAGAATGAAGCTATTCAGTATGTAACTTCAATCGATATCCAGTGCCTCGGACCTGTTATCTAATTATAAATTCATAAATTTAAGGACACACATCCGTATGGTATGGTGTCTGTAAAAAAGTAAATCCTTCGTATGATAAAATCATGCGGAGGATTTTTTCGATACTAATATTTATGAAATGATATTATTAAAAAATATCTATTGACATTTATAAGTGGAGTATGCTTCATATAATAAAAAAGCAGATAAAATAATTATCCGCTTTAAGTGTGTAAAATTTTATTCGTTTTCCTTTTCTTCCTCAACAGCCTTTTTGGATTCAAAGTGTTGAATTATTTCTTCTCTTGCCAATGCAAGATGGATTTTGTTTACTCTGTCGGCTTCTTTCCAGTTGCCTGAGCATATATTTTCTACTATGCTTCGATGCTCAGTAACGGAGTCGTCAAAACGTCTTTGCGTAGTCAACGAGTATATTCTGAACTGCTGAGATTGAGAATAAATTCTTCTATATGTATCAACGATGAGACTGTTGCCACCAAGATTGATTATATACTGGTGAAGCTGCGTATCTACCTCTATATAATGCGTCAAATCGTTCTTTTCATAATATTTTACCAAGAGCTGAAGTGTTTCCATAAGCTCCTGAATATTCTTGCTTGTAAGCGTTTTAACGGAATTTTTAATAGCATAGCTCTCTAAAAGAATTCTGACATCATAAATTTCTTCAATATCTTTTACGGTAAATTCTTTTACAAATACGCCTTTATTCGGATATTCTATTGCCAAACCTTCATCCACAAGCTGTTTTAAAGCCTCCCTTACGGGACTTCTGCTTACGTTAAGCTGTTCGGCCAGTTCTTTTTCCTGAAGCCATTGACCGGCAGCATAGTTTCCGTTACATATTTCTTTTTTTATTATTTGATAAATCTGATGTTTCATCGTCATTATAGGTCGTTTGACTGATGGCATGGTGGATTTCTCCTTTACTTAATATCATATACAGATTATAAGATGAATTTATATAAAAGTCAAAAATAATTTCATTTATAACCGCAACAATGAATAAAAAACGAAAAAACTATTGACAGTGAAATACGCCTGTGGTAATATCACATTAAATTCAGTGAACAAAAATAGTACTCTTCATATATATGTTTCAGAGAGCCGCCGTCGGTGGGAGTGCGGTACAGAGATAGTTGAGGAATGGGTTTGGGAGATGCCGTGGTGAAAAGTTTATTAACTGCGGACGTATACCTGCGTTAAAGGTTAGGATATGTTGGTATCTGATTAAGGCAGACGGCAATGTCTGCAAAACGAGGTGGCACCACGGAGTATATTCGTCCTCGATAAGCAATTGCTTATCGAGGCTTTTTTATTCTGATAGCGCACAGACTACTGACATATGTCGCTTTAATATATTTTATATGAAAAGGAGATATGTATAATGAAAAAAGGATTTAAAAATGTTTTGGCTTTAGCTTTATCATCATTTATGGTTTTAGGAACTGCGGCATGCGGCTCTTCATCATCTGAAAGTGGGGAAACATCACAAGAAACCGATAAAACACAAATTGGTATAGTTCAGATGGCGGATAACGGAGCTTTTACGGATATGCGTGAAGGATTTATAGCGGAAATGAATGAAAAAGGATATGATAACAGCAATACGGAGTTTATTTATAAAAATGCTCAGGGAGACGCGTCAAATCTTAATACTATTTGTCAGCAGATGGTTTCGGACGGAGTTGATCTTGTTGCGGCAATAGCAACACCTTCCGCGCAGGCAATGGTAAATATGAAAAGCGACATACCTGTAGTATTTATATCAGTATCAAGCCCTCTTTCGGCAGGGGTTGTTACAGATATGGAAAAACCGGATTTAAACGCTACGGGAACATCAAATCCCATACCTGTAGAGGAAATTATCGAGTTTTCAAAAAAAGTCGATACTGATGTAAAAAAATACGGAATACTCTATACGTCAGGCGAGGTAAATTCCGTAAATACGGCAGACAAAGCGAAGGAGTATATTACGTCAAACGGGATGGAATATGTGGAAACAGTAGTAACAAATTCATCAGAGGTTCAGCAGGCTGCACAACAGCTTTGTTCGGAATGCGACGCTGTTTTTGTTCCAAATGACTCGGTAATTCAAAGCGCTATGCCCGTTGTTGCGGCAGCCGCAAAGGACGCCGGAGTTCCCGTATACGGCAGCTCGGCAGTTATGGTTAATGAAGGAGCTTTTGCTACAATAGCAATAAGCGATACTGAAATCGGAGCAATAAGCGCAGATATGGCGGTTGAAATACTTAACGGTAAATCTGTGGCAGATATTCCCGTATTAGAAGTACCAGGCACGGAAATTGTTGTAAATAAGACAACAATGGAAGCTTTAGGAATCGAAATCGATGATTCTCAGGGAGTAACTTTTGTAGAATAATGAAATGTTTTTAAAAGAGACCTTGATAATTTCAGGGTCTCGGCTTTTAGGTAAAAGACTTTGTCGATAGGGGGATTTTTATGGTTCTGTTTCTCGGATCTTTACAGCTCGGACTGCTGTATGGGATACTGGCTATGGGGGTATACATATCGTTTAGAATATTGAATGTTCCCGACCTTACAACGGAAGGAAGTTTTGCATTCGGAATGGCTGTTTCGGCAATGTTCGCAGTCAACGGACACTACGGACTTGGAATTGTAATGTCAATTGTTGCGGGAGCTTTGGCAGGAATAGTTACGGGAGTGCTGCAAACAAAGTGCAAAATTCATCCGATACTTTCGGGAATAATAACAATGAGCGGATTATATACGGTTAATCTTGCGGTGATGAAAAATGCGGTAAATGTTTCACTCATCGGAAAAGATGAAATTTTCGGTAAAATAGTAGCTATGCTTGAGACAATCGGCAAAGAGCCTGCAAAATGCGTCGGCGCATTATGCTTTGCGCTTGCAGTATGTATTATTTTGATTATGTTTTTTAAGACTCATATCGGTCTTTGCATAAGAGCAACAGGTGATAATGAAGCAATGGTATCTTCGTCGTCCATAAATGTCGACAGCACAAAAATACTTTCTCTCGTCGTTTCAAATGCTTGCGTAGGACTTTCGGGAGGACTTTTGGCGCAGTATCAGGGATTTGCGGATATAAATTCATCTGCCGGAATACTTGTTGTCGGTCTGGCGTCCGTAATTATCGGTGAAGTTATAATGGGAAGAAGAGGAGTTACTATCGGAATAATATCCGCTGTGGTAGGCTCGATTATTTACAGATATATTATGGCTTTGGCTACTGCGACTCATATATTCCCGGCTTTTGCGTTGAAACTTGTATCGGCGGTAATAGTAGCCGTTGCATTGTCTATACCGGCTATTAAACAAAATATCGCTCTATCCAAGATAAAAAAGGAGGCTCGTAAGAATGCTTAAAATTGATAATGCCGTAAAAATATTTTCACAAGGCACGCCGAATGAGCATAAGGCTCTTAACAGCCTAAGCCTCAATCTGAAAAGAGGAGAGTTCGTAACTATAGTCGGTTCAAACGGAGCCGGAAAATCTACGATGTTCAATGCAATATGCGGAAACTTTCTTTTGGACAGCGGAAAGATAGAGGTTGACGGAAAAGATATTACTTTTATGAAAGAACACAAAAGGGCGGCTTTTATAGGCAGAGTTTTTCAAGACCCGATGAAAGGAACAGCCCCTAATATGACAATAGAGGAAAACCTTGCGCTTGCATATTCCAGAAGCAGAAGGGGTCCTCTTGGAATGGCTGTGAAAAAAAGTGAAAAAGAAATTTTTAAAAGCGCTCTTGCCGAGTTTGAAATGGGATTGGAAGACAGGATGAAAACAAAGGTCGGACTGTTATCGGGAGGACAAAGACAGGTGGTTACGCTTCTCATGTGTACTATCGTAACGCCTAAGCTTCTGCTTCTTGATGAGCATACCGCCGCGCTTGACCCCGCTACGGCTGAAAAAGTAATGGAGATAACAAACAAAATAGTCAAGAGAAATGAACTTACAACTTTGATGATAACCCACAATATGAATTCGGCTTTAAAAACGGGAAACAGAACGATAATGATGGATTCGGGAGAAATAATACTTGACGTATCGGGAGAAGAAAGAGAGAAAATGACTCTCGATGATTTACTGAATTTGTATTCCCTTAAGAAAAAAGAAGCGTTTGCCAACGACAGAATGCTTTTAGGATAAAAGGTGAATTATAATGATTAAACACTTGGTCATGTTTTATTTTACCGATAAAGTTACTGATGAGAACAGAGATGAGATTAAAAGACTTATAGCCGATTCGGTTAAAAAAATAAAAGATTCCGATATAAAAGGCGTATCGGAGTTGAAAGCCGTTTTCAATATTGCAGACGGTATGCCGGAAGTCGGTCTTTACGGAGAATTTGAAAATGATGAGGCTTTGAGAAATTATCAAAGTCATCCGGAACACAAAAGACATATAGAGTTAACAAAGGACTTATGCAAAGACAGAACTGTTTTTGACTGGGAATAATAACAGCGGTCGATAATTTTATCGGCCGCTGTTATTTATGTATTAAATAAAAATTAATCGGCAATTTTAGGCGCTATACCGAGTTCTTCGGCTAAAGTTTCAACTGTAAATTCTCTGTCGGCAGCTATACCTTTTCCGTGTATTTTATCTCCGTTCGGAGTTTCCCAGGAAAACATTGTGGCTATAAAATAAAAGCCGTTTTTCAGAGGAACGGTATTTTGACCTATACCTTTTCCGTAGGTAGTTTCACCTAAAAGAACAACGTTATCGAGATTGTCATTTAAAGCTCCTATGAGTATTTCAGATGAAGAAGCCGTATTTTCATCCTGTAAAATTATTATTTTTTCAAAATCGAATACTGGAGCATTTTCGGATATATTTGTCCGTGATAGAAATTCCATTTCAGACGTTTCACGCGATATAACATCCCCTTTATCCAAAAACATATCGGCTATTGATACGGCAGACGAAATATATCCTCCGGGGTTACTTCTCAAATCTAATATAAGAATAGGGTACTGAGAAATTTTTTCTGCGTTTTCAAATACAAAATCAGCCGATTCATCTGTAAAATTTCTTATTGAAAGATAAGCGGAGTTATCCGTAAACTCAAACCACTCGCAGCTGTTGCCTATTTCTTTGTCATTTGTTATTTTTGCGGTATATTGAGCGGGAAGGTATAAATGACTGTATACATCTCCGTTTTCCTCATGAAGTCTTTCCATAAAAATATTAATTACGGCGTCGTCAAAATAAGTCGCTATATCGCTTTCCGTTTGCTCTGTTTCACTATCTACAATATTTTGTATACTGTCCTCATATAAATAGCCTTTTGTCATTATATTTTTAAATATCAAGTAGTCATAATTATCATATACTACTGCCGCAAGAATCAAAGCCGTCAAAACAAGTATTCCGAAAAGAATAACAATAATACGTTTTTGACGTTTTACTTTTTTTATAAGACCGTTTAATTCATCGTTCGGTTGCATATTGTTTTCCATTATGGTTCACCGCCTTTTTATGCGGTAATTATACCATTAAACCGTATATTTTGCATTATAAATTAAATGCCACTAATAAACATTATATAAACAAAGAAAAAAGCAGTAATTTATTATCACTGCTTTTTATATAAAGAGAGTATTTTCAAATTACAAGGGACGGAGCGGCATATACACGCCCTGCAAGTTCCTGGTTTAAGAGATATAGGCTTTTCGGGTCGTCACCGAATATTTTAAACTTATTTACAAGGGCATCTGCGTTTGCCTCTTCTTCACCTTGCTCTTTGATAAACCAGTCAAGGAATTGCATTGTTCGGAAATCCTTTACATTGTATGCCGCTTCATAGATATTATTTATAAGGCTTGTAACATATTTTTCATGGTTAAAAGCTATGTCCAGCGGCTCCGCAAAATTTTTAAATTCTTCACATGGCTTATCTATCGCTTCAAGAGTTACTTTTATACTATTGTTTTGAAGGTATTTGATGAAGAGGAGGGCGTGATCTCTCTCTTCCTGAGCCTGAATGTTATACCAGTTGCCGAATCCGTCAAGATTATTGTCAATATAATAATTTGCAATATCGAGATAAAGGTATGCGCTGTAAAATTCTTTGTTTATTTGTTCGTTTATGAGAGAAGCAACTTTTTGATCCATTATTAAAATCCTCCTTTTGCTTTAATAAAAAACCGCCGTTTTATAAAACGGCGGCTAAGATTTTTAAATTACTTGAAGTATCTGTTGTAAAGTCCTTCGAATGCTTTTCCGTGTCTAGCTTCGTCTCTTGCCATTTCATGAACTGTATCATGGATAG
>URLB01000080.1 GCA_900548595.1 uncultured Eubacteriales bacterium
GGTCTCTCGTCTATAAGCAACATTATAAGGCTTACTTCTTTGTGATTTTTTGTTATGGCATTTGCCATTTTTGTGAGAAGTATTGTTTTTCCCACTTTCGGCGGAGCGACTATCATACCCCTCTGTCCCTTTCCTATGGGGGCTACAAGGTCTATAATCCTTCCGCTTATTTCGTCCTTTGACGTCTCCAACTTCAGTTTATCACACGGATATATCGGCGTAAGGTTTTCAAATACGGGTCTGCCAACAGCCTTTTGCGGGTTGTCGCCGTTTACGCTTTTTACATAAAGAAGCGCTCCGTATCTTTCGCCCTCTCTTGCCTGTCTTGTTATACCCTTTACATTATCGCCGGTTCTGAGGTTAAACCTCCTTATCTGAGACTGGGAGATATAAATATCATTATCTCCCTGTTCAAAATTTTTGGTTCTCAGAAAGCCGTATCCGTCAGCCATTATTTCCAGAATACCTTCGCTTTCATCACCTTCCGGCTCGGGAGGCTCAGGCGTTTTATCCTGAGCTTTCTCCGCAGCTTCCACCAGATTTTTTTCATGTATGGCTATTTTAATGCTTTTGGTTAATTCATCTTTTTTTATCCCTGTCACTCTTTTTATTCCGAGATTTTTTGCTTCTTCTTTAAGCTCGGACAGAGTCATTCCTTCCAAGTCAAGGTACATTATACCCCTCCGAATTATGCTGCGGGTATTGTAAGAGTCATACCCACTTTGATTTTATCATTTTCCGTGAGACCGTTTGCCTTGAGAATTCTTTCATAATAAGAACCGTTGCCGTACATCTTTGTGGCAATACCCCAGAACGTATCTCCTTCCTGAACCGTATATGTTTTTGAACCTGTATTTGTATTCGCCTGTACGCTTCCGGAATTATTGTTTGAAGTTGTGCCGTTATTTTCTGTATTCTGAGTATTTTCCGTATTCTCGCCGTTTGTGCCTTCCCCCGATGTATTTCCGCCAAGCTGATCCTTAAGGCTTTCTACCTGCTCTGTGAGGCTGAGATTATCAAGCTTCATCTGTTCGTATTCGGTCTCCATAGTTTTATATGTTTCTATTTGTTCGTTAAGCTTTGTAACCTGTCCGGAAAGAGAAGCTACTTTATAAATAAAGAAAGCAAGCACAACTACAGCGGCAATTATCGCAACTATTCTCGCAACGCTGAATCCGGAATGCTTTTCATCATAATAGTCATCATCCTCACGGAACAATTCGTTAAGGTTAGCCTGTTTTTCTATATTGGAAATTTCAAGTTCCTTTTCGTCTATAGATCTGCGTTTCTTTCTCGGTCTTTCCGGTCTTTCCGTTCTTTCTTCTTTTTTCACCTTATGTCTCGGTCTTTCTTCGTAGTCGTCTTCCTCAAACTGCTCCATTTCGCTTTCGTCTACAGGCTCTACGTCAACTCCGCCGAGCATTTTGGCAATCTGTTCCGCTGTAATATCATCTTCGCTTTTAGGCTCTTCCGAAACGGTTTTTTCGATTGCTTCGGCTCTCTGTTTTTTAGATGAAGGCGTTACAAGTCCTTTTGTAAAGTTTGTAATATCGCCTACATATTCGCCCATATCCTCTTCCGGCACATCGTCGTATTCATCTTCGACAGGATCTTTTGAAGCTGAAACAGTTTCATACTCTTCCTGATTATCTGTATGTTCCGTTGCCTCTTCCGTCTCCTCGCCTGCATAATCTTCGTCAGATACGGCTCTGAGATTTTTCTTTCTTGCCGATCTTATTTTAATGCTGTGTGTAAGTTCATCGCTTACTTCCTTTCTCATAAGCGGATGTGTTCCTATAAGCATTTCGGCAACATCTTCCGGCATATCGTCATATAATTTTTTATAATATTCGCTTGATCCGAAAGACTGGTCAACACTTTCATTTTCGTTTTCAGTGTTATCCATATTGTTCATGTTGTCATTCATGTTATCGTCCATGTTCTATTATCCCTCCGATAGTATATATGTGTCAACATTTGACTATTTACATAATGCTCCATTATACTATAATTTATCTTTTTATTTTACAATTCATTCCCCAATGTGTCAACATAAGCCATATTTTTTAAGATAAAAGTAATAAAATCACACTTTTAAAAACTAAAAGCCCCGAACGTCAAATTTGTATTTCAAGTCTTTAAATAGATCTTTGTTCGGAGCTTTATATATACATTATTAAGTTTTTAAGAAGATATTATTTTTCAAGCAGTTCTATTCCCGTCGAGATTCTTTTCAACGTTTCCTCTTTACCGAGTATAACCGCAAGTTCTGTTGCTCCGCCCGGAGACGACGGTTTTCCCGAAAGTGCTGTTCTTACAGGCCAAAGTATCTGTCCGTTTTTAAGTCCGTTTTCCTTTGCAAGCTCCATAAGTTTTTCATACAGGCTGTCATTGTCCCATTTCTCCTGTTTTTCAAGTACGGGAAGCACCAGCTTAAGGCTGCTTAACGCTATTTCTTCTGTAGTCTTCATTTTCTTATGGATATAAAGTTCCGTTGAATATTCGGGAAGCTCATCAATAAAATCAATTAATGACGGAATATCGTTGAGCGTCTCAAGTCTTGTTTTTAAAAGCTCTCCGACAAATTTAAGATCTATACCGGGCGTCTTAACAGCTTCTTTAAGTTTAGGTTCGGCAATCTCCCAATACTTGTCAAAATCCATCATCTTAAAATACTCGCCGTTCATCCATGTAAGTTTCTTTATATCGAAAATAGACGGAGATTTGCTTATGCCCGATATATCGAATTTTTCAATAAGCTCGTCCATCGTAAATATTTCCTGGTTATCCGAAGGACTCCAGCCGAGAAGCGCTATATAGTTTACTATAGCGTCAACAAGATAGCCTTCGTTAACAAGATCCTCGAACGATTTATCGCCGTGCCTTTTTGAAAGCTTATGCTGTGCATCTCTCATAACGGGAGGAAGATGTATATACTCCGGAGCGTCCCAGCCGAATGCGTCATAAAGCAGGTTATATTTAGGTGTTGATGAAAGATACTCGCTTCCCCTTACAACATGGGTTATGTTCATTGTGTGGTCATCTACAACATTTGCAAAGTTATATGTTGGGAATCCGTCTGACTTTATGAGTATCTGGTCATCAAGCTCATTGTTATCAACAGTTATGGTTCCGTAAACAACATCGTTAAAAGACGTTGTTCCTTCTCTTGGCATAAGCTGACGTATAACAAAAGGTTTTCCATCTTTCAGGTTTGCCTCTATCTCTTCTTTTGAAAGGTTAAGACAGTGTCTGTCATAGCGCGCAAAAGCGTCTCCGTGCTCGTTGCTTTCTTTAAGTGCGTCAAGTCTTTCTTTAGTACAGAAGCAGTAGTACGCTTTTCCCTTTTCCACAAGTTCCAATGCGTACTTCATATACATTCCCATTCTTTCGCTCTGAATATAAGGACCGTATTCGCCGCCTACATCAGGACCTTCATCATGTTTAAGACCTGTCATTTCCAATGTTTTATATATTACGTCTACCGAATCTTCAACCTTTCTTTCCTGGTCGGTATCTTCTATACGCAGAATAAATTTTCCGCCCTTTGATTTTGCAATAAGATATTCATATAAAGCCGTTCTTAAATTTCCGATATGCATATAGCCTGTAGGGCTGGGTGCAAACCTAGTTCTTACTTCCATTTCATACCCTCCAAAAATATTATCATCCTAATTATATTATACTGTGAAAGCAAAAAAGTAAAGGAAAATCAAGGCTGACATTAATTAAAGCCATATTGAATATAACCGACTTCCCGTCATATAGTTCTTCACTTCATTTTATTCCCATGCTCAATATGTATTAGTGGCGGCAGTTTATTTTTCTGCCGCCGTTTTTTTCAATCGTTAAAACATTTTTTGTTCGGCTTTGTCCAAGCATGTTTCGGCTTTATCCAAAACCTCTCTGCTCTCTCTTATCATATGGCGACCCTTATCTTTGTTTTTAACAAGATAATAAGCTCCGGCAGCAGCCGCTACTCCGCCTGTTATTAATCCGTTTACGAATTTGCTCATCAAAATTCCCTCCTAAAACAAATAGTGATGTGTCAGTAATCGGCACATCACTATTATTTGTACATTTTTCGATTTTTACTCTAAGGAATGTATAAACAAACCGCTTCTCAATTTCGGCTCAAACCATGTCGATTTCGGCGGCATAATTTTGTTTTCATCGGCAATACTCATAAGCTGGTCAATCGAAGTCGGATACATGGCGAAAGCCACTTTCATTTCTCCGCTGTCAACCCTCTTCTCAAGCTCTTCAAGTCCGCGTATGCCTCCTACAAAATCAATTCTTTTGTCAGTCCTTATATCGCCGATACCTAATATCGGTATAAGTACATTATCTTGAAGAATAGATACGTCCAGACCTTTTACAACATCATCTGATTTTATATCGTCCTTAGCCGTGAGCATATACCATTTTTTATCCATATACATACCGAAGTCATATTGTTTTTTAGGCTTTGCTCTTCCTTCTGTTTCCTTTATATCAAACTTTTCGGAAAGTTTTTCAATGAATTCTTTTTCCGACATTCCATTCAGGTCTTTTACAACTCTGTTATAGTCCATTATTTTAAGCTGATCCGACGGGAACAATACCGCTAAATAATAATTAAATTCCTCATCGCCCGTATATTCGGGGTTTTCAGCTCTTCTTTTAACGCCTACCTTCGCCGCCGAAGCGTTTCTGTGATGTCCGTCGGCAATATAAAGGTTCGGAACATCTTTAAACAATTCTGTAATATCGTTTATATCTTCCGTCTTATCTATTACCCATACTCTATGTTTTATTCCGTCCTCGGCAACAAAGTCATATACGGGTAAACCTTTTTTTATTTTCTCGACAATATCGGAAATACGCTTTTCCGTACGGTATGCAAGGAATATCGGACCTGTGTTGGCGTTGCATATATCAACGTGTCTTATTCTGTCCTGCTCCTTGTCCTCTCTCGTAAGCTCATGTTTCTTTATTGTTCCGTTTAAATACTCGTCTATTGAAGCGCAGCCTACAATTCCCGTTTGGCTTCTTCCGTTCATCGTAAGTTCGTATATGTAAAGCATAGGCTTATCATCCTGAACGAGTATTCCTTTTTCTATCATTCCGTAAAGATTTTCCTTCGCCTTTTTATAAACTTCCGGTGAATATATATCGATGTCTTTAGGAAGGTCTATTTCGGCCTTATCCACATGAAGAAACGAAAACGGATTATCAGCCGTCATTTCCCTTGCTTCCTCACTGTTTACAACATCGTACGGAAGCGCGGCAACTCTTTCAGCCATTTCCGGCGTCGGTCTTATAGCTCTAAATTGTTTTATAACAGCCATATCGCAGCTCCTTTTAAGCCTCTTTAACTATTCTTGTCTTTCTTATTCCTTCAACAGCATTAAGCTTTTCAACAACTTCATTTGCTCTGCCGTTGAACGTATCAAGGTCAATAAGCGTATATGCCCATTCGCCTTTGCTCTTATTTACCATGTTATCAATATTAAGTCCTTCGTCCGAAAGAACATTTGATATAGCTCCGACCATACCTTTAATATTTTCATGGAGCACCGCTATTCTAGCTTTTCCTGTGTAAGGAATGCTGCAAGCTGGGAAGTTTACTGAATTTTTAATATTACCGTATTCAATATACTGTTTAAGCTCAATGGCTGCCATTTCCGCACAGTTTTCCTCACTTTCAGGTGTAGAAGCTCCAAGATGAGGTATACAGATTACATTGTCAAGTGCAATAACGTCCGCATCGGGGAAGTCTGTAATATATTCTGTAATAATTCCGTTTTCAATGGCTTCCTTAAGGTCTGCCGTATTAACAAGTCCGCCTCTTGCAAAGTTAAGAAGACGAGCGCCTTTCTTTGTAATATCAAAAAGTTCCTTGTTGTACATTCCTCTCGTGCTGTCGTTAAGAGGAACATGAATTGTTATATAATCACATTCCGAAACAAGTTCTTCTTTTGTTCCCGCTCTCTTAACTTCACTTGAAAGGCTCCATGCTGCGTCTACGGAAAGGAAAGGATCATATCCGTATACTTCCATGCCGAGGTTTACCGCTGCGTTTGCAACAAGTACTCCGATTGCGCCAAGACCGATTACACCGAGTTTTTTTCCTTTGATTTCAGGGCCTGTAAACTGACCCTTGCCTTTTTCAACAAGCTTATCAACATTGTCTTTGTCCTTAAGTGATTTTGCCCACTCTATACCCTCGACAATCTTTCTTGATGAAAGGAATATTCCCGTAAGTACAAGCTCTTTTACAGCATTTGCATTTGCTCCCGGAGTATTGAATACTACGATACCCTTTTCAGAGCATTTATCGATAGGAATGTTATTTGTGCCTGCGCCGGCTCTGGCTACCGCAACAAGCGCTTCAGGCAACTCCATTTCATGCATATCATAACTTCTTAAAATTATTCCGTCAGGATTTACAATATCGTTTCCTACAACGAATTTTTTAGGATTAAGTTTATTTAAACCGACTTCAGAAATTGAATTCAATGTCAACACATTATACATTTGCTCTTCCCCCAGATTATTTATTTTCCATTTCAAACTTCTTCATAAAGTCAACAAGCTTCTGCACGCCTTCGATAGGCATTGCATTGTACATGCTTGCTCTCATTCCGCCTACAGTTCTGTGTCCCTTAAGGTTTACAAATCCTGCCGCTGTAGCTTCTTTAATAAATTTAGCGTTAAGTTCTTCCGTAGGAAGTACAAAAGGCGCGTTCATAAGAGAACGGTCTTTAGGTACAACAGTGCCTTTGAAGAAGTCGCTTGCGTCAAGGAAATCATAAAGGATTGAAGCTTTCTTCTCATTAATTTCCTGTACAGCCTTTACGCCGCCTCTTTCTTTTACCCACTCAAATACGAGACCTGCCACATAAATAGCAAATGTAGGAGGAGTATTGTAAAGAGAATCATTGTCTGCATGTGTTTTGTAGTCAAGCATCGTAGGTGTTATGTCCATAGCGTTTCCGATAAGATCATCGCGGATTATAACAACCGTTACGCCTGCGGGTCCTACGTTTTTCTGTGCTCCTGCAAAAAGAAGACCGAATTTGCTTACGTCGATTTCTTCAGAAAGTATAATAGATGAAATATCCGTAACAAGGGGCACGTTTCCTGTGTCAGGAAGAGTAGTATATCTTGTTCCGTATATAGTGTTATTGTATGTTATGTAAAAATAATCTGCTTCGGGATCAAACTTGCTCTTGTCAAGTTCGGGTATGTAATTGAAAACTTTATCTTCAGATGAAGCAACCACATTTACTTTTCCGTATTTAGAAGCTTCTGATTTAGCTTTTTTAGCCCACTGTCCTGTAAGAACGATATCGCACTTCTTATTTTTATTCATAAGGTTTAACGGTATCATAGCAAACTGTGTAGAACCGCCGCCCTGTAAAAAAAGCACTTTGTAGTTGTTAGGTATATTCATAAGTTCACGAAGAGTTGCCTCTGCGCTCTGTATAATCTTCTCAAAAGGCTTAGATCGATGACTCATCTCCATTACCGACATGCCTGAATCGCCGTAACAGACAAGCTCCTTCTGTACTTTCTCAAGCACTTCAAGAGGTAACATTGATGGTCCTGCTGAAAAATTATAAACTCTTTCCATTGAAAAAAGCCTCCTTAAAATGTATTAAAAATTAACGTGTAATCAGCGTAAATAAAGAAGAAAAAAACATGGCTTACAGCCATGCAGATGGACAACTTGCCCCAGTTTCAATTTTATATACGCCGTTAAATTTATAAAATAATATCTATAAATTTAACGCTGTATACAATTCCTAGCTTTTTGGTAATTATATCAATGTAAAACACTTTTAGTCAAGTAATCGCATATATTGCCATGTAGTATATTACACCAACAAACATAATCGGCTGACATAAAAAATCAACAAACATAATCAAATAATATTTTTAAATTCAAAAAAAATTTTATATATCCACAAAATTATTAAATTTTAGCTCATTCTATGTTCAAAATAATGTAAAAATCCAATAAAAATTTTAATGCAAGCACATTTATCCTTTGTACGCAGACATTTATATAACAGTCATAATAAAAATAAGCGGAAAGTAAAACCTTTCCGCTCAAATTTGTTAAATTACTTAAGTGTAACCTTAGCGCCAACTTCTTCAAGTTTAGCTTTCATAGCTTCAGCATCTTCCTTAGCTACTGCTTCTTTGATAACCTTAGGAGCGCCGTCTACAACTTCTTTAGCTTCCTTAAGACCAAGGCCTGTTACTTCTCTAACTACCTTGATAACTTTGATCTTTTCTGCGCCAACTTCTGTAAGTTCTACGTCAAAGTCTGTCTTTTCTTCTGCTGCGCCTGCTGCAGGACCGCCAGCTGCTACAACTGCAACGCCAGCTGCTGCTGATACGCCGTATTTTTCTTCTGCTGCCTTAACAAGGTCGTTAAGTTCGATAACTGTAAGTTCGTCAATAGCTGCGAGTATTTCTTCGATTGTTAATTTTGCCATTTTATAGCACCTCCGATAATATTAAACGATTAATTTTTTATTCAGCTGCTGCTTCGCCTTCGCCCTTCTTTTCCGCAATCTGATTGATAACTCTTGCGAAAGTAGAGATAGGGCTCTTGAAGCTGCCAAGTAATTTCGAGATAAGAACTTCTCTTGAAGGGATATCGGCGATAGCCTTCATGCCTTCTGCGTCATATACGATTCCTTCGATAACGCCTGCTTTAAACTCAAGCTTCTTTGCTGTTTCGGAAACCTTCTTTATGATGCTTGCGCCTTTTGTTGCTTCATCATATGAGAAAACTGCTGCTGTAGGTCCTTCAAGGTACTGTGAAAGTCCCTCAAACTGTGTTCCCTGGATAGCGAAGTTGATCATTGTGTTTTTGTAAACTTTGTAATCAACGCCAGCCTCTCTGAGCTGCTTTCTTAAATCTGTGTCCTCGCCTACTGTAAGACCTCTTGCGTCTACAAGTACAAGTGATACAGACTTGTCAAGTTTTTCTTTAATTTCGTTAACAACGGCCTGTTTTGCTTCAACCTTTGCCATTTTAACACCTCCTCCTTATATAGGAAAATTATTAATTGCCTGGTGTCTGCCTGCGGATAACTCCTTCGGCACGCAAAGTCTTATATAAGAAAATCCCCTGGGTCAATCACAGACACAGGGGAGTAAAATACTCTTAATACAAGTCTCCTCGGCGGGCAGGACAAAGTCCTTTATGCTTTCGCACCTGCTGTCTGCGGCAATATTCAACTGTTTGATTATATATCAAAAATCAATCTTTGTCAACAATTACTCGCTGATTTTTGCAGGATTGATTTTGATTCCGGGGCCCATTGTAGAAGAGATAACAACACTCTTAAGATACTGACCCTTTGAAGTTGCCGGTTTTGCCTTAATAATAGCACTCATAAGAGTCTGGAAGTTTTCGAGTAACTTTTCTGTGCCGAAAGAAACCTTACCTACCGGAACATGAATGATGTTTGTTTTGTCAAGACGGTATTCAATCTTACCAGCTTTGATGTCCTGGATAGCCTTTGTAACGTCCATTGTTACTGTACCGGCCTTAGGGTTAGGCATTAAGCCTTTAGGTCCGAGTACACGTCCGAGACGTCCAACAACGCCCATCATATCGGGAGTAGCTACGGCAACGTCAAATCCGAACCAGTTTTCACCCTGGATTTTAGGGATAAGATCTTCTGCGCCTACAAAATCAGCTCCGGCTGCTAAAGCTTCATCAGCTTTATCACCTTTTGCAAATACTAAAACAC
>URLB01000081.1 GCA_900548595.1 uncultured Eubacteriales bacterium
TTTTTTTCCATACTACTACAGAATTACATGATTTAAGCTTATCACATGTTTCACCGTTTTCGGCTACACAATATACAGGTGCAAGAGAACCCTCCAATATACGAAGTATATCTCCGACAGCTATTTCGGTAGGAGGCTTTGAAAGAGCATAGCCACCTTGAGCTCCTCTGTAACTGGTAAGCATGCCTGCTTTTGTTAGCGGGTTTATTATTTGTTCAAGATATTTTTCAGACAAATCCTGACTGGAAGCAATTTCTTTAAGTGGTTTATGACCGTTATTATAATTCTCCGCAAGATATACCATTATCATAACGCCGTATCTACCTTTAGTTGAAATAAGCATATTTAAAACATATCCTTTCAATTCATACTATTTTATAAGTATATCATACTACTATGTATTATGCAAATTAATCAGTTTTAATATTAAATATATGGTCAAGAAAAATACAAATATATGTAAATTACAGTCTGCACAGTGATAATAAATATAATTATATTAGGCGTAAACTCAACCGGATCACACATGATTTTAAAACAGTGGGACATAGGAACATAATAAAATAAGAATAGCTGAGAAAGCCTAAAATATCAATAACTCAAAGCATTAAAAAGTTTATAAAAATTAAGAATTTATTAATGGCTTTTAATGTAGTTGCGAAAGTATAATTATGTTAATAATATTACTGTATTTGGCAGTATTGTTTTTATATATAATCGGGAGGGTTGAAAAATGAAGAAAGTTTCTGACAAAAAGGGCTCAAATAAGATTATGGCGATTATTGCAATACTTATAATTTTAGCCATGGTTCTAAGCTGTGTTGTTCCGATTTTTGCTTCTACATACAATGCCGCAAGTTCATCAATGGTGTATTATGAGATGACAGGAGAAGTTACAGAGGGTACAACAGAAACAAAACTTGAGGAAGAGGATAAAGCTATCGAAAGCGATACTTTGGAGGTAAATGTAAGCGTAGGTTATGATGACGTTTATATGGTAAATAGGCAAACCCCTCTAAAATTAACGGTATATAATAATGGCGAAGATTTTAAGGGTATTGTTGAAATAAAAGCGTATACAAATATAGACGCGGTGTATTCTCCTTCAACATATGTTAAATATACAAAGGAAATAGATATAGTATCAGGTGGGGCGGGAGAATATGATTTCACAATTTTCCCACAAGCACCGTCCTCATATATAAATGTAAAAATCTTAGATAGTAATGGAAATTTAGAGCTTTCTTTTAATAAATCTGTAAAGCCGATAACTCCCGAAGAAATAATGACCGCAGTATTGACAGACAGTAAATCGGGAAATCTCGACTATTTAAGCAACCTTAAAATCGGTGAAGATATACATAACAGAAGAGCAAGTACATATAAAACAAATTATGTATCTTTTTTAAATCAAAAATCATTTCCGGAAAATGCCGAGGTTTTAAGTTCTTTCAGTGCGGTTATAATAGATGACTTTAACTCTAAATCTCTTAGTGATAAACAGAAAAAAGCATTGACAACATGGACGGAAAACGGCGGATTGCTTATCATAGGAACAGGTTTGAATGCGGAAAAAACATTAAATGGCCTTGAAGACGTATTTGACTTTAACTTTAAAGGTTATGGTACAACGCTATGCTTTGGAGGAGAGGCAGATACAGCCGATATAGAAATTGAAGGCGCAAATGAAACGGAAATTCAAGGAGGAAAAGCCGTTACAAAAACACTTAATTTAGGAGACGGTAAAATCATAGTTCATTCCTTTGATCTTGGAACAGATCCTGTTGCGTCAATGGGAAATAAAGTAGAATACTTCTCGGAATTTTACAGAAATACAATGCCTGAAAAGTTTTCTGCGGACAGAAACTACTACTATCATAACGATATGATAAATTCAGTCAACAGACTCCCATCTATTGAAAAAGGACGACTGATGATATTACTTGGAATACTTGCAATATATATAATAGTCGTTGGCCCTATATGTTACTTAATTCTCAGAAAAAAAGACAAAAGGGAAAAAGGGTGGTTCACAATACCGGTTATAGCGGTTGTTTTTTCTGTAATTATATTCGGCGTAAGTGCTTCAAGTTATCAAAAAGAAGCTCTCGTCAATTTTATGAGCTATACAGATTTGGATTCTGCAAAACCGACAACACAGATTTCTGTCGGAATCCGTACTCCGGAAAAAGGAGATATAACGTTGTCTTTGGATGATAATGTTTATGTTTATAATAACGGAGTTTACTATCCCAGAGGATACGGAGATGTTAGTAAAAGCATTTGCGGATATGCTGTAAGTAACGACGATAATTCTACGGAAATAACATACTTTGACCAGAATTCGTGGGCAGACAATTCTTTTAATACAAGTATTGATTACGGAGAATCAAATTTCCTTGACGGACAATTTACAATAAACGGCTCAAATATTACCGGAACAATAACAAATAATTTTGACTATGACTTATTTGATGTTGTTATAGGTGTTGCCGGGCAGTACCAGAAAGTCGGTCGAATAGAAGCAGGAGGAAGCATAGATGTTTCAATACCACTTTCAGCCGAGGAGTATAATAAGTGGAATGATAACTCATATGAACTTATAAGACAGATGTTCTATGGACTTGAAGAAAATATGTACCAGGACAGCATGGTATTCAGAACGGGAATGTCAGCTACAGAGGCATATAAAACGGAACAGAGATTTAATTTGTTTAGATCAATAGTCTTTGACGGAGGATATGATTTACGTGAAAAAGGATTTGAAGTAACAGTTGCGGCGTTCAGCGAGAAGAGGCTGATAGACGGAGAAAAAAGAATAAACGGAAAAGCAGCTAACGAAAACTGGGAAAACATGTATGTGAAAACATTTGAAACAGAGCTTTCTGCATCCGATAGTTATGATATACCTGCCGGATATATATTCCCTGATGAAATTTATCTTAATAATGAAACAGAAGATTCACAGCTTGACCTTAACTATTATCAGCTCTATACAATGTCATCTGATTATTTAAGATGCACATACGACTTGTCTTTCTCGGATAACATAAAATCTATGGATGTTATATGGGATAACTACGATGCGTTTAGAGAAGAGCCGCAAATCTATAATTATGCTAAAGAGGCATGGGAAAATCTTAAAGACGCGGATTTAGTAAATAATCCAAACCAATACGTTTCAAAAGACAGAAAAATTATGTTGGGAGCGGAAGTGTACAGTGATACTTATGTAACGCTTCCTAAACTTAGTTTGAAAGGGGGCAGATAATTATGCCGGAAATACTTGAACTTAATAAAAAATACGGGAAATTTACAGCCCTTGATTCGCTGTCCATGAACATAACGGAAAACTCTATATTTGGATTTGTCGGCCCCAACGGAGCGGGAAAGACAACGACAATGAAAATTATGGCGGGACTTCTTAAAGCCGATTCCGGTGGTATTTATATAAACGGCGAGGATATACTTAAAAATCCCAAAAGTATACGGGATAAAATAGGTTATATGCCTGACTTTTTCGGTGTATACGATGACCTTAAGGTAAGTGAATATATGGATTTTTATGCCGGAACATATTATATACCTTATGCGGAACGGGGAACTCTGATTGACAACCTTCTTGAAGTTGTCGATCTAACCGACAAAAAAGATACGTATGTCGACTCTCTTTCGCGAGGAATGAAGCAGCGTCTTTGCCTTGCCAGAAGTCTTATACATGATCCCGAGTTGATAATACTTGACGAGCCCGCATCGGGACTTGACCCGAGAGCCAGAGTAGAGATGAAAGAAATACTTAAGGAACTTCGCGAAATGGGAAAAACAATTATTGTAAGTTCTCATATTCTTCCCGAACTTGCGGAAATGTGTTCTGAGATAGGTATAATAGACCACGGTAAACTGGTAACGCAGGGAACCGTAAATGAAATAATGAACCGCATAAATAAGAAGAGACTGGTTAAGGTAAAACTTTCAAACGGCAAAGAAAATCTTATACGTTTGCTAAAAGAACAGTCAACGGTTAAAGAAATAACCGAAAATACAGATAATGTGGAATTTGCTTTTGAAGGAACAAACGATAATCTTATATCAATCCTTCGTAATATAATCATGAATGGAATACCTATTTATTCTTTCGCAGAAAATGAAGGAAATCTTGAGGAAATATTTATGACGGTTACCGGAGGTGAGAAAAATGATTAATCCTGTACTGAGAAGAGAAGCAAAGACAACTTTGAGAAACTGGAAAATATTTTATGCTGTTGCGGGATATGTCCTTATTGTAACAATAGTGGCGGCTATAGCAATATGGCAGTTTATGTACAATTCATATAATGCGAGCTTTGACCCGGCTTCAATGATAAACGTATATATCGGACTTACGGTTTTACAGCTTGTTCTTGTTCTTCTTATGACGCCTGCGTTTACGGCCGGAAGTATAAGCGGTGAAAGAGAGAGACAGACATTGGATTTACTTTTAGTAACAAAAATGTCTCCGCTTTCTATTGTTACAGGTAAATTTTTATCGGGACTTTCTCTGATAGCGCTTACTATAATTTCAACAATGCCTATATTTGCATTAATAATGTATTTCGGAGGAACAAGTATATCGTATATATTTGCCGTAACGGCATATATGCTTTTAATATGCGGAGCATTTGGAGCAATTTCGATATTTTTTTCAACGGTTTTTAAAAAGACGGTAACTTCAATGGTATTTACATATATATGTACGGGATTATTGTGTGGAGGGACAATGGTATTTTATGTTATTGTTTGTTCTCTGTACGGTAGTTATTATCAAGTACCGTTGCCGCTTATATTCCGATTGATTATGCTGTCGTTTAACCCGGCAATCGGACTTATAAGTATAATATGTGAACAGACCGGAAGTAATTTTATGGCTAACATATTGGACTATTCCAACTATTTCGGAACGACACACTCGCCTATAACGACAAATGTGCCTATGTGGGTTATAAATACTGTCGTACTTATTTTAATAATAGGATTGTTTTTGATTTTATCGGCTTTTAGAATAAGAAAGATTTCTAAAAAAGGGTGATATGCTATGAAGGACTTTATTAAGCTTCTTAAGCCTTTGAAAAAAAAGATAACCGTTAATAACCTTATATACAGATTATTACAAACATTATCTGTCGGAGCGGCAATAGATTTTATTATTCTTGTAGCTGCAAAATTTATTTTTATTCCGAATAAAATTGTGATATGTTCGGTTATTCTTGCACTTTCTGTAGCTGTCGGACTGTTTCTTGCCCTTGTAAAATACAAAGTAACATACTATAAAGCGGCTGAAGAAGGCGACAAACTTGGCTGCGATGAACGTCTTATAACGGCTTATGAAATACTTAGGGATAGCGACAAAGAGACTTTGATGGAGGATTTAGCAGTAAAGGACGCTGTAAAAATTGCAAAGAGCTGTAATCCTGCGGCAAAGTATAAAATAACGTATCCGAAAAAACTTGCTGTAATTACAGCCATTATGTTGGCAGCGTCATGCCTTACTGGATTTGCACCCGACGCAGGAATTTATGTTCAGACGCCGATAACCGAGCAGGCTCTTAAGGAAGCGGAAGAAGTGAAAAAAAATATAAATAACGATGAAAAATTATCCGATTCGTTTAAAGAGGAATATAACAAAATATTGAAGAATCTGAATAAAAACCTTAAAAAGGCAAAAGACTCAAAAGAAGCTAAAAAAATTATAAACGAAGCCCAGAAAGAACTTAAAAAATTAGAAAATGAAGCCTTGGAGGATAAAAACAATATTAAAAATATTTTTTCGGATTTGTCAAAAGGAAACGGATTGTCATCGGCAATGGATCTGAATAATTCCGAAGCTCTTCAAAAAGCAATGACCGAATTATCGAAAGAAATATCGTCTATGACAGATGAGGAACTTGCCAAACTAGCGGAACAGCTTTCTGAATTAGCGGAAAAATTAAATGATGAGGAACTTAAAAAAGCTCTTGAGGAAGCCGAAGAAGCAGCAAAAGAAGGGGATACAGATAAATTAAACGAGACATTGTCTTCAGTTGCCGAGTCTGCTTTAAATAAAAGCATGTCTGCCTCATCATCTGTAAACAGAACAGCCTCATCATTGGCAAAAGCAAGCGACGGAACAGGAAAAACTGCGACAAGTACTCCTAATTCGGACGGAAACGCCTCGTCCCAAGCCGGAACTACGGGACAAAGTGGTAATGAAGGACAAGGAGCTTCCGACGGACAGGGTGAAACCGGAGGAAATGGCAGCGGTCAAGGGGAAGGCAACGGACAGGGAGAAGGAGCAGGAAACGGAAATAACGGAAGCGGATCCGGAAACGGTGGAAACGGCAGAGGATTCGGACATAGTGAAGCCGAAAAGGTGTTTACAAGAAATGCCGAAAATATTGCCGGAGAAGAACAACAACTTCAATCACAGCAAACTGATGAAGGAGAAGTCACTTACTCCGAGACACAATCCGGAGGAGTAAACGGTCAGAGCGTACCGTATGATAAAGTAGTAGTCGATTATAAAAATCAGGCTCTTAAAGAAACTGAAAACGGGAATATACCATATGGAATGAAGGAAGTAATAGCGGAGTATTTTTCCGGTCTTGAAAAATAAACTTAGGAGAAAGCTATGGGATTTTTTAATGTTTTGGGTCTTATATCATTAATAGCCGTACCGGCAGTCATAATTCTCCATATGCTGAAACGCAAACAAAAAGACGTACATATACCAAGTACGTTTTTGTGGGAAAGGGCAGCTGATACAAGTGTACAATCTAAACCTTGGCAAAAGCTGAAAAAAAGTATTCCTCTGATTTTGCAGATTGTAGCCGTAACATCATTAGGTCTTGCTGCATCAAGACCTTATATTTCAGCATTTGGAAAGGCATATAATTATGTAGTCGTAATTGATGCTTCCGCAAGTATGTCTGCGGAGGATATGGGACAAACACGTCTGGAATATGCTAAGGAACGCGCAGAAAAATTAATAAAATCAGCGTCGGCTATGAGTAATATAACAGTAATTACCGCTTGTGATAACCCATACATTGCCTATGGACCGGGAAATGATAAAGGAGAGGCGTTATCTGTTGTTAAATCTGTAAGACAAACCTACGGAGGAATCGATAAAGACACGCTTAACGGTATTATAGCTTCTGAGGCAGCTAAGACTTCGGCAGGAGTATATATTTTTACAGACGATAAGAACTGTGTTGATGAATTGGACGCAAATATATTTTATGCAGGTAAAAATACTGAAAACTGTGCTATAACTTTGGCTTCGGCATCGGAAGGGAATGTGTTGGTAAATGTAAGAAACTTCGGAACGGCCGAGGCTTATAAAACCGTAACTGTATTTGACGGGAATATGGCTCTGGCTGTAAGAGATATAACAATACAGCCCGATACCGAGAAAAGTATTATTTTTGAAGATATTTATAATAACAATGCGGAAATTACAGTGTCATTAACACCTGAGGATATAATGCCGATAGATGACACATTTTATCTTGCGGTCAATATGGCAAAGACTGAAAAAATATTATTGGTTACAGACAACAATACATTTTTAGAAAATGCACTGAAATTGACTGAGGGAACAGAAGTATACAAAATGACTGCTGACACAATGGAAAGTTCTGATGTATCGGGATATGATTTATACATATTTGATGGTACTACACCTAATAATTTACCTAATGACGGAAATATATTTATGATTAATCCTCCTGAGGATAATGGGTTGGTTAATGTAAAAGGAACAAAGCAGTTAAACTGTTATTCCGAGGGAAACAGTGAACTCGTATCGGGGAACACTTTAAGCTTTATAATATCAGAAGCCAAGGAAGTTGAAAGACCGTCATGGGCTGTAACGGAGAGCCAAGCTGATGGAACGCCGCTGATTATTAGGGGAGAAAATAACGGTCAGAAAATATGTATATTTACATTTGATATACATAATTCGGATTTACCGCTTCTTAAAGAATTTCCTATTATGATTTATAACCTTACCGATTGGTTTTTACCAAATCGAAGTGGAATACAGACAGGAATACACTGCGGAGAAAAACTTGATATAAATGCTTCGGCAGATATAGAACAAATAATTATTGTAAATACACTTGGAGAAGAAAGAATATTGTTGCCTCCTTTTAAAGACGCAGATTATTCCGATACGTCAGAACCGGGGTTTTATAGTATTAAAGCAGAAAAAATTGATGGAAACGAAGACCAAAATATCATGGCTGTAAATGTCAAGACTGACGGAGAGTCTCAGCTTAATGCCATGTTTGGTCAGGATGAAACCGGAAATGTCGGCACCGTGGGTAAAGGTGGATCCGGAATTATGGAATTACTTATAATAACGGCAATATTGGCTTTGGTTGCAGAATGGTGGGTGAAATATCGTGGAAATAAACATTGATAAAATTTATTTGCTCATCTTAATTCCCGTTATTATAGCTGTATTTATATTTTTTAAGAAAAAATATATTAAAAGTGATAGATATATAAATACAAGTTCTTTTATACGCATAATAACTGTTATAACGCTTATATTATCTCTGTCAGGCGTTTCTGTAACAGATAAAGCAAGAGATAATACTACATTATTTATGGCAGATATTTCTGACAGTACAAAAAATTCGACATCGAAAATTGCGGAGTTTATAGACTCAGCTCAACAAGAAAAGAGAAACGGGGATAAAACGGCTGTGTCGGTATTCGGCGGCAGGGCGGTTACAACTGTTTTGCCTACCGATGAATATGTTAATGTCAACTTAGATACAGCCTCTGTCGAAAAAGAAAATACAAATATTGAATCTGCAATTAAACAGGCTATGTCTGTTTTTGAAGAGGATACGAAGAAAAGACTCGTACTGATAACTGATGGTTCGGAGACAAAAGGCGACGCAGTTTCCATAAGAAATATGCTTAAAAACGAAAACATCCAGACACTTATATATGATGTAAGCGGTAATGTCAAACAAGAGGCGGGAATAAGAGAAATCGCTTTACCACAGTATGTCAATATTAACATGGAGTATGACGTTAATGTTATAGTTGATTCAATAGGTTCTCAGAAAGCTAATCTTCGCCTTTACAGAGGAACGTCTTTAGTTTTAAACGAACAAGTTAATTTGAGAGATGGTGAAAACAGGTATGTTTTTACTGATAAGGCTGAAAAAGGCGGCGGAATAACATACCATGCGGAAATTGTGCCTGAAAACGATAATTTTTATCAGAACAATTCTGTTTATGGATACTGTTATGCTGAAAATCTTCCGTCAGTATTGGTGATAGGAAAAGGCGAAAGTGCGGAAAATATGAAAAGGTTGTTAGAATCTGCACAACTTAATGTTGAAAGTGTTTCTCCTACGGATGCACCTGTATCATATGATTCGCTTATAGCATATGACAGTATTGTTTTAGCAGATGTTGCTTATGATGAATTGAGCGAAGAGTTTATCTTGGCAACAGACAGCTTTGTTAAATATGCCGGAGGAGGTCTTATTACAGTTGGTGGGGAAAATTCGTACGGTCCGGGAGGATATGCAGATACGCCTCTTGAAGAAATACTTCCTGTTGATATGGAGATAAAAACCCAATCTGAAAATCCGGATTTAGCAATGATAATGGTAATAGATAAGTCGGGAAGTATGGATGTAGGTTCTCAAGGTCT
>URLB01000082.1 GCA_900548595.1 uncultured Eubacteriales bacterium
TGCTTCATCTTATCTCGTTCCCCAATAAAACAAATTTTGCGCCGAAGATATGCCTAAAGAATTTGAAGAGGCTAAAAACGAGGCTAAAAAAGCTTTTGGTGATGACAAGATTTTCATAGAAAAATATCTCAGAAGCCCGAAGCATATAGAAGTACAGGTAATGGGAGATAAATACGGAAACGTAATACATTTGTTTGACAGAGACTGTTCCGTACAGAGACGTCATCAGAAGGTAGTGGAGTATGCTCCTGCCGATTCAATAAGCATTGAAACAAGACAGAAAATTTTTGCAGACGCCGTAAAGCTTTCAAAGTTTGTGGGATACAGCAATGCAGGCACACTGGAGTTCCTTGTTGATGCAGACGAGAATTATTACTTTATAGAAATGAACCCTCGTATCCAGGTAGAGCATACCGTAACGGAAATGGTTACGGGAGTCGACCTTGTTACAACGCAGATACTCGTAGCGGAAGGCTATAATCTTTTTTCTGAAAAAATAGGAATATTATCACAGGAAGACGTTCATTGCAACGGACATGCAATACAGCTTCGTGTTACAACAGAAGACCCGACGAATAATTTCCTTCCCGATACGGGAAAAATAACCGTATACCGTTCTCCTGCCGGAAACGGAATACGTCTTGACGGAGGAAACGTATTTACGGGAGCTGAAGTAATGCCTTATTATGACAGTCTCCTTGTAAAAATAATCGCTTATGACCGTACGTTTGAGGGTACAGTCAGAAAGTGCGTCAGAGCGTTGAAGGAAACGAGAATAAGAGGCGTTAAGACAAATATACCGTTCCTTATAAACGTTGTTCAGAGCAAGACTTTTGAAGAAAGAAAATGCACAACAACATTTATTGAGGAAACTCCTGAACTTTTCAATATCGCGGAGTCAAAGGACAGAGCTTCTAAAATAGCAGAGTTTATCGGAAATAAAATAGTAAATGAATCTAAGGGAGATAAGCCTGATTTTGGCCCTATAGCTCCGCCTAAATATGACAACGGCATTGAAGTATATGGCGCAAGAGACGAATTTCTTAAGCTCGGTGCAAAAGAGTATACACAGAAAATAATGAAAGACAAGAAGCTTTATGTTACGGATACGACAATGAGAGACGCTCATCAGTCTCTTGTGGCTACAAGATTCCGTACAAAAGACCTTGTTACTGCGGCTCCCGCAACAAACACAATCCTCAGAAATGCATTTTCCGTAGAGGCATGGGGCGGAGCTACATTTGACGTTGCTTACCGTTTCCTTAAGGAGTCTCCGTGGGTAAGACTTGAGCAGCTGAGAAAAGCAATGCCGAATACTCTTATCCAGATGCTTTTAAGAGCGTCAAACGCTGTAGGATATAAAAATTATCCTGATAACGTAGTTAAAAAATTCATAGAAGTTTCAGCTGAAAGAGGCGTAGACGTATTCCGTATATTCGATTCCCTTAACTGGATTGAGAATATGAAAATGCCTATTGAGGTTGCTCTTAATACAGGAAAAATAGTTGAGGGTACAATCTGCTATACAGGAGATATAATGAACCCCAATGAAACAAAGTACACAATCGATTATTACATCAAAAAGGCAAAGGAAATAGAAAGCCTTGGATGCCATATATTTGCTATAAAGGATATGGCAGGGCTTTTAAAACCCTATGCGGCTAAGAAATTGTTTACGGAGCTTAGAAAGGAACTTCATATTCCTTTACATCTCCATACGCATGATACGACGGGAAATGGAGTATCTACCGTTTTGATGGCAGCGGAAGCAGGCGTAGACATTGTTGACCTTGCAATCGAATCAATGTCTACAATTACAAGCCAGCCTTCTATGAACTCGGTTGTATATGCGCTTAAGGGAACGGAAAGAGATACAATGTTAGACCCCGATGAGCTTAAAGAGTTAAGCCGTTACTATGAAGACGTAAGAAAAGTATACGGCGGCTTTGAAAGTAAAATGCATACTCCAAGCACGGAGATTTATAAATACGAAATACCCGGAGGCCAGTACTCCAACTTACGCTTCCAGGTAAAAGAAATGGGTTCGGCAGACGAGTTTGAAACCATAAAGGAACTTTATAAGCAGTCAAATGAGCTTTTCGGAAATATTGTAAAAGTTACGCCTTCTTCAAAGGTAATAGGCGACTTTGCGATATTTATGCAGAAAAACGGGTTGACAAAGGATAATATATTTGAAGTCGGAAAGGATCTCTCTTATCCCGAATCCGCGGTAGAATACTTTAAAGGACTTATGGGAAGACCTGACGGAGGTTTCCCCGAGGATATATCAAACATCGTTCTTAAAGGTCAGAAGCCTATATCGGGCAGAGCAGGGGAACTTCTTGAGCCCGCTGATTTTGATGAAATCGGAAGAGAACTTATGGAGAAGTTCGACTTTGATAAAGTTAATATAAGAAATATTCTCAGTTATGCGCTTTATCCGAAAGTTTATGATGACTACTGCGCTCATCTTCAGCATTATAATGATGTTTCACGTCTTGACAGCCATGTTTATTTCTACGGACTTAAAAAGGGAGAGGAAACTGTACTCAGAATAGGCGAAGGAAAAGCTATTACAATTAAGTATATAGATATGACTGAACCTAATGAGGAAGGATACAGAAAGCTTACGTTTGAAATAAACGGTATTATGCGTGAAATAACTATTCTTGACAAGAGTCTTGAAGTTAAGAGCGACAGAAGACTTAAGGCTGAAAAGAATAATCCTGCCCATATCGGTTCTCCTATACCTGGAACAGTAGGTAAGATATTTGTAAAAGAGGGAGACAGAGTTGAAAAGAATACGGTTCTTATGACTGTAGAAGCCATGAAAATGGAAACATCTGTTCTTTCAAAGATTTCAGGTGTTGTCGACAAGATTTATGCTCGTGAGGGAAGCTCCGTAAGCCAGGAAGAACTCCTTGTATCATTCAAAGTTGACGAAGAAGCTAAATAAACATTATGTAACGGAAGCACATCTATTAGATGTGCTTCTCTTTTGGTTGAAATAATCGTCTTAATTAAGTATAATAATCCTATTGTGGTTTATGTTTTGTTCTATGAAAGGATTTATTATGATTTCATATATTAAAGGAGAAATTTTATATAATAACGGAGACAGCCTTGTTGTGGAAAATAACGGTATCGGTTATGAAATTATAGTTCCTGCTTTTTCTGCTCAAAAATTATGCGCCCAAAAGGGGATTGTAACTGTATTTACATATATGAGCGTAAGGGAAGACGGGATAACGCTTTTTGGATTTGCAAGCCGTGAGGAAAAAAATATTTATGAAAAATTGATTTCCGTATCCGGAATAGGACCGAAAGCTGCTGTCAGCATTTTAAGTGTTTTGACAACTTCTCAGCTTATTACCGCCATAGTATCGGGAGACGCAGCGGCATTATCAAGGGCGCCCGGTATAGGCAAAAAGACAGCGCAAAGAGTTATACTGGAGCTGAAAGATAAAATAGTGAATGAGGACATTACAGAGGCGTTCGGCATGGACAACGATATTGTATTAACGGATGGAATACCGATAAATGACGACAGATCGGAAGCTGTAGAGGCGCTTACATCTTTGGGATATACAAGAAGCGAAGCTGTTAAGGCAGTTAGCAAGGTTTATAACGACGGTATGGATGTTCAGAAAATATTATCGTCCGCTTTAAAAGAACTCAGCAGATTATAGGGAGTATTTTAAATGGAAAAGAGAATTATTACAACGGCGGCAATAGAGACTGACAATGAAATAGAACTGAATTTAAGACCTAATACGCTTGACGACTATATAGGTCAGGACAAAGTTAAAAATAATTTAAAGGTATTCATAGAGGCGGCTAAAAGAAGAAAAGAGCCTTTAGACCATGTGCTTCTTTACGGCCCCCCCGGACTGGGAAAGACAACCTTATCTAATATTATAGCCAATGAAATGGGCGCAGGCTTCAAGACTACGTCCGGCCCTGCAATAGAACGCCCCGGCGACATGGCTGCAATATTAAACAGCCTGAACGACGGAGATGTGCTGTTTGTCGATGAGATTCATAGGCTTAACAGGATAATAGAAGAAATACTTTATCCCGCTATGGAAGATTTTACAATAGACATTGTTATAGGAAAAGGCGCCGGAGCAAGAAGCGTCAGGCTTGAACTTCCTAAATTTACATTAATAGGTGCCACAACGAGGATAGGTCTTCTGACTGCTCCGCTAAGGGATCGTTTCGGGGTTATAAATCATCTTGAACCGTATAATATCAAAGAACTTTCCGATATTGTTATAAGGTCTGCGGAAGTATTTGATACGGAAATAGATTCGGGAGGCGCGGCTGAGATAGCCAGACGCTCCAGAGGGACGCCGAGAATAGCCAACAGACTTTTGAAAAGAGTAAGGGATTTTGCCCAAGTGCAGTATGACGGGAAAATAACATGCGATGTAGCCTCAGCCGCTTTGGACCTTTTAGAAGTTGACAAGAACGGATTGGACACAACCGACAGGAAAATACTTTTGACAATGATAGACAAATTCGGAGGAGGTCCTGTCGGCCTGGACACAATAGCGGCTGCCGTAAATGAAGAAGCTGAGACTATTGAAGACGTTATTGAACCGTATCTTATACAGCTTGGATATATAAAACGTACTCCCAGAGGAAGGGTAATAACTCGCGGAGGATACAGCCATTTCGGGTTGAAACCTGCAAAGGAAATAGACGATTCGGATCAGATACAATTGGATATATAAATAAAAGCCATGCTGAAGCATGGCTTAATTTAAACATACTATCTTTTGGCTCTTTCAATACAGGCGTCTGCCGCTCCGAGGATAATTTCGCCTGCGGCAGCATGTTCTGAATCAAGGTTTATATTATCGGTGGTTTGAGATGATAGTATTTGAGCGCAAATTTCATCGGCAGTGGTTTGCACAAGGGGATAAAAAACTTCTAAAGTAGATGAAGTGGGGATGAAGTCGATATTTGTGATTTTATTTTCACTGAAAGTAAGACTTAAAGAAGCGGTTTCATCACCCATTGAAACATTGGTTGTATATGTACCCGACTTATATTGTGCGTCAGCGCTTTTGGGGATAAGTACTATTATCAAAGCTATTATAATTGCTGCGCCGATAATAGCAAATATTATAGTTTTGATAAGCTCCTTCAATTTTATTACCATGAATTTAGTTTTACTCATCAGGCGGCCCTCCGAATGATATTTTATTATATATTTTATTTTAGCATTAGTGATTTTATTACAAACGGGTGGTTTTTATTATGGGATTGAGATTTATTATAGGAAGAAGCGGAAGCGGAAAAAGTACGCTTTGCCTTAATGAAATTAATGAAAAGCAAAAACTCGGAAAAAGATTAATATATATAGTGCCGGAACAGTATTCGTTACAGGCAGAAAGAGAACTAGTGGCTGTTTCGGGCGGAATAGTATCGGCTGTTGTACTCAGTTTTCGCCGTCTTGCGGAAAATATTTTTTCCGAAAAGGGAGGGATTACGGGAAAACATTTAAGTGAAACGGGAAAATTGATGATACTTAGGCGAGTGCTGATGAAAAACAAGGATAATCTTAAGTATTTCGGAATAGTATGCGGCAGAACGGGTTTTGTAACAAAATTCAGTGAAACAGTAAGTAACTTTGCGGGAAGCGGTATAGGCGCTGACGATATAAGAAAGTGTGCGGAAGTATTTGAAAAAGACAGCGCCGTTTATCAAAAACTTATAGATACCGCTCTCATATACGAACAGTATTGCGAGTTTATAAAAAATGAATATATATCCTCTGACGATGTGCTTTCTGTTGCGGCCAGAAAAATGTCCGAAGCCAAATATACATCGGGGGCAGAAGTATGGCTGGATGGATTTTACGGATTTACAGGACAAGAGTATGATGTTATTGAAAAGCTTCTTATGTCGTGTGAGAATGTAAATATAACTTTGAATATGGATAAAAGAAGTTTTCTTTCAGATAAGATGACTATTGAAGACGACTTCTTTGAACCGTGGGATACAATGAGACGCTTAAAAAAAATGTGCGCCGATAAAGGCATAAACATAGAGAAAACTGCATTTCTTACTGAAAATAGATATAATACGGACGGGTTGATATGCCTTGAGAAAAATTATTTTAAATGGAAAGTAAACGAGAATAACAATAGCGCAGGAATAAAAATAATGGAAGCTGACACGATTGAGGATGAGATAAACATGTGCGCTTCTGAAATTATACGTCTTGTACGAGATAAAGGCATAAGATACAGAGACATTGCGCTTACTGCCAGAAACCTTTCCGATTATGAAGAATATGTAAAATTAATATTTTCACACTACGGAATACCTTTTTTTATGGACTCTAAAAGGTCTGTAATGGGACATCCGTGTACTGAGTTGATAAGAGCGATTATAGAACTTACCACAAATAATATTTCTTATGAGTCTATGTTCAGATGTCTTAAAACGGAACTTACAACCGTATCGAGAGATGATAGGGATATACTGGAAAATTATGTGGTGAAATATGGTATTAAAGGTTCCGAGTGGTTAGAGGAACGTTGGAAAAGAGGCTTTGATAATGACGAAACAGAAGAAGCGGAGAATAAAATAAACGAAATAAAAGACGAGGCTATAAAACCTTTTCGAGATTTTTACAAAAAATATAAAAACGGTAAGCATAATATAAAAAATATAACAGTCGATTTGTACGGAATACTGGAGAACTTGGAAATAGCCGAAAAGCTCGGAGAAAAAGCCGAAATTGCGGAAGTTGAGGGAGATATAGACAAAGCGCAAGAACAAATACGATGCTTCGAGCTTATAGGCGAATTAATGGAAAATATGGCTTCTCTGTTAGGAGATGAAGATGTAACAATAAAAGACTACGGAGAAATATTGGAAGCTGGGTTAAGCGGTTTGAAAATGGGCATTATACCGGCTGCTATCGACATGGTTACAATAGGAGATATTGAAAGAACAAGGCTTCCTAATATTAAAGCTCTATTTACAGTGGGAGTAAACGAAGGTGTGCTGCCGGCAGGAAATACGGAAGATACGGGTATTTTTTCCGACAGAGAAACGGAAACCCTGGAACAAAATGGGTTGGAGCTTACTCACTCCGGGGCAAGAACAGCCTTTGAAGAACAATATTTAATTTATTTGGGAATAACAAAGCCATCCGATTACTTATATTTATGCCGAAGTATGAGAGACGGGAGCGGAAGAGAAACACGACAGTCTCCTTTAATAACTAAGATGGAGAATATGTTTTCGAGTGTAGAAAAAACTTCGTTTCGGTCGGGAGACATAACGTCCGTAGACAGACCTGTACCTGCATTGCACAGACTTGGAGAAGGTCTGGTCAAGAACAACCGTATTTGGCAGGAAGCTGCCGAGTGGCTTTTGAATAATGAAAAATATAGAAACAGAGCTATGATGATAAAAAAAGGTTCTGAATTGAAAAATATAGAAAAAAATCTCAGTGCAAAAAATCTGAAAAGGCTGTACGGCGGAAAAATGTACACAAGTATATCACAGCTGGAAACATTTTCTTCATGTCCGTTTTGCTATTTTTCACGATACTCTCTTAAAGCGAAACCGAGAAAAGTATATGAAATACGGACGCCTGATTTAGGCTCTCTTTATCATGCTGTTTTGGAAAAAATAACGGAGATGATGAGAGACAGAGGCTTAAAATGGCAGTCTATAGACGAAAACGAAATTAAATGCATGATAGATGAGGCTATAGACGTTATAGTTCCCGATGCGGCAAACAAAGTATTGCTTAGTACGGCGGCTCATGTATATATGATAAAAAGAATAAAGAGAATAAGCGCAAGGGCATTATCCGTATTGAGAAAACATATGTGCAGCGGAAAATTTGAAACACTCGGCAGTGAGATAACATTTGGTTCGGGTGAACTGCCTGCAATAGAAATAAAAATGCCAAACGGATGCGAATTGCTTTTAAGAGGAAAAATAGACCGTGTTGATATATACAGAAAAGACGGAAGCTGTTACGTAAAGATAATAGATTATAAATCCGGGAAAAAAGATTTCAGCCTTTCCGACATATACTATGGTTTGCAGCTTCAGCTTTTGCTATATATGGACGCATTTTTAAAAACCGGTAAAATATTAACGGAAGATGAGCCGGATGTGGGAGGCGTTTTCTATTTTCGAATTATGGACCCGATAATAAAGGCGTCGGAGCTGAAAGAAAACAGTCCGGAAGCCGCTTTATATAAACAGTTCCGTATGACAGGGTTGGCATGCAGCGACGCGGATATTCTTGAGGCGCTCGATACAGCTTTAGAAACGGGAGCAAGATCGGATATTATAAATATATCAATACGCAAAGACGGAAATATAAGCGGTTCGGCAGTAGGAAGAAGCGAGTATGAAAAAATTATGGAGTTTTCTGCGGATAAAGCAGGCGAACTTGGGCAAAATATATTGGAGGGAGATGTCAGTATAAATCCTGTTATCAACGGCGGAATAATGACATGCGACTATTGCGAATATAAATCTGTTTGCTGTTTTGACCCGAAAAACGGTAATGAAGCGAGAAAACTGAAACATCTTTCATCGGATGAAGTTTGGGACAATATTTTGTCTGGCAAAAAGTAGCGATAATATAGATAAAATCATATCGATTGGACAATTTGTATAAAAATTAACACAATCGTTGTTTGTTTGTTACAAAACTAACATATGGTTTTATTGGTAAAAATGAATATAAATATATCTAATTATTAAGTTTAATTTGTGATGTATATAAATTATGCTTAAAAAAGCCTAATAAAATCTCTATAAAACAAATTAAATATGTTAAAAAGTGATATAGAAGATAAGCCTTAATAATGATATACTAACATCATCAAATGAAACAAACACTTCAGATGTTTTTAAGTGTGTTTGGAGGCGGTAAATATGAAAAATATTTCAAATATATTAATACTCATAATCTCTCTTCTTTTTATTGTGACAGGAATAATGATTATTCCGATGGCATCAACAGCTCAAAATCTTGCATTTGTTGTTATGCTGCTTATAATTTTAGGATTATTCGGTATTATCAGATTCATTGCCCATAGAACGGCTATGAGATAACTGTCACTTGAAAAATTCAAGGTCTGTGTTTTACACAGACCTTTTTTCTATATGAATTTTAATTCACACAGTTTATAGTTTTTGGTAATTGATATTTATACTGAATTTGATATAAATATATTATAGGTTTTTTTAGTTAATAAAGTTATAATTAACAAAAAAATGTGGTACTACCAATATGGTATTTGATAAAAAGTATATATCTAATTGATGTCTATATATATTTTACATAGTTTGATGTGCGATTATAGGTGTTTTGAGTGTTATTTATAACAGTTTTGTTTATGAATCAAAAATATACTTTGTATACATCTTATAGTAAAATTTGACATATTAGTTGTTTATATGTATAATTTTATATAATAAATAGGCAGTACCAATATGGTTTTAAAAGAATTGAAAACGGATTAATTTATTTCAAATAATTTCATATAGCCGTTTCAATATATTTTTTGATATTATTAGGTTCTGACACCTATAATATATAAAAAGTCTATGCAAAAGGGGTGAGAAAAGGATGGCGTTAGACATTATAAAAAATATTGTTGAGGCCGAAGC
>URLB01000083.1 GCA_900548595.1 uncultured Eubacteriales bacterium
GACCGGCAATAGAAGCAGGTGAGAAGCTCGGTTTCCTTCCGGGAGATCTTCAGCAGAAAGTAGACCCCTATCTCAGACCGCTGTACGACGCTCTTTTTGAAATAATGGGCGCCGACGCCTTTGCGAGAAATATGGAAAGGGGACTGCTGGAAGTTGCGCCATTGGCATATATGAGAGGGCGTACTTTGGATAATGCTTTTATTGTCCTTGACGAGGCACAGAATACGACTCCGGAGCAGATGAAAATGTTTTTGACGCGTATAGGCTATGGTTCAAAAGCCGTAATAACAGGCGATTTGACCCAGATAGACTTAGGAGACGGAAAAAACTCGGGCTTGACGGAAGCGGTTAAAATACTGAAAGATGTAGAAGACATAGGCATAATAACATTGACAAACAAGGACGTTGTGCGACACCCTCTTGTACAGAAAATAATAACCGCCTATGAAAAGGCTGAAAATAAAAAGAAAGAAAATATGGGAAGACAAAGACAGAGGTGATAAAAATGACGCTGTTAATAGATAACAGATCAAATTATGAACTTTCGGATGAAATGAAATCGGTTTTTGAAAAGGTCTGCATGGAAAGTCTTGTGTATGAAGAATTTGATACGGACTGCGAAATAAGCCTGTCGCTTGTAAATGACGAGGAGATACATGAAATAAACAAGCAGTTCAGAAACATAGACAGACCTACGGACGTACTCAGTTTTCCGCAGCTTACTTTTGAAGAAGGAGAAGAAGCCGACGTAAATGAAAACGGAGAAATAGTATTGGGAGATATTATAATTTCCGTAGACAAAGCAAAGGAGCAGGCGGGGGAGTTCGGACACAGCATGAAAAGAGAAATGGCGTTCCTTGCCGTACACAGCATGCTGCACCTTATGGGATATGACCATATGGAAAAAGACGAAGAGGAAGAAATGTTCCGCAGACAGAAGGAAATACTGCTGAACGCCGGAATACCCAGAGAGTAGGGATATTATGAAGAGCTGGGATATACTGGAGGGAGCTTGTCTTTCCTGTAAAAAGTGCAGACTGTGGGAAACAAGAACAAACGTGGTTATAGGAGACGGCAACAAACAGGCTGACATTATGCTTATAGGCGAGGGGCCGGGACAACAGGAGGATTTGAGCGGAGTCCCTTTTGTGGGACCGGCTGGAAAGTTGCTTGACAAAATGCTGGCGTCCGTAAATCTTGACAGAAAAGACGTGTATATAGCCAACATAGTAAAATGCAGACCTCCGGGAAACAGAGATCCGCATGAGGATGAACAGGAAGCGTGTATGAATTATCTGCGCTATCAGCTGACGCTTGTAAAGCCGAAAATAATAGTGTGCCTGGGACGAGTTGCGGCGACGGCTATAATCGATAAAAATTTTAAAATAACGAAAGAACATGGCGAGTGGGTTGAAAGAAAAGGCTATTGGATAACGGCTACATATCATCCGTCGGCGCTGTTGAGGGATGAGACAAAGAAAAGACCTGCGTGGGAAGACCTTAAGGCAATAAGGGCTAAACTTGACGAACTATAAACATATAAACGAAAGAGGTATAGAATTTGGCAAAGAAATTTTACAGTGGATTTGTGTCATTGGTAGGCAGACCGAATGTAGGAAAGTCTACGCTTATGAACAGGCTAATAGGAGAAAAAATAGCTATAATATCAAATAAACCGCAGACAACAAGAAACAGGGTACAGAGCATACTGACAAAAGACGATTTTCAGATAGTATTTATAGATACTCCCGGAATACATAAGCCGAGGCATAAGCTGGGTGAGTTTATGGTAAAAAGCGCTGAGACAACTTTGAATGAGGTCGACGCAGTGCTTATGCTAATAGAACCTGCTGACAGAGTTCTTGAGGCGGACAGGCTTATTATAGAAAAATTTTCAAAGATAAAATCGCCTGTAATACTTGTTATAAACAAGGTGGATTCAACGGATAAGGAGCGCGTGTTTAAGGTTATAGACAACTACAGAAAGCTTTATGATTTTGCCGAAATAGTGCCCATAAGCGCACTTGAGGGAACAAATACAGACGAGCTTCTGGAGGTAATAAAGAAATATCTTCCCGAAGGACCGCAGTATTTCCCTTCAGATATGATAACCGACCAGCCTGAAAGGCAGATAGCGGCGGAAATAATAAGGGAGAAAGCGCTGAGACTTTTACAGGAAGAAATACCTCATGGGATTGCCGTTGAAATTATGGAAATGAAGAAGCGACCCGAAGGAAACATGGTTGATGTAAGAGCAACCATATATTGCGAAAAGGATTCTCATAAGGGAATTATAATAGGTAAACACGGAGCTATGCTGAAAAAAATCGGCACAAATGCAAGGGAAGATATACAGAAGCTGCTCGGTTCGCCAATATATCTTGACCTTTGGGTAAAGGTTAAAAAAGACTGGAGAGACAATGACTTTCTGTTGAAAAACTTCGGATACGAGTTTGAACGATGAGACAATGACTTAAAAAATAACATAAATATATGTTTTTGGCTATATAGGAAGTTTTTACACAGCATATCGCTCTTATTCGTGGGAAAGCTATTACCGAAGGAGATGTGATATATGGACAGCCTTTGGAAAGATTTCATAAATACCGGAAGCGTCGAGGCATATCTGCGATATAGAAGAGCAGCCGAGAACGCAGACTTGAAAAATAAACGGGAAGTGCGAAATGGTCTTTAATGTAAACGGCATAGTAATAAAAGAAATGACAGCCGGAGAAACCGGAAAAAGAATACTGGTTATAACAAGGGAGCATGGGAAAATGCTCCTTTCGGCGCGTGGGTCAAAAAATGCAAAGAGCGGAATAATGGCGGCAACTCAGCTTTTTTCATACTGTGAATTTACGGTTTTTGAGGGTAAAGGTTTTTATTCCGTAACGCAGGCTGACGTTATTGAAAGCTTTTACGGCATAAGGAACGATTTTGAACGTCTTGCATACGGGGCATATATATTGGAGCTGACGGAAAGAACTTCTTTTGAAGAAATGGAAGACAACGCCGCTTTTGACCTGCTTTTAAAAACGCTGTCGGTATTATCTTCGGAAAGGCAGAACCCGAAACTTACGGCTGTCATATACATAATAGGGCTTTTAAAAGAGTGCGGATTTATGTGGGAAACAGATTATTGTGTAAACTGTGGGGATATACTGGATAAAAACGCTTTCTTCGGGGACAGAAGCGACGGACTGTTTTGTCATAACTGCTCCGACGGTATGGCGTGGAAACTGGGTTCGGGCGCGTTGAAGGCTGTCAGATACATAAACGGCAGTTCGTTAAATAAGCTGTTTAACTTTCGTGTATCGGAGGAAGTTCTGGACGAACTGTGGACTTTTGCGGATATAAACAGAAGAATTTATTTTGGAGATAAATATAAAACGTTGGATTATATTAATAATCTTAAATTTTAATATTGACAACGGAGAATATATTTGCTAGTCTAAGACTTGAATTGAATAATCCGTAATGATAAAGAAAAAGTAGTTTAAGTACTGTGTTTAAGAGAGGCGGTGGCAGGTGGAAACCGTTACACGGCTTATGCGAAAGGCGCTTTTGAACGGCATCTTATAAAGTGGGCTTTTGCCAACAAGGGTGGAACCGCGGAGAATACAGACCTTCGTCCCTTACGGGGACAAAGGTCTTTTTTTATTATTGAAGCGGAGTAATTATTATTTGGGAGGAATTAAAATGGAAAAGACAATGGAAAAAATAGTCGCATTGGCAAAATCAAGAGGTTTTGTATATCCCGGAAGTGAAATTTACGGCGGACTCGCCAACACATGGGATTACGGCCCTATAGGCGTTGAACTTAAAAATAATCTTAAAAAAGCATGGTGGAAAAAATTTGTTCAGGATAACCAGTATAACGTAGGTCTTGACTGCGCTATACTTATGAACCCTCAGACATGGGTTGCCAGCGGACATCTTGGCGGATTTTCCGACCCTCTTATGGACTGCAAAGACTGTAAAGAACGTTTCCGTGCAGACAAACTTATAGAGGATTTCTGCCATGAAAGAGGCGAGGACATAACCGTAGACGGTTGGTCAAACGAAAAAATGCTTGAATATATTAAGGAAAACAATATAGCATGTCCTACATGCGGAAGCCATAACTTTACCGATATACGTCAGTTTAACCTTATGTTCAAGACTTTCCAGGGCGTAACGGAAGACGCAAAAAACACTGTATATCTTCGTCCGGAAACAGCCCAGGGTATATTCGTAAACTTTAAAAACGTACAGCGTACATCAAGAAAGAAACTTCCATTCGGTATAGGACAGATCGGAAAATCATTCAGAAACGAAATTACACCGGGTAACTTTACATTCCGTACAAGAGAATTTGAACAGATGGAACTTGAGTTCTTCTGCGAGCCGGGAACAGACCTGGAGTGGTTTGCTTACTGGAAACAGTACTGTATAGATTGGCTTAAAGACCTCGGACTTACAGTTGAAAACACAAGAGTTCGTGATCACAGCCCCGAGGAACTTTGTTTCTACAGCAAGGCTACGTCTGATATCGAGTATCTTTTCCCGTTTGGCTGGGGCGAGCTTTGGGGAGTTGCGGACAGAACCGACTACGACCTCACTCAGCATCAGAATGTTTCAGGTGAAGATATGACATATTTTGATCAGAACAAGAACGAGAAGTATATACCGTATGTTATAGAGCCTTCATTGGGCGCTGACCGTGTAACGCTTGCATTCCTTTGCGATGCTTACGATGAGGAAGAAGTCGGGGAAAACGACGTAAGAACAGTGCTTCATTTCCACCCTGCAATTGCTCCTGTTAAGGCGGCTGTTCTTCCTCTTTCCAAGAAGCTTTCAGAGCCTGCTCTTGAAATATTCCATAAGCTTTCCAAGAAGTTCAATTGCGAATATGACGAGTCGGGAAGTATCGGAAAGAGATACAGAAGACAGGACGAAATCGGTACACCTTTCTGTATAACGGTCGACTTTGATACTCTTGAGGACAACACAGTAACAGTAAGAGACAGAGATTCTATGGAACAGATAAGACTCAGCGTTGACGAGCTTGTTGCTTACCTTGAGGAAAAAATGGAATTTTGATAAAAAAATGCCTGTATATGTACAGGCATTTTTTAGTTGCAGACCTCATATATCACAGTATATGGGGTGATTTTATGAAGTTTGCCGAAATAGAATATTTTGATGATAACATAGGAATGATTACAACGTGGTTTAATTCGATTTATTATCCTTACAGTGTGAAAGAGAAGCTTATGATCGGCGCCGAGGGGTATAAAATATGCTTGAACATACCTAAGACATCTGACAAAAAAAGCAAAGAAAGAGTATTGGCTAAAATAAAAAGATTTCTTCTTACAAACGACATTATTTCGGTTACAGGCGAACGATTTGACGGTGTATATACGTCGGATGGAAACGTAATCAAGGCGGCAGCCTCGGCCAATATGGCAGGTACGGCTAAAGAAGCCGTTATTATCGGAGGAGACAGAGAATTGGTAGAAATAATACTTTGTTCTGTTTGTCCCAATGTAAAATATGTATCGATTTTTACGGGAGAGAATTATGTATATAATGAGGTATGCCGTTATTTGTTTACGGAATACGGAATAACCGTACAGATGATGAACAGCCTTCGCCATGAAAATCTGAAAAACGCAGATATTGTCATAAATTGTGCCGAACTGACAGATAATTATGATTATCTGCTGAAAAACGGGTGTATTTATTTCGATATAGCTAACGATAAAAAGAGGATACGACATATAAGGAAAATAAGGCCTGACGTCAGAATCATAAATGCCGTAAACGTAATTTTCGGAGGAATAAAATTGACTTCGGAGCAGGCAGAATGCGCTGTATATGCCACTGACGGGAACTTCAGACGTATGGCGGAAGGTAAAGCCGATATGAAAGAAAAAATAAAAATTATAGAAAATATAAGGATGTCAGGCTCTATAGATAAATTTTACGGATTTTTTGACGGCGTTTGATATAAAATTTTTTATGTTGTCCTTAACAGCCGAATATATGAGAAAATATAGGGGTGTCGGCGTTGACAAGCAGTTAAAGGTAGTTTATAATTTTTTAGATATGATATTCACACAGTGAAGACAGGATGCTTTTAATTAACATAAATGAGGAGTGGGTTTATGGCTGATAGTAAAAAAGTTGTTTTGACATACGAAGGTCTTAAAAAACTTGAGGACGAGCTTGAGGATTTAAAGACTGTCAAAAGAAAAGAAGTAGCCGAAAAAATAAAAGAAGCCAGAGGACAGGGAGACTTGTCCGAAAATGCCGAGTATGACGCTGCAAAAGAAGAACAGGGCGAAATAGAGTCCAGAATAGTTGTTATAGAAAAAATGCTGCGTAATGCAGAAGTTATTGATGACGACGAAGTAGGTTCGGACGTTATAACAGTAGGAAGCCGAGTAAAAATATGGGATATGGAATTTGAGGAAGAAATAGAATATTCTATCGTAGGTTCTGCGGAAGCCGATCCCATGAATTCCGAAAACGGAAGAATTTCAAACGAATCCCCTGTAGGAATGGGACTTCTCGGACATAAAACAGGCGATGTAGTAGCTATAGAAACACCGGGAGGAACGGTTGAATTTAAAGTGCTTGCAATTTCCAGGTAATTTTGGTAGGAGGAACATAAAGTGTCGGAAGAAAATACAAAAGAATTAACAGCCAGCCAGCTTTCGGAGCAGGAGGGTTTCAGAAGGGATAAGCTTGCGGCTCTTCAGGCTGAAGGAAAAGACCCGTTTGAAATAGTTAAATATGATGTTACACATCACAGTAGCGATATTCACAATAATTTTGACGAACTCGAAGAAAAAGAAGTTTCCGTTGCGGGAAGACTTATGAACAAGCGTGTAATGGGAAAAGCTTCTTTCATCAATATACAGGACAGAGACGGAAGAGTTCAGGGATATATAAGCAAAAACGATGTCGGAGAAGAAAGCTATCTTGCTTTTAAAAAGTTCGACATAGGCGATATTATCGGAATAAAGGGTATTGTTTTCAGAACTCAGAAAGGCGAAATATCCATAAGAGCCAATGAAATCACTCTTCTTTCAAAGAGCCTTAAGGTTCTTCCCGAGAAATTCCACGGACTTAACGACCAGGAACTCAGATACAGACAGAGATACCTTGACCTCATCATGAACCCTGATGTTAAGGATACGTTTATTAAGCGTTCCGCAGTACTTAGAGAGATCAGAAATTACCTTGACTCTAAGAATTTCCTTGAGGTTGAAACTCCTGTTCTCCAGACGATCCCCGGAGGAGCCGCAGCAAGACCTTTCATCACACATCATAACGCTCTCGATATAGATATGTATTGCCGTATTGCTCTTGAGCTTCCTCTTAAGAGACTTATTGTCGGCGGTCTTGAGAGAGTATATGAGATAGGACGAGTGTTCAGAAACGAGGGTATCGATATAAGACATAATCCCGAGTTTACACTTATTGAAATATATCAGGCGTTTACAGACTACCACGGAATGATGGACCTTGCGGAAGGTCTTTTCAGAACGGTTGCGGAGAAGGTAGTAGGCTCTACAGTGCTTAACTACGGCGGATATGAGCTTGACCTCGGAAAGCCTTTTGAAAGACTTACAATGGTTGACGCGGTTAAGAAATATGCTGACGTTGACTTTGATAAAATCGAGAACACGGAAGAAGCGAGAAAAATTGCTTCTGAAAGAGGAATCGCTTTTGAAGAAAGACATGCGAAGGGCGATATTCTTAACCTTTTCTTTGAAGAATATGTTGAGAAAAATCTTATACAGCCTACGTTTATTACAGACTATCCTGTTGAGATTTCTCCTCTTACAAAGAGAAAGCCGAGCAAGCCGGAATATACGGAAAGATTTGAGCTTTTCATTGTCGGACGTGAGTATGGAAATGCTTATTCGGAGTTGAACGACCCTATCGACCAGAGAAAACGTTTTGAACACCAGGAAGCAATGCGTGCAGCCGGAGACGACGAGGCTAATATGATTGATGAGGATTTCCTTACAGCGCTTGAATACGGTATGCCTCCTACAGGCGGAATCGGAATCGGCGTTGACAGACTTGTAATGCTTATGACAGAGTCTGTAAGCATAAGAGACGTTATTTTATTCCCGACAATGAAGAGCATGGGAGCCGCAAAGAATGAAGCTAATAATGCTGCACAGTCTGCGCCGGTTGAAAAAACAGTGGAAAAAGCAATCGCTGAAGTGAAAGAAACATATGATTTCTCTAATGTAGAAGTGGAACCATTATTCAAAGATATGGTTGATTTTGACACATTCAGCAAGTCAGATTTCCGTGCTGTAAAGGTAAAAGAATGTGAAGCAGTTCCAAAATCTAAGAAACTTCTGAAGTTCGTATTAGATGACGGAAGTGGCGTAGATCGTGTGATTTTAAGCGGAATTCACGATTACTATGAGCCAGAATTCTTAGTAGGAAAGACATTACTTGCAATTACAAACCTTCCACCACGTAAGATGATGGGAATTGATTCTTGCGGTATGATTATCTCCGCTACACATCTTGTAGAAGGAAGAGAAGGACTCAATGTTTTGATTCTTGATGATAAGATTCCGGCAGGAGCAAAACTGTACTAAGTGAGTAAAAATACTTCGCAATTTGACAACAAAAATTTTCTTTGACAACAATTTGACAACAAATTCGTATTCCAACATGAATCATCATGAAGAATGGTGATTAGTTGTCAGTAATACTACTCCAACAATATGGATTGTTGAGGGCACTTTTTGAAAGAAAAATCTTTCAGAGAGTGCCCTTTTTTTATTCATTAACAATGTCCGTTGTGGTTGAGTAAAAGCTGAAAGGAGAAACAGATTTGAAAACAGAAAATATGTACTATAACCAACAGAAACGTTCAGAGGTAAAAGAAGAAGCCCGTCGACTTAGAAGAAAATTTCTTCGTTATCAACAAGCAGAAATCGTATATAGCCTGTCACATAAAAAGTTGATGGAACTTGCAAATGATGCGGGTGCGATTTACAGAATGGATGGAATCGTTTTGATAAACAGAGAAATCTTTGATGAATATCTTGAACAATTTCATGAAAAATAAGATGACAAATCGGAGAAAGGAATTTAGTTGAGATGCATGGAAAGGTATGGATGTTTTCTAATCTTATTGATGATGAAGATATAGAATTTATGCAACATGAATTTATAAGTTATAAACAAGCTATGGATTATTACGAGCTTGGATATAAGCCAATCGTAAGATTATCGCATAAGGCAGGAGCAGTTTATAAGATTGGGAAAAAAGTTCTAATTAAGCGAAGTACATTTGAAAAATATCTGCGAGAAAATATCAGAAGGGAGAAAGAAGAATGGGAAAGGTTATTTCAGTAGCAAACCAGAAAGGCGGAGTTGCAAAAAGTACAACGACTTTAAATCTTGGAGTTGGG
>URLB01000084.1 GCA_900548595.1 uncultured Eubacteriales bacterium
CCCTCTACTGTTATTTTTCTGTAATCTATACCTTTGTCAAGATTTTTTTCGATTTTTATCCATACTGCGTTTTCGGGAATTATTTCCGAAATAAGTTCTCCCCATTCTATAAGGCAGACTCCGTTTCCGAAGAAATATTCATCACAGCCTATATAGTCCATTTCCTCCGGATCTGCGACTCTATATACATCAAAATGATAAAGCGGAAGCCTTCCATGATATTCATTTATAATTGTAAACGTAGGACTTGTAATATGCTCGTCTATGTCCAGACCTTTGGCAAAACCCTTTGTAAAGACAGTTTTTCCTACGCCCAAGTCTCCGGACAGACAATATATCTGTCCGGGTTCAGCTTTTATTCCCAATTCATATCCGAATTTTTCAGTCTCGTCCTGAGAAAAAGTTTCCTTTATCATATTAATCCCCTTATTAATTATCCGACTTTATAAAAATCAAATATGCTTGATACGTTTTCATCAACTAACACTGCGTCTTTTCCGTCAAGATAATAAAGATCTCCCGTAGCTGTAGACGGATCATAATCTTTCATATAAAGCGCATTATTATTGTTTCTGTAAGCAAACATATATACATTTTCATCTATTACAGTATCGTCTGCCTGCTGGTAAACATGAAGCTGTCCTCCGTATGTAGAGCTGTCATAATTATCAAGATACAACAATTCTCTGTTGTCATCTGTTGACACTTCATAATAATATGCGGAATCGCTTACTTCATCGGCTATATTGCTTTCAATATATGTCAGCGTTCCAGCTCCGTCTGCCTGAACATCGGCAAGATATGCTATCCTGGAACCGTCCCCCATAAACTGGTATGACTCAACGGCTCCTTCCAGTTCGCTGTACGCTTTTATACCATCTTTATACAGTGTTGAAAGGACAAGTTTACCTGTATTTGTGTTTTCGTCATAGTTTGTCATACAAGCAATCTGGGCATTGTCTCCCGAACTGGAGAATGAGTAAATATATGGATTATCAAACTGTATATAGTCGTTAAATCCGTTAAGCTCGTAAATATATGTATCACATTCAGCCTGCATTGCCTGCATATAGTAAAGCGCGGAAATCTCATTTACATTCGATATTTCAGAAAGATTTACTCTTATCTCATCAAGTTTCTGCGGTTCTGTATAAGCTATATATTTTCCTTTATCATCCATCGGTACTGCTGTAAATACAGAGTCGTTTACAAGAACTTTCTCGCCGTCTTCATAGCGGTAAACAGCCGTTGTTATATCCTTAAACTCATAATCGGCTATTTCCGCTCTTAAAGCCTTAACAGCCTCGCTGTCATCTCCGTCGTCATTTATTATATCAATAGCTTTTATCATATTTCCGTTGTTCTTATAATAGATAAGCGCATTTTCATCCTTTGAAAGCGTAACGGCTATTACGTCCTCATCTATAAGCTCGGTTTTTCCTTTTTTCATATTGTCTTTATAGAGGAAATAGCTGCTTGTCCCATCATCATTTCCGACTGCTTTAATATAGTAGAGATAATCTCCTTTAGTAGAAACAAGATATTGAGCTACATCGGTATCAAGGATTGTATGATTTTTTCCGTCTACGGAACACATATTTAACGCAAGAGTATTATTTTCTTCCGTAATATATATTACATTCTTTCCGTCCGAGGATATATCGTAATTTACATTTCCAACGGATACATTCTGCGCTATTTCATATGATTTATTATCTTTTCTGCTGTATCCGTATAAAGTTCCGACTCTTCCGCTTTCATCCGGAACTATATAAACCGCACCCTCTCCTTCATAGCTTATATCATAATCGGCTACATTATCGCTTATAAGACTTGGCTCTCCGGATTTACCTGCTTTATAGATGTTAAGGCTGAAAGTTCCGTCAGCCGCAACATTATCTATAAAATATACGCTCTTTCCATCCTCTGCAACTGTTATTCCGTTACCGACATAGCTGTAAGTAGCAGATCCGCCAGATGAAAGGTTGTCGGAAATAAGAACCGGCTCTCCCTTTAAATCATAGCAATAAAGTTCATTATCTTTAGAGTATACTATAGATTTTGTTGTCTCTCCGCCAAGTCCGAATTTTTCCTTAGTAATAAATCCTTTACTTAAAACAAACATGAAAAATATAATTGCCATAATGATGACAACTACCAAAGTTATGGCATACTTGTTCTCATAATTTATATATTTTCCTTCAGACATCAAAAACTTCTGCAGCTTATTGGGTTCTTTACCATCTGCATACATTTCCGCTCGGCGCTGTTCTCTTATTTTTCTTACCCTTTCTTCTCTTTCTTCAAGTATTTCATATTTATTTTTATCTTTTTCTATTTCTCTTTTTACAATGCGTTTAAAAAAGTTTTCTTTTTTTGCAGGTTCTTCAATCTCAACAATTTCCTCGAATTCTGCATTTTCTTCGTTTTCCGCCGTATCTGTATCGTTCACTTCTGCTTCTTTGTTTTCTTTCAAGTCTGCCTTATCAACTTCTTCGGCATTTTCCGACTGTTCCTCAGCACACTCGGCGGAAACAACTTCTTCATTGCCAATTGCTTCTTTTTCAAGATTGTCAAATTTTTTTTCTTCATTAATATCAGAAGTCCCTTCTGGCAATCCGTTCTTATCTTTTTCTAAATCGTTATCCATTAACAATCCACCTTTTAAACAGATTTTTAACACGTTAAAATATATAACGCTCTGTATTTTAGTATAACATCGCCATAGTTTATCGTCAAATTTTAGACTTATAATTAATTTTAATTTAAGAAATCTATTTCACAAAATTTATTATTTTTTCGTCATATTATTTCAACATTTTTAACCGAAAATAACATTCATCATATACTAAAAACAGCCGTCTTTTTCAGCGGCTGTCCTGTAAGTTTATTTTAAAATCCTAATAATTAAATCATTTCCTGTTAAGCATAATATTTAAATGTCCTTTAAGTATAGACATAGCCGCTTCATTCTCTCCGCCTCTCGGTATGATTATATCGGCATATTTTTTAGACGGCTCTACAAACTCTTCATGCATAGGTTTAACGGTTTCCTGATATTGGGTAAGTATGGAATCTATCGTTCTTCCCCTATATTTCATGTCCCTGATAATACGTCTCATAAGGCGCTCGTCTGCGTCGGTGTCGACAAATATTTTTATATCCATCAAATCTCTTAATTCCTTATTTTCAATCAAACAAGTTAATTTTTTCTTCCACTCAACTATATTAGAACAAAGTATTCCAGTTTTATGATCTTCCATCATTTCTGTTATGTATACTGAAATCGTATACAGGCTTATATATTGTATGTCCTTCTTTCAATGCAACTATATCGTCTATCATTCTTTCCGTATCGAAAGAAGAAGGATGGTCATAGTTAAGTTTTGCCCTTTCTTCATAAGGCATATCGCTGTGTTCCTTATAATAACTGTCATGGCTTATAAGTTCAACATCATCTTTAAAAAATTCTTTCAGCTTGTTTACTATAGTGGTTTTTCCCGATGCCGTTCCGCCGGCTATGCCTATTACGCATATATTATCCATAAAGACTTCATCCTTTCTTTTTCTTATAATAATATTAACATTCGACATCGTTTCTGTAAACAAAAAGCCCCGTAATTTAACGGGGCATGTTTATATTTATTTTATAACAATCGCCAATACCTTTGCCATTTCTTCGCTTCTGTTTATTATCTGATGTTTAGCTCCCGAGCATGTGGATGTACAATCTCCCGGTTTGAGAGTAACTTCTTCGCCGTCTTCTACACATATAAGCTCTCCTTCAAGCATATAAAACAGTTCGACATCGTCCGTATGTCCATGAAATCCTGTACACTGACCGGGCGCAAGATTGAGTTCCGCAACCATTTTACATCTGTTTGCCGTTTCATCCGGACCGAATTTGTTTACCATAAGAATTTCGCCAACGCCGTTTCTTATAACACGGTATTCATGCATTCCTTCCCCACTTTTTACTAACATAATCTCAATCCCCTTTCTTAAAAGCCAAGCCTTTTGTCTATTTTATTATACTACTATTTGGTTACATAATCAACGAATTTTGCTTTTGAAATCCTTCATTCTTTTAATCCGAAAAACATAAAAACCGTATCTTTTGGATACGGTTTTTATGCGATATAAAGTTTATACAGTTTCGGGATTTTGGGGATTACCGAATAAAAGAAAACATTACATCATGTTATGCGGACAAGGGGTGTCCGTATTTAAAGTTATATAATTCTTTGGAAAAACGACTATGTGTTTCAGTTTTGCAGCATAATGTCATACAACTAATACACAACATCATATCTCTGTATTTATAATATCACAGATGATAATTTTTGCAATATTTTTTGCAAAAAAATATTCGGCAATTTTTGCCGAATATAATTATGCTCCTATTTTAAACTGTCTCGCATAGTTAAAAAGATACTGCTGAGCATACCCGGCATAGTCGCCGAAACATTCCTCAGCCTTTTGATGTATTTCTTTAACGCTTGCTTCCCTGCCGTTAAAATAAAGTTCACTCATTATTCGTTTTACCCAAACGTCAGTAGGAAAAGTCTCGCATCTTCCAAAAGAAAACATCATCGTACAATCGGCAACCTTAGGTCCGACTCCTTTTATTGTCATAAGCATCTTTCTAAGTGTTTCCGTATCCATATCGTCTGCGTTCAAATTTATTTCTCCGTGTATTACCTTTTGAACTGCGTCGATTATGTATTTGGCTCTGAAACCCGTTTTACACTCCATAAGACCTGCTTCGTCAGCCTTAATAAGCTCTTCGGGATTAGGGAAAGCATAATATTCCTCTCCGTCGACAGAACCTATATATCTGCCGTATTTTTTGCTTATATTGCTTATTACTTTCTTTATCATAGGAATACGGTTATTCTGAGATATAATAAACGAAATAAGACATTCAAATCTGTCCTGATTCAGTATTCTGATACCGGGAGCATATTCAACTGCTTTTTGCAGTATTTCATCGTTTTCAGAAATCTTTTTCTTTATATCATTATAATTTCTGCCGAAATCAAAATAGTTATACCAAATATTGTTAAATTCTTCTTCCGTTGTATTTTTAAAGACTATATCCGTTCCGTCACAATATATATTCAGTATTTTTCCATAGGCTACTATTATATAGTTTTCCTCGCCTATCTGTGTAAAGCGGAAGCATTGTCCGCACTCCAGAGTCTGTGATATCACGAAACTTTCATATTCATGCAATATTATATCATTTTCTCTTATACTGTATTTCATATCGTTTACTCCAAATCAAGTAATATAAACGTAGGCGGATTATTTGTAAACTTTTGCAGTCTGCCTAATGCGTCATAATAATCAAGCACCTTATAGCATTCCCACTCGCCGTTGTTATATCGGCATAAAAATCTTTTTCCGCTGTCCGTTATCATATAACAAAATTCATTTGTTCCGCAAAAATAATAGAAAGTATCGTCTTTTGCATATAACCCGGCTTTTGTAAGCGCATTCATCACCGCAGTATAGTCGGTAAGCATAGTAAAGTCCTTTATATTATAACTCGGAAGAAGAGACATATTAAAATTCGGCAGTTTCTTATTCACCGTAACGGGAAGCCTTCCTTCTGTTTCAAGGTCGTCCATGACAACTTCCCATATTCCGTTATCATATCTCAATATATATTGTCTGATAGTGGCGGCATTTGCTCTTCCGCTGAGCACTGCAAAAGCATATTCATCATCTACCGTTATACTCCTTACAAAGTACTGTTCATACTTACTCTCATACATTCTTATGCAGCTTAATATCCTATCATACTCGCTGTTTGAAGGAGTAAGTCGTCTTATTGTACCATTACTCATAGAATATACATTCATAAGTGAATTATATGCGCTACTGCTTAAAGTTCCGTATGACCCGTTCGCAGATGTAAATATATATTTATTTTCATTAGGATGCTTCATAAATGCAAATACAGTGAACTCTTTATCATTGGGATCTATATATACATCGTTTCCGCCGTATGCGGATATGTCAGTACCGTACATAAGCATTACGGAAATTCCCGATGATGTATTAGCCTGAGATAAGCGTCCTTCATTAACAAGGTAGTCTGTCGTAATCTGAATACTTGCGGCATAGTTATATAAATATCCGTTTTTCGTAATAAGCCTCGTTTTTGTATAATATTCGCTGTAATAGTTCTGTCCTGCCTTAGCCGTACTCTCAAGCTTTGACCAATGGGACTTCAGCGCGGAATCCTTCTGAGGCTTTGACGGCTTCGGCGGATTAACAGGTTTATTATCGACAGGCTTATTGTTTTCCTCTTTTATATTATCCTCCGGCTGTTCAACAATTTCGTTATGTTCTTCACCGCTGTTTTCGTTCTTTTCCGACCCTACAACCTTGTTGTTGTCGCCGTCTTCTTTATCAAAATCATTTTTTTCCTCTTCAGCCGTCGGCTTATTTTCTTCACGCTCATTATTGTTGCAACCCGTTAATACCATACCTGCAGCGCATAATACGAGCATAGATCTAAAAAATATATTTTTTAAACTATTAATCTTCACTATATTCGTCCTTTTTGTCTGCGATTGTCTCATAAACCGAGTCCAACTCCTTTTTATGCAAATCAAGCAGTTTTTTTATCTTTTCTTCCATAAGTTCGGTATCGTCTGTAAATTCAAATTTTACAAGCCACATAGGGTTATATTCCCCATCTTCCTCACAAACAGAATCAACTTCGCTTAAAACGGTGTCCGTATCATAATAGTCAAATATTGCGTCATATTCCCAATCCTCTACGTCTTTTTCGCAGGTCAGACGCATATAAACTACGGTTTTTCCGTCTTCTTCCACAGCATAGGTATTGTATATAAGACTGTAACTGTCATCTACGGCATAGCAACCCAGTTCTTTGTCTAAAAATCCCGTTTCGTTATCTCTGAGCATTATAACAATAAATGTTTCGTCCATATTTCTACCCCAATCCCGTTCGGACGCCGAAAAATCGGCATAAATCTTCTATCCTAACAATTAATTTATTATAAACCAAAAAAAATGTTAATGCAACATTGTAAGATTTACAAATTGTTTAAGTTTTTTGCCTAAAAAAATTAGGTAAATAAAATTTGCTTATGTAATGCTGTTTTTGTTTTATATTATTTTCATTTTATGCATTCATTCGATATCATTAAATTGTAAAAAGTTCGACAGTTCCAAATAAAACAGAACTTGTCGAACTTTTCAATTACATAAAATCTTTTTGTATTATTGCATAGATATAGATAAATTTATTATTCCTTATATCAGTTCAAAACTCTTCATATATATGTGATATATCATTTTAACTTTCATTATATAATATTCAGTTATTGATAAGTTTATCATCATCGCTCCAACTGTAAAGTTTGCGTATATCCGCTCCTACAGCCTCGGAAGGATGTTCTGACGCCAGTTTTCTCATTGCATTAAAATGTACTTGAGCGCCTGCCGAAGACATGTCTAACAGAAACTCCTTAGCAAAGGTTCCGTCTTGTATATCTTTAAGGATTTGTTTCATGGCTTTTTTGGTATCTTCGGTTATAACTTTAGGTCCCGCTGTATAATCTCCATATTCAGCTGTGTTCGATATAGAATAGCGCATACCTGAAAATCCGCTCTGATAAATAAGGTCAACAATAAGCTTCATTTCGTGGATACATTCAAAATACGCATTTCTCGGATCGTATCCGGCTTCTACAAGAGTTTCATATCCTGCCTGCATTAACGCGCATACTCCTCCGCAAAGAACAGCCTGTTCTCCGAATAAATCCGTTTCCGTTTCCGTACGGAAAGTTGTTTCAAGTACGCCCGCTCTGGCTCCGCCGATAGCCAATGCATATGCCAAGCCTAAGTCCCAAGCGTCTCCGGTTGCGTCCTGTTCAACTGCGATAAGGCAAGGTACTCCTCTGCCTGCCAAGTATTCGCTGCGGACAGTATGTCCCGGGCCTTTTGGTGCAATCATAATAACGTTCACATTTTTCGGCGGTTTTATACATCCGAAATGGATATTAAATCCATGGGCAAATGCAAGCGTCTTACCTGCCGTAAGATACGGTTCTACGGATTCTTTATAAAGAGCCGCCTGTTTTTCGTCATTTATAAGTATCATAATGATGTCAGCCGCTTTCACTGCTTCAGCTGCGGTTTTTACCGTTAAGCCCTGTTCTTCCGCTTTCGCCCAGCTTTTTGACCCCTCATAAAGACCTACCACCACATCTACTCCGCTTTCTTTAAGGTTAAGAGCATGGGCATGTCCCTGTGAACCGTAACCTATAACCGCAACTGTCTTTCCGTCGAGTTTCTTTAAATTGCAATCCTGCTGATAAAAAATTCTTGCCATAATATTATACCTCTTTCTTATTATAAATTTAAATTATGTCGCAGTATGTTGCCGCCTTTTTCAATGGAGGCAATGCCTGTACGACAAATTTCCAAAATAGTAAAATCATTCATAAGCGAAATGAAGCTATCCATTTTATCACCGTTTCCTATAAGCCTTAAAACTATGGAATCCCTTGAATAGTCTACGGTTTCCGCTTTAAACGCTTCTCCTGCCGAGTGAATTTCGTCTCTGGAAGCAGGATCATTTTTTAATTTGATAAGCATAAGCTCACAGTTAAGAGAATTTTGATTTGTTAATTCCTTTATGGAACAAACGTCAGGAAGTTTATATAGCTGATTTATCAACTGTTGTTTCCCGTTTTCTTCTCCGTCAAAGCTAAATGTAATACGGGAATAATCCGACGATTCTGTTTCGCTTGCCGTAATCGAGCTTATATTGAACCTTCTTCTGCGAAACATACTTGTCAAACGATTAAGTACTCCGAATTGATTTCTTACAAGTACGGCTAATGTGTATCTGTTCATTATTCCACCTCCATTTTTGTTATAATATCGTCCATACTGCCTCCGGGAGGAAGCATAGGAAGAACAAATTCGTCTTTATCAATACTGCAATCAATAACATACGGACCGTTATTATTAAACGCATGTATAAATGCCTCGTCCAGTTCTTCTTCCGTCAATACCTTTTCCCCATCTGCCCCAAAAGCTTTTGCAACTGCGGCAAAATCGGTTTTTCTGTTTAATGTAGTATTTGAATAGTGTTTATCAAAAAACAATGTCTGCCACTGTCTAACCATTCCCAAAACACTGTTGTTCAGAATAAGG
>URLB01000085.1 GCA_900548595.1 uncultured Eubacteriales bacterium
TTTGGTTCGTTACATCTTTTTCTTGTAACTCGTCTCTTGACTTGGGTTTAATTTTCTCTTATCAACTGTTCAGTTTTCAAGGATCACTTTGTTACTTTGTTAATTCTTTTTTGCTGTTCTCGCTGACAGCTTGATTATAATACTATACTTATAATTAAAAGTCAATAGGTTTTTTTACTTTTTTTCAAAAAAATCTTAAAACCAGTCAACATTCGTCTTTTTTATCCAAAATCTTATTCTGTATTTCATTCATCTGCACTGACAAAAGCGCCCATTCGTCATAGGTGATACCGTCCGCAAACCCTCTGATTATCATGTTTTTCAAATATTCTATCGCTTCATCGGACTCATAGACTCCTTTTTCCCAGTTTCTGTATATTGTTAATATTTCCTTTTCCAAAAGCTGCGCTTTTTCCGATTCTGTTAAAAATATGTCGTTTTCAACAAAGCCTCTTACTATAGCCATTTTTGCTTTTTCGATATATTCCTCGCGCCCTTCAATCATTATGTCGGACGAATTTAGATAAATGCTTATATTTTCTCCCGAAATGTATATCTCCCTGTCGGAAACATAATTGAACATTTTTTTCATTTTAGCATTCAACATCTTTACGGGTATGGAATAGAACTTCGACGGTATTTTCTTTACCGTTTTTATGTCCGCCTTTGCCAACGATACTATTATTTCATCCATTACATATATATTGCCTTTTCCCGCAACCCCCATACTCATACTTTTCGCCTTCGTATGTCTGAGCATTCTTTTACATCTTATTACAGGCGTACATACAAGCATAACCGCCATTGCCAAACCAAGCCTTATTACGCTTATATATCCTCCCAAAATCGAAAGAATCATTCTTTTTTTGTCTTTTCTGTCTATTCCCGTAATTATTGTCTCTATAAAACCTACTGCCGGTGGTATTGCCGCAAGGCATAATACATAAACTATTCTTTTCAATGCCTTCGTAACCGACCTTTCGGGAATGTATCCGATAAATATTGTAAACATAGCCGGAAAAGCCTTTGCCGCAACACAGTATATCCACACAAAGGATAAAAGTATCATTATATAGAACCATACTTTGTTCTTGTCTTTAATCTCTCCGAAAAATATATTTGTAGCCCAGCCGAATATTGTTATTACTATTTTAATAAAAAATCGTATAAGCAGAAGCACCGCAAAATCAACCAAAAGCAGTAACGGCATATAATCACTCCCTTTTAAAAGGATAATTATATTATACATTTATTCTTTACTCAATTACAATATCTGCCCCTAAACGAATTTTATACAAAAAATGACTTCTATCTTTAATGTAAATAAAGATATTTTTATTCAATGTTCTTATTGACTTGATACCTACCAAAAGGTATATACTTATATATAGAATAATACAAAGGAGGAATTTCAATGTACTGTGTAAGAAAAGTTACCGATGATTTATATTGGGTAGGCGCAAATGACCATCGTCTTGCTCTTTTTGAGAATATCCATCCGATACCTCGCGGAGTATCATATAACTCCTATCTGCTCCTGGACGAAAAGAACGTATTGTTTGATGCTGTAGACTGGGCCGTATGCCGACAGTTTTTAGAAAATATAAAAGCCGTCCTCCAAGATAAACCTTTGGATTATATTGTAATAAACCATATAGAACCCGATCACGGCGCTTCTCTTCAAGAAGTGCTTAATGCGTATCCCAACGCTACGGTTATATGTACGGATAAAGCAAAAACATTTATGGATCAGTTCGGCTTCCGCGTAGGCGACCGTATTGAAACTGTTAAAGAAGGCGACACAAAATGCTTCGGAAAACATACCGTATCATTTATAGCCGCAAACATGATACATTGGCCGGAAGTTATGGCGACTTACGACTCAACAAGCGGCGTGCTTTTCTCCGCCGATGCTTTCGGTACATTCGGTGCGCTGGACGGAAAGCTGTTTAATGACGAAGTGGACTTTGACAGGGATTGGCTGGACGACGCCAGAAGATACTACACAAATATTGTAGGAAAATACGGTACGTTTGTACAAAAGCTGCTTAAAAAACTTCAGACTCTCGACGTAAAGATGATATGTCCTCTCCACGGTCCCGTATGGCGTTCAAATCTTGAATATTTCATTGAAAAGCATGACAAGTGGAGTAAGTACGAGCCGGAAGAAAAAGGCGTTTTAATAGCGTATGCATCCATGTACGGAAATACGGAATCGGCTGCTCAGGCTCTTGCATGCAAGCTTGTCGAAAAAGGCTGCCCTAATGTAAAAGTATACGATGTATCAAACACTCCGGTTTCATATCTTATATCGGACGCTTTTAAGTACAGCAATATAGTCCTTGCGTCTGTAACATATAATCTGGGAATATTCCCCGTAATGCACAACTTCCTTGAGGATATGAAAGCTCTTTGCCTTATAAACAGAAAGTTTGCAATAATAGAAAACGGAACATGGGCTATAAAGAGCGGCTCTCTTATGGAAAACTTCATCACAAACGACCTTAATAAGATGGAGCTTATAGGAAATAAGTTTACGCTTACTTCATCGCTCAAGACAGATAAAGAAGCTGAAATGGACGAGCTGGCAGACGCAATAATAAAATCAATGGAATAAACTAAAACGCCGCCCCTCGGTTTTAACCGAAAGGGCGGTATTTTTTACTGCGGATATACAAGTCTGTTTTCATCAATATTGTAAATAACCTGCTCTAAATATTTCTTTGCAAGATATTTTGCCATAGGAAGATTCATATCTAAATAATTTCCGCAGTCCATAGGCGATGCCCCCGGCACTTCGCCCTCGAAATCACGGATAAACTCATACATTTCCTTTATAAGCGGCACTATATCCTTAGATTCAAGCTGCCCCGCAAGTATGAGATAAAATCCGGTTCTGCATCCCATCGGTCCGAAATAAACTGTTTTTGACTTATACTCTTTATGATTTCTTAAAAATGTAGCTCCCAAATGTTCTATTGTATGCACTTCCGCCGTATTCATAACAGGCTCTTCATTGGGACTTGTCATACGCAGGTCGAAAGTTGTGAGCGCTTCACTTCCTACAGTATCCCTGCGTGATACGTATATACCCGGCTGAAGTTTTATATGATTTATTGTAAAGCTTGCTATTTTTTCCATTTTATTCGCCTTTCCTTATTTATATTTTTTCGTCATAACGACAATGCTTTCGCTTCTTGTCATTCCCAGTTTTTCGTAAAAGCCTTCTGTTGCTCTTCCTCTAAGGGTATTAAGAGTAATTTCCTTAACGCCTTTCTCTTTAAGCTTCCTTTCCAACTCGGAATATATAACCGCTCCGACGCCTTTTCCCCTAAGTGTGTTTTTTACGCAAAACTCTCTGAGGTTAAAAACAATTCCGTCATAATATTGTTCAAAGCAGCCTATCGCAAGACCGCATGGCTCTCCGTTTTCATATGCGGCAAATCCATATGCGGCGCTGCCGCTCAGCATTTGTTCAAGCCTTATTTTTGCGGTATCATTTGTCCATTCATCATTCCACGGTCTATCGTTAAACGAATCGGTAAAAATTTCCGCCAATATTCCTATATTATCGTTATCTATTGTTCTATACTCCATTATAAGCCTCCCTGTTAAGCCAGTCCTTTTTAGATATTATAAAATCAATGAAATATCTTCCCGCAATAGGCATTATATTTTTATTTTTATATGCAAGGGATACCGTTCTTTCCAGTTTGGGATAAATACTTTTTACCGCTATATTTCGGTTGTTTCTGTTCAGAACCAGTGCAGAAAGCACAGATATACCAAGCCCCTCCTCAACCATTGACATAATTGTATAATCGTCATAAACAACATATTGCGTATTCGGTTTAAGTCCGTTTTCCTTAAAAAACTCCAGCGGCTCGCTCAACTCTCCCTCGTTTAAAAGTATGTACGGTTCCTTTGAAAGTTCTTCCAGAGTTACTTTATCCATTTTCGCCATTCTATGGTTCACAGGCAAAACCGCAAGCATTTCGTCCCTTTTCAGCGGTATCGTAGTCAGTCCTTCCGCCGCGTCGGGATTTACAAAACCGAAGTCAACACTGCCTTCTTTAATCCATCCGCTTATATTTGTATATTCTCCCTGCTTTAGTTCAAAATTAACCGACGGATATATTTCCTTAAACTCTTTCATAAGTCCCGGGAGCCAGTTGCACGATATGCTCGCAAGTGTTCCTATACGTATTATCCCGTTGCCCAGTCCTTTCATTTCGTTCCTTTTTTCAATTAATTCTCTATGGGAGTTATATACGTTTTTAATATACGGCAAAAATTCTTTCCCGTCGGGCGAAAGCTCTATGCCTTTTTTAGAGCGATGTATAAGCACCGTGTCCAGTTCTTCTTCCAGTGTTTTTATCATCTGGCTTACCGCTGATTGCGTGTACCCCATACTTTCGGCAGCTTTTGTAAAACTGCCGGTTTCAGTTATTTTGACAAATGCCTCATATTGTATCACAGTTTTCACCATCTCATTAGAAAATCTAATACTGCTATTATATTTATTTGTTTTACTAATGTCAATTGCAGTGATATACTTCTAACATAAAAAATTAACGGGGGATGTAACATCGTGAAAAACAATATATTTTTAAAAGGAATGAAAGACGGTTTGCCCGTTGCTCTGGGCTATCTCGCAGTTTCGTTTACGCTAGGAATAGCGGCTGTAAAATCGGGTTTGACTCCGTTTCAGGCTTTTGCAACGTCAGCGCTTAACAATACCTCAGCCGGGGAATTTGCCGCATTTTCTCTCATAGGCGCCGGAGTATCGTATATGGAAATAGCCTTGACCACATTAATTTTAAATATGAGATATATTCTTATGTCATGCGCGCTTTCACAAAAAATAGACAAAAACACTCCGATTGTACACCGTTTTTTAATGGCATACGATGTTACGGACGAAATTTTCGGACTGTCAATAATGTCGGAAGGCCGTCTTGACCCCAAATATACATACGGATTGATAACAATATCAGCTCCGTCATGGGCAATCGGCACATATCTCGGCGCGGTTATGGGTTCGGTTATGCCGGCAGGAGTCTTGTCCGCCATGAATCTTGCCTTATACGGTATGTTTATAGCCGTTATAGTTCCTCCGGCTAAAAAAGATAAAACTATTGCCGTTGTCATCGCGGTATCCATGCTGTCAAGCCTGATGTTTTCCATTCTTCCCGGTCTTAGGGAAATTTCTTCTGGCATTGTCGTAATAATACTTACCGTTGTGATTTCTCTGGCAGCCGCAATATTGTTCCCTGTTTGCGGTGATAAAAAAGAAAAGAAAGAGGTTGTCGGCTGTGAAATCTAATGTTTACATATACATACTGATAATGGCAGGCGTAACTTACATAATACGTTTACTGCCTCTGCTTCTTGTACGAAACGAAATAGAGAATGTAACCGTAAAATCATTTCTGTACTATGTTCCTTACGTTACTTTATCGGTAATGACTTTTCCCGCCATACTGAACGCGACAAACAGCGTTGTATCTGCGGCGGCAGGTTTTATAACGGCAGTATTGACTGCGTTCAAAGGAGGCAGTCTTTTTAAAGTAGCGCTGTTCTCATGTGGTATAGTATTTCTTATAGAACTCTTTATATAATTATGAAAAAGGCTTTTTAGCAAATCACAAAAGCCGCAGATACAATATCTGCGGCTTTCTTAATTTTATTTTCAGTTCATTTTAGAAAGTGCTACGGCTATCTTACTTGCTGCCCTGGCATTATTGTATGCAAGCTGAAGATTTGAAGCAAATGAAACGCCCTCCGTCATATCTTTGATATGGCTTAAAAGGAAAGGAGTAGTGTCTTTGCCGTGTATGCCCTGTTCTTTGGCAAGTTCAAGCGCCTTTACTATTACCTTTTCCATCTCGTCATAGTCAAGCGCATACTCGTCGGGTATAGGATTTCCGATAACAAATCCACCCTTAAGTCCGAGATCCCATTTTGTCTTAACTATCTTTGCTATTTCTTCTTCTGTTTCAGCTCTGTAATCAAGCTTCAGTCCGCTTGACTTGCAGTAGAACGCAGGGAATTCATCGGTTCTCAGTCCCAGTACAGGAACGCCGTATGTCTCAAGGTACTCAAGAGTAAGTCCTAAATCCAAGAGTGATTTTGCTCCGGCGCATACGACCGCTACCTTTGTATTTGCAAGTTCCTGAAGGTCGGCACTTATATCCATTGTAGTTTCCGCGCCTCTGTGTACGCCGCCGATTCCGCCTGTAGCAAATATTTTAATTCCTGCCATTTCGGCAATCATCATAGTTGTGGCAACCGTAGTAGCGCCTGTTTTTCCCGTAGCAAGATATACGGCTACATCACGACGTGAAACCTTGCCTACATTTTCAGCCTTGCACATAATATCAAGCTCTTCGGAAGTAAGACCTACTTTCAGTTTTCCTCCGATTATCGCAGTTGTAGCGGGTATAGCTCCTTCTGCTCTTACGATTTCTTCTACCTTATGTGCAAACTCAACATTCTGGGGGAAAGGCATACCATGGCTCAGTATTGTGCTTTCCAATGCTACAACAGGTTTTCCTGCCGCTATTGCTTCGGCTATTTCAGGTGCAATTGATAAATATTCGTTTGTCATCATTTTTTTCTCTCCTTTAATATATTCTCCAAAAGAGATATGCTCATATTGGGGTTTATCGTTCTTTCATGTGATATTGCCGCGATTCCGGCGGCAAGACCGTAATCAATCGTCTTTTCCAGCGAAAAATCATTTATATAGCTGTATATTACAGCTGCCATAAATGCGTCTCCGGCGCCCGTTGCGTTAATCATATTTTCAACAGGTTTCAGCTTTCTTTCTATGCGCCTTCCGTCTCTGTCCATATATAAACAGCCGTCGGCTCCAAGGCTTACAAATATCCTGTTCAAGCCCTTATCCAAAATCTTTTCACAGGCTTTGTACAAATCTTTTCGGTCGTTTATTTTCATTCCGCTTAATATTTCCGTTTCCATAAGGTTAGGTTTAGCAGTATGGAATTTTCCTATAAGGTCAACCAATTTAGCGGCATACGCCTGAGAGACCGTATCTACGAATACAGGTACGGTATCCGAATAAAGATTTAAAATTTCTTCTATAATATCAACGGGAAGACCGGGATCGCACATTATCAGTCTGCTTCCCTTTATTATATTGCCTTTGGAGTGAAGGAACTCGACGTCCATTTTCTGTAATACCGACATATCGGAAAGTGCGACAAACATATCGCCTTTCTCATCCAAAACCGAAATATATGTTGACGAAGGATGATTATCTACCTTTAATATATGGCTTATATCTATCCCTGCTGCAGTACATTCCGCACATATTTTGTCTGCATAAACATCATCGCCGACAGCCGTTATCAGTTTTACGTTTCCGCCGAGCCTTGCAAAGTTTTCCGATACGTTTCTTGTTACGCCTCCGGCAGAAGTATTCATATGCCCGGGGTTACTGTCATGCAGATTTATCGCTTTTTTGGAACGACCGTGTACGTCTACGTTTGCGGCTCCTATTCCGACAATATAATCACCGTTGTTCACTATGTATCCTCTCCCCAAAATGTATCCTTTTTTTTGCAGATTCGCAATATGTACCGCAACGGAACTTCTTGTTATTCCGAGCATAGCCGCCAGCTCGCTTTGTTCTATTGTCGGCTTTTCTTTAATAATCTCTAATATCTCCTGTTCTCTTCTTGTCATCATTTCACCTCCCATATACAAATATTTATTTTATAAACATAAGTTTATTATATCATTCTAATTATATGCCGTCAATATATTTTTCAGATTTATAATATATATCTAACTTCATATAGCATATTTTGCTTCCTTTTATTCCGACTGAACTACTTACCGATACTTTGTCATTAAATAAATCATTACTTATTATTAAATCAAAAAGCAGATTATGGGGATAAAATCCTCATAATCTGCTCATAAACTTTTAGTTTCCCTTACTGCTTAACGGATTGCTTCTCTCTTCCCAAAATATATTATTATCCGGTTCAGCCTTTCCGCCGGGACCGTAATGGGCATTTTGGCGTATGCTGTAAAGGTCTCCTCCATGAATAGTATCTCTTTTTTCTTTATTTTTCTTTTTTGGCATGTCTTTCACCTCCATTTTCAGTATCTGCATTTCGCACTGTATTTAGTCTTAATCAAGCGTCTTTATGCTGTCAAAATGAATATTTACTTCAAATATTTTCCTGTTCTGCGAATAATGTCGAAATATATATAAATTTGAATAACTTATTTTCTTTTATTATCTTTTATTTTACATTATAGTTTTATTACAAACAATTAACCGCAAGAAAGGAAGATTTATATGAAAAAAAACACTTATTCTGCTTTGGAGGCATACAAAAATTTACACAGCTACGAAAAAGTCGAGCTCGGCTGGCTTACAGGAAAGCTTACCGCCTACGAAATCGAAGAATTGGAAAAACAAATCGAATATCTTATTTTAGAAGCTGAAGAAGCGGCATTTACATACGCATACGAAGGCACATCCAACGTGATCGAACTGGGAGCTTGAAATTTACAAAAAATCGAGCAAATTTATGCTTAAAGTCAGACGTCTTTCGCCATACAAAAATATAAAGCCAATTTATCGCTCGGCTTCACTATTTTATTAACCAACTGCCCCTCTAAGTTAAACTGACAGCATCTATTTCTGTTTTATATCACTTAAACAGCTGATTTTTCCGTCATTATATCTCAAAGTATAAAAACGGCTGTCTATGTACAGACAGCCGTTTAATCGACAAATCCGGTAAATCTATACCGAATTTCCATATATTTCAAATTAATTGCTTAAAATAAAGATTATGATATTTATTCATCTTCCTTCGTTGCCATAGCCGTAGCCTCTCCGTCAACAACTACTTTTCCGTCTTGGTTAACAATAGTTGTGCGCATTACTATAAGCTTTTTCTCGGGTATTATCTGCGTTACTTCGGCGTTTACTGTGATTGTGTCCCCGAAATATACAGGAGCGGTAAATTTAAGCGTCTGTCCGCAGTATATAGCGTCAGCTCCGGGTATAAGCATACCCACTATTGTCGATATAAATGAAGCT
>URLB01000086.1 GCA_900548595.1 uncultured Eubacteriales bacterium
TCTGCATCGTAACGCCGATCACATCATAGCCTTGTTCTTTCAGCAGATATGCCGCAACGGAGCTGTCAACTCCGCCCGACATACCTACAACTACTTTACCTTTATACATTATTCTTCTGGTATCTCATGAAGCTCGCCGATATCATCTACAGGTTTCTTAAGACCTTCGATGACGATATGGTTTTTCTCCGCATAGTCCCATAACGCAGCGTGAAGAGCTTCCTCCGCAAGACATGAACAGTGAACCTTTACCGGTGGCAGACCGTCAAGAGCCTCCATAACGGCTTTATTTGTTATCTCCAGAGCTTCCTGTATTGTTTTACCCTTAACAAGTTCCGTAGCCATACTGCTTGTTGCGACAGCCGCTCCGCAACCGAAAGTTTTAAACTTCGCGTCCTGGATAACACCGTCTTCTATTTTAAGATATACTTTCATAATATCTCCGCATTTTGCGTTTCCGACAGTACCAACGCCGCTGGCATCGTCAATTTCTCCTACATTTCTCGGGTTCATGAAATGATCCATTACTTTTTCGCTGTATTCCATAATAAATTCCTCCGTTACTTTCTTATTTCTTGTTTTTTATCTCTTCATAAAGAGGCGACATATCTCTCAATCTCTGAACGATTGGAGGAAGTACCTCAAGCAGCTTGTCAACTTCTTCTTCGGTATTCTGATAACCTAATGATATTCTCAGCGATCCATGTGCTTTTTCATGAGGAAGTCCTATTGAAAGAAGTACATGTGAAGGGTCAAGAGAGCCTGATGTACAAGCAGAACCGCTTGAAGCGCATATACCGTTTGCGTCAAGAAGTAAAAGCATTGATTCTCCTTCTATAAACTCAAACGAGATATTCACATTGCCTGGAAGTCTGTCTGTACGATGTCCGTTTAATCTTGAATACTCTACGTTATTAAGCACGTTGTCTATTATTTTATCTCTTAAGTATGTGAGTTTGGCTGTTGTTTCTTCCATTTCATTAACGGCAAGCTCGATTGCTTTTCCCAAAGCTACTATACCGATTACATTTTCAGTTCCGGCTCTTCTTCCTCTTTCCTGCTGTCCGCCGTGAATGAGGTTTTTAATCTTACAGCCCTTTCTTATATAAAGAGCTCCGATTCCCTTAGGTGCGCCGAGTTTATGTCCGGAAAGTGAAAGAAAATCAATATTCATATCCTGCACGTCTATTTTTACATGTCCGACAGCCTGCACTGCATCTGTATGGAAATAAATGCCCTTTTCCTTACATATCTTACCTATTTCTTTTATAGGCTCAATCGTTCCTATTTCGTTATTTGCAAACATTATACTTACAAGTATTGTAGTCGGTCTTATTGCATTTAAAAGATCGTCAATGCTTATCTTTCCGTATTCGTCAACAGGAAGATATGTTACCTCATATCCGTTTTCCTCAAGGAACTGGCATGTATGGAGTATAGCATGATGCTCTATACATGTTGTAATTATATGGTTTCCTTTATCCTTAAGCGCATTTGCAACTCCTTTGAGAACCCAGTTATCACTTTCGGAACCACAACCCGTAAAGAAAATTTCCTCGGGCTTTGCATTGATTGCCGACGCTACCTGTTCTCTGGCTTTATCTATAGCTTTTTTGCTTTCTCTTGCAATAGCGTAAACGCTTGACGCATTCCCGTAATACTTTTCAATATAAGGCTTCATTTCCTCATAGACTTCGGGTCTTACAGGCGTCGTAGCCGCATTATCAAAGTAAATTATTTCTTTCATAAAACTGACTCCTTTTATATATAATTTAGATTAGTCTTCCGTTTTTATAATTTCTTTATCCGTAAATCCTACCAAATAGGTTGGATATACATAATATATCATCTAGCCACTATTGTGTCAATATAAATCCAGAAAAAATAATTATTAAATAAAAATTATTATCATTTACTCATTCTTAATTCGTCATTATTCGATAAAAAATGACAATTTTCACATTTATTATGGTATACTGTTTAAGTAAGGGGGGTATTATATATGTTTAATTACAATTTGGACTTTTCACGTTTGGAAAATCTTATTACACAATACGTCAGTACCAATGGTTTTGACAACAAAGCCGATAAATTGTTTCAAATAACCGAACATTTAAAATCTTCCGAATTTTATAAACTTACCGATATTATAATACTATCTGGCATACTTAATGTGTCGCCGGACTATCTTATAGGCATATCAGATAATAGTGAACCCAGCAATGATGATATTACAAAATTGATTTCTTATGCCGCATGTCTAAACAGAGATTGCAGGAAGTCTCTTATATCAAAAGCAGAACAGTACCTTGATATACAAAATAACCTTATAGATTTTGATAAAGCCGGCATTACAGTAAAGCGCTATTCCACTGATGGAAAACTTAAAGACAGCTCGTCCTCTTTAACGTCAAAATTGTCAATGGTGGCTGATAACAGAGAAAACGCATATACAAATAATGACAAAGAATAAGTCGTCATAAAAAGATATCTTCATTCTTTGCCATTATTGTTTATCTATTTTCATTTTTAAATTTATTAGCAAGTTCTTTCATTTCTCTGGCTGCGTTTACGGACATTTCCGTAACCTCTGTCCCTGCCATAAGTCTGGCTATATCTTTTACGGTTTCATTCTTTTTCAAAAGTTTAATATTTGTTTTTGTTCTGCCTTTCTGGCTGACTTTTTCTATCATATAGTGATTGTCAGCCATAGCTGCTATCTGCGGCAAATGTGTAATACACAAAATCTGCTTTGTCTTTGCAACTTTATACATTTTTTCCGCTACTTTTTGGGCAGTTCTTCCGCTTATTCCGGTATCTATCTCGTCAAAAACAAACGTCCCTATGGAGTCTGCATTTCCGAATACAACCTTTAAGGCAAGCATAACTCTTGAAAGTTCTCCTCCCGAGCCTATCTTAGCAAGTGGCATTATGTCTTCTCCTTCGTTAGCCGTAAACATAAACTCAACGTCGTCCCAACCGTCTACTCCAAGCTGGTTTTTCTGATCTATCCTTATTTTAAACTTAGCTTTTTCCATTTCAAGTTCATGCAGATTGGTTTCTATTTCTTTTTCTATTGCTTCGGCTTTTCTCTTCCTGATGTCCGTCATAACCTTGCATACGTCTACCATATTTTTGAAAAGCTCTTTTCTTTCGTTCTCCAATAACTCCAATCTCTCTCTGGAATGCATAAGCATATCATATTCGTTTCTTAGGCTTTCCAGTTTATCTGCCAATGAATCGGATGTACAAATATACTTCTTTTTAAAAGCATAAATAATACTTAATCTCTCTTCTATTTTTTCTATTTCGTCTTCCCCTGCTTCGAGTCCGTCAAAGTATCTTTTGAGTTCTCTCTCGGCTTCATTTATCTGTATGGCTGCGGAATTTACTATTTCGTATATAAGTTTTACGGAAATGTCTATTTCACTAAGCTGAGAAAGCGTATCCGCAGCTTCTGTAACCATATCGCTTGCCGGAAGTCCGTTAACGCCATTATAAAGTATATTAATACACTTTCCCGCCATCTCTCTCATGCGTTCTCCGTTTTGGAGTATTCTCTTACGTTCGGTAAGATTTTCTTCCTCACCCGGTTTTATATCTGCCGCTTCCAGTTCGCTTATCTGATATGAAAGTATCTCCGTTCTTCTTTCCCTTTCGGACTCATTTCCGGCAATTGCTTTCATTTCTTTCATTGTAGTTTTATATTTTTTCAGAAATTCTGCAAGCTTAGCCTTCTCCGCGTCAAGCTCCGTTCCGCAGAACTTGTCCAAGAGTTCAATATGTTTATTGGCGTTAAGCAGAGACTGATGCTCATGCTGACCATGGAAGTCAACGAGGCATGATGAAAGTTCTTTCAACTGACCGACAGTAACGGTAGTACCGTTTACTTTGCAAACGCTTTTGCCGTTCATATGAAGTGTTCGGCGTATAATAAGTGCCTTGTCTTCACCATGTTCAATGCCCATGTCATCCAATATTTTTTCTATCTTTTTATCCTCTATGGAAAAAACAGCTTCGACAACAGCCTGTTCTTCTCCATGGCGCACAATTTCCCTATTAGCTCTGCCTCCGAGAGAAAATCCAAGCGCATCTATGATAAGAGATTTTCCCGCTCCCGTCTCTCCTGTAAGAATATTTAAGCCTTTTCCGAAAACAACCTCTGACTCCTGTATAAGAGCTACATTTTTAATGTTAATATATTCGAGCATAAATTACGCCCCCTATCAGCTATGTATAATACGATAAAGCCTTTCTATAAGTTCAGCCGCCTGATGATTGCCTCTGATAACGCAGAAAACCGTATCATCGCCCGCTATTGTACCAAGTATTTCGCTGTTCTGCATATTGTCAAGCGCTACGCCGACTGCCATTCCCATACCTTCAAGCGTCTTTATAACGACCATATTTCCGGCATAGTCCATTTTTACAACAGCCTCTTTAAATACTCTTATAAGCCTGTCGGATATTTCATTATCGCTGCTGGCCATCGCAGTATACTTTTGCTTTCCCTTTTCAACCGAAATTTTGGTAAGCCTCATCTCTCTTATATCCCTTGAAACCGTAGCCTGCGTAACGTCAAATCCCTCTTGTCTGAGTTTTTCAGCTAACTCGTCCTGCGTTTCAATATCATACTTTTCTATTAATTCCAAAATTTTGGCGTGTCTGGATACCTTCAACTGCTATTCCCCCTTAGATATTAATTTCTTTCTCAATATCTCGTAAAAACTTCGTATATTTGTTTTTATAATATTCATACTGTTGGCAGATTTTCTGACATTTATTGTATCTCCGTTGTTGAGTATTACGCTTGTCTGTCCGTCCATGGACATTATAACATCACCGTTAGAACCGAAATCCGCTTCTATTCTGACAGTATCGTCGGCCGATATGACAATACTTCTTGAATGAAGAGAGTGGGCGCATATAGGCGTTATCGCCATACAGCCTATATCCGGTTTTAGAACAGGTCCGCCCGCTGAAAGATTGTATGCGGTTGACCCTGTCGGTGTTGATATTATTACCCCGTCCGCCCTGAAAGTGGCAAGATATTCGTCGTTTACATAGATACTGTAACCTGTTATCTTTGTGAACACGCCTCTTGTAATGCAAACGTCGTTTACTGCATTATATTTTTTAGTAGAATCCGTTTCCGATACTATTTCCGCCTCAAGCATAAGACGTTTTTCCAGTTTATAATCTCCGTCCAATACTCTCTCTATCGTCTCGCGTACTTCCGAAACGTCGGCAGAAGCAAGGAAACCCAATGTCCCCATATTTATCCCCAAAAGCGGAGTTCCGTATTTTGCCGCCTTACGTCCCGTGTCAAGCAAAGTTCCGTCCCCTCCGAGGACTATTATAAAATCGGATTTTGAGTACAATTCGTATTTTGTAACACCCAACTCCTCAAATCCCGTTATTTCCGCTATTTTATAAGTCAAAGCAACATTACAGTCCTTTTCTTTAAGGAATGATACAAGCTCTCCGACAAAATTCATTGCGGCTTCTTTATCATGATTAGGTACTATTCCTACTGTTTTCAAAATATCACCGCCTTAAAGAAGCTCATGAGACTGCTCTGTAATTCTGTCTGCCGTATCGTATGCTTCTTCCTTGGATAACCCTGTATTTTTTCTGTCAAGCATTATAAGATACTCAATATTTCCCTCCGGTCCTTTAATGGGAGAAAAATCTATTCCTATAATATTCAGTCCTATTTCAAAGGCAAAATCTATTATTTTAAGAAGCACTTCTTTATGTGTTGATTTTTCTCTGACAACGCCTTTTTTACCGACTTTTTCACGGCCTGCCTCAAACTGAGGTTTTATAAGACATACCATTTGAGCGTCTTCTGCCATAACATTGATTGCCGGCGGTATAACCTTTGTCAGTGATATAAACGAAACGTCTACGGAAGCAAATTCAGGTTTATTGGGAACATCTTCTTCTGTTATATAACGTACGTTTGTTTTTTCCATGCAAACGACTCTACTGTCATTTCTCAGTTTCCATGCCAGCTGTCCATATCCGACGTCTATGGAATAAACTTTTGAAGCGCCGTTTTGCAGCATACAGTCTGTAAAACCGCCTGTAGAGGCACCTATATCCATACATATTTTTCCGTTAAGGCTCACAGGAAAAACTTCCATGGCTTTCTCCAGCTTAAATCCGCCTCTGCTTACATACGGCATTTGACCGCCTCTGATTTCTATAGCGGAATCGACTTCCACCTTTGTACCTGCTTTATCTTCTTTGTTACCGTCCACATAAACGTTCCCGGCCATAATATATGCTTTTGCCAATTCCCTTGACGCCGCCAGTCCTTTGTTTACTATAAGCACGTCAAGCCTTTCTTTTTCAGCCATTATTTTCAACCCGTTTCTTTATTTCACTGTAAATACTTTCAGAATCCAATCTATATCTTTCAAATAATTCTTTTCTTGTTCCATGTTCTATAAACTTATCCGGAAAAGCAAAAGAATGGAAATAAATATTTTTTATAAGTTCTTCATCCGCCAGCTTTTCCAAAATGCCGCTTCCTGCTCCGCCGTCTGAAACATTATCTTCTATTGTAAAAATATAAGAACATTTTTCACATACATTTTTAAGCATTTCAACGTCTAAAGGTTTAACAAATCTCAGATTTACAAGCATAGGCCTGTATCCGTCTTTTTCAAGCAGTCTGACTGCGCCTGAAGCCTGCTCCATAACAGCTCCCGCCGATATGACGGCAATCTTTTCTCCATCCTTTATAACTTCGGATTTACCTATTTCTATAGGCGTTTTAATATCGCTGAATACAGTTGATATTTCGCCTCTCGGATAGCGTATTGCAACCGGACTGTCCATATTCATCAAAGCAAATTCTTCCATTTGCTCAAGTTCATATCCGTTATTAGGCAGCATAACAGTCATATTGGGCATGTGTCTGAAATATGAAATATCATATATACCTTGATGAGTTTCTCCGTCGCTGCCGACTATACCGGCTCTGTCAACACCGAAAACAACATGAAGGTTCTGTAGGCATACATCCTGCATTATCTCATCATACGCCCTTTGAAGAAAAGTCGAATATACGGCAAATACAGGCTTATATCCGCTTTTTGCCATTGCCGCGGAAAACGAAACCGCATGCTGTTCGGCAATTCCTACGTCAAAAAATCTATCCGGATACTTTTTTGCAAACCCGTTCAAACCTGTTCCGCTGCACATCGCCGCCGATACCGCGATAATTTTTTTATCGTTTTCCGCAAGTTTTTCAAGAGTATTTCCAAACAGCGACGAATAACTCGGCAGCTGTGATTTTTTAATCGTTTTGCCGCTTCTCAATTCAAATGCATTAACTCCATGATAATCTGCCGGATTTCGTTCGGCAAATTTGTATCCCTTTCCCTTTATCGTTCTGACATGCAGTATTACCGGTCCGGATATTTCTTTCGCTCTGTTTATATTTTCTATCAGTTCTTCCAGATTATGTCCATCGACAGGTCCTATATATTTAAAACCAAATTCCTCAAATATTACTCCCGGAACAAACATATACTTTATTCTTTTCTTTGTTCTTTTTATTGTATCTACCATTGGCGCTCCGGCGGGAATCCTGTTTAAAAAGTTCTTTACGCCGTCCTTGGCTTCCAAATATTTTCTTTCCGTACGCAATTCTCCGAGATGGCGGCTTATAGCCCCTACATTATCGGATATTGCCATTTGGTTATCATTTAATATAACAAGTAAATTTCTGTTTGACCTTCCAGCATTGTTCAAGGCCTCAAAAGCAACTCCGCCTGTCATAGAACCGTCGCCTATTACAGCTGCAATTTTCTCTTTACCACCTGATAAATCTCTTGCGCAAGCCATACCCAACGCTATGGAAACAGACGTAGAGCTATGTCCTGCGGTAAAAGTATCATACTCGCTTTCATTAGGCTTCGGAAAACCGGAAATACCGTTCAACTGTCTCAGAGTGGAAAATTCATCTTTTCTTCCGGTTATTATTTTATGTATATACGCCTGATGACCTACGTCCCATACAATTTTATCCTCCGGCGTATTCAAACAATAGTGTAACGCAAGTGTAAGTTCCACAATACCCAGATTTGAAGCCAGATGCCCTCCCGTTTTTGAAACATTTTCCAAAAGAAAGGCTCTCAGTTCCAACGCCAACCTGTTTAACTGACTTATATTAAGTTTTCTAATATCTTTTGGCCAATTAACCGAATCAAGCAACCTTTTCAAATCAACACCGCTTTCCAATAAAACATCAGCTGTCTCTTTTTATCAGATAATTTGTAAGCTTTACAAGAAAATCCGTATTTGCGTTCATGCTTTTCAAAATCTCAACAGCTTCATCTGACATTTCCGAAACCATTTCCGAAGCTCGTTCTACCCCGAACATAGACGCATAAGTAATTTTATTATTTTTCTCATCACTGTGTATGGGCTTTCCGAGTTTATCAAACGTACTTATAACATCCAGAATATCGTCCTGTATCTGGAACGCAACTCCGATTAGCTTTCCTGCTCTTTCAATTTTCGCTATATCTTCTTCGCACGCTCCGCCTATTTCCGCACCTGCTTTCAATGCGCCTATTATCATTGCAGCCGTTTTATTCTCATGTATAAAATCAAGGGTTTCTTTATTTATATCTTTTCCTTCACTGAGAACATCGACAACCTGTCCCGCTACCATTCCGTATACGCCCGCGCCATGAGCAATATCAAGCATAGCTTTCGTATATTTTATGTCGTTAAACTTAACGCACGCCTGCGCCATTGTTTCAAAAGCATGATGGAGCAACGCGTCGCCTGCAAGTATAGCCATGTTTTCTCCGAACACTTTATGGCTTGTCAACCTTCCGCGGCGGTAATCATCATTATCAAGTGCAGGTAAATCGTCATGTATAAGAGAATATGTGTGTATCATTTCTATTGCACAGGCAAAACTCATAGAGTCTTTCCAGTCTCCTCCGAACGCATTACACGCCTCCATTACCATAATAGGTCTGAGCCGCTTTCCTCCTGCGAATACACTGTAACGCATAG
>URLB01000087.1 GCA_900548595.1 uncultured Eubacteriales bacterium
TCCGGCGATCAACGGATCAAAGAATTTCTCCGTTACATAATCGGTTGCACAGGCATTTTCAAAAGCAATAACAAATTTGTACTGTTTATATAAATTGATTTTGGACTCCCTTCCGTTATCCTGATCCATTTTCTTATTATTGAATAGTTTTCCATAGGAATCTATAGGTATTTCCCGCATAAGTTCTTTCAGGTATTCCTGTCTCGAACTTTGGTTGATCGGGCTGGATATAAGCATACAGATATTGTTGGCTCTCTCCTTTGTGTCGACTGGTTGTTTCATCAAAGGAATAAAATTGTCATGCAAATACGATTGTATGACGTCTGCCGTTTGATGATAAGAAATCCGGTAGTCAAAAAGCTCCGTGAATTCCGGATCTTTGAAGAACGGGTAGTTTTCTTCGCATTCCAATGTCCAGGCAACCCATATTTGTCCTTCAGGTTTTTCCAGGTCGTTTTCTAATTCATTGATTAATGTCGGTAAGTGGAAAATAACTGTTTGTGCCTGAGAATAATACTGCCTGTCAGTCGTGAATCTATAGTCTTCCGGTATCTGCTCAACGGGAATGTTTAGAGGAGTATCCCACATCGTATTATATATCAATATAATATGTTTGTTTTTTATTATTTCAGGAGATAATTTCTCCGCCCAGTAAGATATCTTCCATTTTAAATAACTCTTCAAATTATTCTGGGCATTTTTGTAATAGCGGTAAATCCTCTTTTTTGAGAGTGGTGAGAGATGGTGATATATTTTAAAAATGGTATACAATGCATGTGACGGTAAAGTGAAATTACCATTTTTGATTTTGGCCAGTGATAAGAAAGTTAAATTATATAACATATAAGCTTTTGCGTATAGTTCGCTTTTCATTTCCCGGTCCGGGCCATTGAAACGGTATCCCGATGCAAAACGAATCAAACGATTAGCTATATAGATCAGGTCTCGTACGCGTTTGGACGTGACCAATGTCCTCATGATAGAACCTTCCCGTTGCCGGTATCCGTAAAAATCAATGTTGGTGATGTAAATGCTTTTTGCAAGGCAAAGAGCTTGGGGAGTCCAGAGTTCGTCTTCGTGGACAACATTCTCGAAATACAATGTTTGCTTGTTTAGCCAGTCCTTTTTGTATAGGTAATTAGAAACCATCGGAGGAAAAGCCCCGTGTTTCATTAATTCTGAAAAACACTCTTTTCCTGTCAGGCAGGTATGGCATAAATGGGATGGGATTGGATTAAATAAGGCCCCGGTTTGTCCGTCAGGATAATAACAAACGGAATTTCCGCACACGGTTCAGCTCCCGAGAAGGGAAAAAATGCGGTTTATGAGATGGCTGAAATTATAAACAGAGTCGAGAAATTGAATGAAAGACTTTCTTCGAATGGGAAAAATCACGGAACGATTGTGTTGTCGGATATAAGATGCGAGAGCGCTTCTCTTAATGCCGTACCGAGCCAATGCAGTATATATCTTGACCGTCGGCTTGTTCTGGGAGAAACTTTGGATATGGTGAAAAAGGAAATGGATGAGCTGATTGAAGGAAAGGACGCAAGATGGGAAGTCGGCACATTGTACCATACGTCATGGAACGGAGGAGAACTTGTATATGAACCTATGCATGACCCATGGAAAATAGATGAAGACGCGCCGCTTACAAAAGCTCTTAATGAAGCATATAAATCTGTTTACGGAAATTATCTCGATAAATATGATTTTTGGGATTTTGGGACAAATGCCATTACTCCCGTAGCCATGGGAGTTCCGACAATAGGCTTCGGTCCCGGAGAATATAAATTGGCTCATATGAGAGATGAACATTGCAATGTGGAAAAAATAAAGGAATCAATGAGAATATATGCTGAACTTATAAATAATTTATAATCTGTAAAAAATAGTATAAATTGCTGTGAGTTGTATAAAATCAACATGATAATGGTATTATATTATAGCTGTTTTAAGAAATTTTGCAAAATAAGTTTGGAATACTGTTGACAAAAAATACATTTGTCATTATACTTAGTGTCAATTGAATATCTATCTTCAGGGCAGGGTGCAATTCCCTACCGGCGGTAAAGCCCGCGAGCCGAAAGGCATGATTCGGTGTAACTCCGAAGCCGACAGTATAGTCTGGATGAAAGAAGATAAAAAGTACGTCTATGGCTTTTTGTATGCTCTGGAATGATTTTGTCATTTCAGAGCATTTTTTGATTATCGGCGTCTCTTTTTGTATGTCTTGGATAGAATATATTCAAGACATTTTTTTTTGGAGGTGTTTAGGTGAATGATTTGGAATACATGAAGATTGCCATAGAATTGGCTGAAAAAGGAGGAGGATATGTAAATCCGAATCCGATGGTCGGAGCGGTAATAGTAAAAAACAATAAAATAATAGGTACAGGTTACCATGAGCATTACGGAGGTCTTCATGCGGAGCGTAATGCCATAAATAATTGTACAGAGTCTCCGAAAGGGGCAACATTGTATGTAACGCTGGAACCGTGTTGCCATTTCGGTAAAACTTCACCGTGTACGGAGGCAATTATCAAAAGCGGCATAAAAAATGTTGTGATAGGAACTTTGGATATTAATCCTAAGATGTCGGGAAAAAGTATTTTTCTGCTTGAAAAGAACGGCATAAATGTAAAAACAGGCGTTTTGGAAGACGAATGTAAACGGCTGACAAAAATATTCAGAAAGTATATTTCTACAGGAGAACCGTTTGTTTTGATGAAATACGCTATGACTATTGATGGGAAAATATCTACATACGCAGGTAATTCAAAATGGATAAGCAGCGAAGAATCAAGAAGGCGTGTACATGAAACAAGACATTTATTTTCTTCGATTATGGTTGGAGTTAACACAATAATAAAAGATAATCCGTCTTTGACTTGCAGAATTGAAAACGGAAAAAATCCTATCCGTATTATTTGCGATACAAATCTGAGAACGCCTATCGAGTCTGAAGTTGTACAAACGGCAAGTTGTGTTCCGACATATATTGCCACATCATGTAATGATGAGGTTCATAAACGGGAATATGAAAGATACGGATGTAAATTTATATATACGGAGAAAAAAGACAATCATATAGAGCTGAAAAAACTAATGAAAAGCTTAGGAAAACTAGAAATAGACAGCGTTCTGCTGGAAGGAGGAGCGGAATTGAACTGGAGCGCTTTAAACAGCGGAATAGTTGATGAAGTACAGGTGTACACAGCGCCTAAGATATTCGGCGGAAAAGCAAAAAGCCCTGTTGAGGGAAAAGGAATAGAATTTCCCGATGAAGCGGTTTCGTTGAAACCTTACTCGATTTCTCAAGTAGGCGGTGATATTTTGATAGAAAGCGAAGTGATTTATCGATGTTCACGGGAATTATAGAGGAAATCGGAGTAATAGAAAATATACGCAGGGGAGATAAATATTGTAATTTAACGGTAAAAGCAAAAAAAGTATTGGATGATGTACATATAGGGGACAGCATTGCCGTAAACGGAATTTGTCTTACGGTTACATACTTTAATACAGATATATTTACAGCAGATATAATGAATGAAACATGGAACAGAACGGCGTTAAAAAAATTGGACAGAGGCAGCAAAGTAAATCTTGAAAGAGCAATGTCTGCCGATGGAAGATTCGGCGGTCATATCGTATCGGGACATATAGACGGAACAGGCACAATAAAAACCGTACGAAGGGACAATAATGCCGTATGGTTTCAAATAGAACCATCTAAGGAAATACTGGAGTACGTAGTAGAAAAAGGGTCTATAGCTGTCGACGGAATAAGTTTAACTGTTGCAAAGGTTACTGCAAGAGATTTTTATATATCTGTAATACCGCATACATTAGAACAAACAATATTGAGAAATAAAAAAGTAAATGACATTGTAAATCTTGAAAATGACATTATCGGAAAATATATTAAAAAATTTGTTGAGAATGATTCGGGTATATCAAAGGAATTTTTGTTAAATAACGGATTTTAGAAGGGAATGAATGAAAATGAATTATAAAGCTGTAAGAAATGTATTGGATACATTGAAAAAAGGGAAAATAGCGCTTGTTATGGACGATAAGGAAAGGGAAAACGAAGGGGATTTGATTTGTTCCGCAGAGGCGGCAACGACAGAAAATGTTAATTTTATGGCCAGCTATGCAAAGGGGCTTATATGTATGCCAATGAGCGCGGAAATAGCGGAAAAACTTATGCTTGCGCCAATGGTAGAGCATAATACAGATAATCATGAGACGGCGTTTACGGTATCAATAGACCATAAAAATACAACAACGGGAATATCTGCCGAGGAAAGAGGTTTTACGGCGCGAATGTGTGTTGATGAAAATGCGGAACCGTTGGATTTCAGACGACCCGGACACATGTTTCCTCTGATTGCCAAAGCAGGCGGAGTGTTGGAGCGAAACGGACATACAGAGGCAACGGTGGATTTAATGAAGCTGGCAGGGCTGAAAGAATGCGGACTTTGCTGTGAAATAATGAGTGAAGACGGAAAGATGATGAGAACCGATGAACTTATAAGTTTTGCGGAAAAATACAATATTCCATATATTACAGTAAAGGATTTGCAGGAGTACAGAAAGGTATTTGACAATCTTGTACAATGCGTATCAATAACAAATATGCCTACAAAATATGGAGAATTTAAAGCTCATTGCTATATAAATAAATTAAACGGCGAGCACCATATTGCTCTTGTAATGGGAAATATATCCGACGGAGAAAGCGTTTTATGCCGTGTCCATTCCGAATGTCTTACCGGAGATGTTTTCGGATCGCTCAGATGCGACTGCGGACAGCAGTTGGATAAAGCAATGAGAATGATAGCGGAAAAAGGAAGAGGCGTTTTATTGTATATGCGTCAAGAAGGAAGAGGAATAGGACTTGTTAATAAATTAAAAGCATATCATTTGCAGGACAACGGTATGGACACATTGGAAGCAAATATTGCACTCGGATTTAAAGGTGATTTAAGAGAGTACTATATAGGCGCTCAGATACTTAGGGATTTGGAAATTAGATCACTTGAACTTCTTACAAATAATCCGGATAAAATATATCAGCTGGAAGATTACGGTATGGAAATAATCAGGAGAATACCGATAGAAATAAAGGCTAATAAATATGATCATTTTTATTTAAAGACAAAACAAGAAAGAATGGGTCATTTACTCAATATCGAGGAGGAAAGATAAAATGAAAATATATGAAGGAAAACTTGTATCCGATAATATAAGAATAGGAATTGTTGTAGCAAGATTTAACGAATTTATCACGTCTAAACTTCTTTCGGGAGCAGTAGATACGCTTAAAAGAGAAAACGTCAAAGAGGAAGATATAGAAGTAGCATGGGTTCCCGGAGCTTTTGAAATTCCTCTTATAGCTTCAAAAATGTCTGATAGCGGAAAATATGATGCCGTTATATGTCTCGGGGCAGTTATACGAGGAAGCAAAAGCCACTATGATTATGTTTGCAGCGAAGTATCAAAAGGTATAGCGCAAGTCGGTCTTAACAGCGGTATTCCGGTTATGTTCGGAGTTCTTACAACGGATACGATAGAACAGGCTATTGAAAGAGCCGGAACTAAAGCCGGAAACAAAGGTTCCGACTGTGCCCACGGGGCAATAGAAATGGTTAATTTAATACGTTCGATGAAATAAAAGAGATAGATGTTTTTGTTTAATATGAAGAATTTTGTATTCGGATACTGATTTTAACAATATAGTCGTTTTGGCTTGAACTAAAAGAAAAAAAATGATAGAATAATGCAATAACTTTATTTTTAGGGGGTAACTTTAATGTCCGGACATTCAAAGTTTGCGAATATTAAGCATAAAAAAGAAAAAAATGACGCGGCAAAAGGAAAAATCTTTACTATGATTGGTCGTGAAATAGCTGTAGCTGTTAAGGCAGGAGGGCCTGACCCTAACAATAACGGAAAATTAAGAGAAGTTATAGCAAAAGCAAAGGCTAATAACATGCCTAACGATACTATCGACAGAAGTATTAAAAAAGCTGCAGGAGCAGGCGACGGAGTAACATATGAAGCCATTACATACGAAGGATACGGTCCTAACGGAGTTGCCGTAATCGTAGAAGTACTTACGGATAACAGAAACAGAGCTGCGGCAAATGTAAGAAATGCCTTTACAAAAGGCGGCGGAAATATGGGAACAAGCGGTTGTGTATCATTCATGTTTGACGAAAAGGGTCTTATTGTTATTGATAAAGAAGAAGTTGAGATGGATGAGGACGAGCTTATGATGCTTGTTGTCGAGGCAGGCGCCGAAGATTTCGGAGTTGAAGAGGATAGCTATGAAATAACTACAGCTCCTGATGACTTTGAGACAGTAAGAACTGCCGTTGAAGAAGCAGGCATACCTATGGTAAGCGCTGAAATAACAATGATTCCTCAGACATATACGGTTCTTAATAATGAAGACGATATTAAAAAAATGAATAAACTTCTTGACTTACTTGATGACGATGACGATGTAAAGAACGTTTATAATAACTGGGATGAGTGATCAAAATAGATGACATAGCCGCAAAGCCAGTAAAATCAAGGCTTCCAGCGGTTTTTGAGGGCGATTTTCAAAGCCCCAAAAAATCCAATTTTATAGATGACATAGCGTTTTTGGAGTTAAAAAACGATTTTCGGGCAGTGAGATGAAAAAAAATCTCACTGCCTTTTTCAGTTTTCAGAACTTAACGAAAAAGCGATTTTCAAAATTACAACCCTTTTTTGAAAAAAATTAAAAAATTTTTTAAGGAGGTGAGAACCATGAAGGAAGATGTCATAAAAACCAGACAAATCTGGAGGAATTCATTCAGCAAAAAGGAGAACACCTCAGAAAAACGGGAAGCGAGTCAGTGCTGATCTACAAAGACTCCACAGGAGAGCATGACAGTATTTCCGTCAGAAGAAACCGTTGGTATGACCATAAAAATATGCGAGGCGGTTATCCGTTAAAGTTTATGCAGGAGTTCCGGAAGAACATAAAGCAAGATGGCTGTCTGGTGCCGCCCTGAATACTTCAGACCAGGCAATGGCTTCTGTACTGTCAACGGCATTGTCCAGACTGAATGCTTTTCTTGATTCTGAAATTGAACAGCTGCTCTGCTTTGAAACGAAAATCAATACGGAAAAGTTTTGTAGGAACAAGTCTGCGGTGTTTTTGATCATGCCGGAGGAAGATGACAGTAAATATTTCCTCATTTCCTTGATTGTACAACAGCTCTATCGAGAAATGCTTTCCATTGCCGATGAAATGGGTGGAAAGCTGCCCAACAGAGTCACGTTCTTCCTTGATGAGTTCGGTACATTGCCAGCTATACAGTCTGCGGAAATGATGTTTTCCGCCAGCCGTTCCAGACGAATCAGCTTTGTGCCTATCATACAGTCATTGGCACAGCTGGAAAAGAATTATGGCAAGGAAGGTGCAGATATCATTATTGATAACTGCCAAGTCTGTATATATGGTGGCTTCGCACCAAACTCCGAAGCAGCCAACATACTGTCCAAGACACTGGGGGACAGGACAGTCATGACAGGCAGTATCTCACAAGGCAGAGATAAATCCAAGTCATTGCAGATGACAGGAAGACCATTGATGACACCAGATGAGCTTAAAATCATGCCAAAAGATACGTTCATCGTCACAAGAACAGGCGTAAAGCCAATGAAAACAAAGCTGAAGCTGTTTTTTGAGTGGGGAATCGAGCTGAATGAAACATACCCAATGCGCCAGGCTGTGGTGAGGAAGGTGCATTACGCTAATAAAAAGACTATTGAGGAAGCCATCGCAAAAAAATACGGTTTACCGAAAAATCCTCTCCAGCAACCCGCCAAACGCACAATGCAGGAACAAGATAAGCCGTTATGCAACATATCGAAAACCATGAAAGGGGTGGAAAAAAGTTATGATTGACAAAATGAAGGTCTATCAAGATACGGAGCTTTCCAGCAAAGCCGTATCTGTTTATTTATATCTTTGTGAACGCGCGAGTAAAGAAACAAAAAGCTGCTATCCCTCCATGAAAACCATAGCCAAAGATCTGCATCTTTCTTTGGCGTCAGTAAAGCGTTCCATTCAGGAATTGGAAAGAAGCGCATACATCAAAAAAGAAAATCGGTTTCGTGACAATGGCGGAAAAAGCAGCAATCTCTATTTTATAGAATGAATTTGAAAAAGAACAAAAAAATCCCCCTCAAAAAACGATGAAAAAACGCCAAGGTGGAGGTCTGTCTTCTGCGTGAGCTATGGTATGGCTCAGTGTGAGCCGAGAATGTGAACTGTTCACTTTAACAGTTACATCGTATACAGAAAAAGAAAGAAATACTCTCAACTATATAAATTTAAGGATCAAGAGAGTCCTCAAGAAAAAGCGGTGAGTTGAAAAAATCAGGAATGCTGATGTCAAGCCCTTGGCAGAGTTCATGAATGACACGAAGCTTCACGGAGTCATAAGAGCAATGCATGATATTTCCAATGGTGGATTTTGGTACACCGCTTTTCATGTATAACTGATACTGCGTCATATTCTTTTCGTCCAGCAATTCCTGAAGGCGTTTGCTTACTGCTTCGTTTAATTTCAAATCACTCACCTCCTGTTTTTTATATGATTATATGGTCAGAGAAAATAAAAATAGTCCCTTTAGCTGTACTATTCTACCCATTTGCAGTATGATAGATACAAGGGGGGATGTTCCATGATTATTACATTTTGTGGGCATAAAGAGCTTTATGACGAGAAAGAAGTAAGGGCTTGGCTGGAAAGAGCAACAGAGAATTTGATTGTAAACGGAGCTGAAACGTTTTACCTTG
>URLB01000088.1 GCA_900548595.1 uncultured Eubacteriales bacterium
CTTTTATTACTATAAGCATTTAAGCCTCCCCTTTCTTATTTCTCCTGCGAATACCGGAACATTTATATACTTTGCCGTTTCAGAAGCATTAATAATATCCGTTTCGTTTTCAACTTGATTTATTACCAGCTTATGGCATAAATTTTCCGCATTTATTACCTTTGCGGCTATTTGGGGCGTTACCGTATATTCCGTATCAAGCCCCGTCAGTTCGGCATACAATTCCGCCCTGTGGCATACATTCTTAATCTTTCCACCGATTCCTTTTACGCCTATTACCTGTATAGTCTCAACGCTTTCCTTCGGTATAACAGGTTCGTAAACCTCATGCGCTTTCAAAGGCAGTCCCCGTGAGCCGTCAGCCTCGCACAAAATATAGTCCGCATATTTCAGTATTTCCGAAAAGTCTATATCAGGCAATATAAGTTTTCCGTTTTCGGCTGCCTTGCCGACGCAGATAAGTCCGTTTTTATAAAGGCTTCTTTTTATCTCTTCCTCCGACGGGTCATAAAGTGTTATAATATGCTCGGGCGCATATATTTTTGCAGTGGTGCAGACGATAACCCTGCTCTCAGCCGAAAGTTCTTCAGCCAGATCATACATAAGGCTCGTCTTGCCTCCGCTTCCTATTATGGAGGTCAAACCTCTTTTAATGTTTAAAATATCGGAAATCATATACGGACTCCTTATCGTTATATTATCATAAGGATAACACCTTTCGGGAGGGTTTACAATGGAAAATAAACTTACCGCCAAAATACGAATACATCTGTTTAAAAATGATAAGTGCTTCGGCCCGGGAATATGCTCTCTTCTGGAAGAAGTGGATAAATGCGGTTCCCTGCGCAAGGCGGCGATTGACATGAACATGTCATACTCCAAGGCATGGAAAATAGTAAAACAGTGTGAGGAAAATCTCGGTTTTAAACTTCTTATATCGACTACCGGCGGAAAAAGCGGCGGCGGCGCATTTCTTACCGACGATGCAAAACAGATTATAAACTCCTACAATATGTACTGTGCCGACATAGAAGAATATTCCTCAAAGCTTCTGGATAAATATTTCTGAATTTAAACAGTGTGTTTCATATTTTTCAAGAACACACTGTTTTTTTCACAAATTTTGAAACCTCAAAGTTTTTTTCCTGTATTTATAAGTGAAGGGCTCTTCAAGAAAGGATTGAAAAAAATGGACGATAAACAAATATTGGATTTATATATAAACCGCTCCGAAAAAGCCATAGAAGAAACCGATGCAAAATACGGCTCTTATTGCAGGAAAATATCTATGAACATTCTTCAAAATATTCAGGACAGCGAAGAAACGGTAAACGATACCTGGCTGAAAGCATGGAATACAATACCTCCCAAAATGCCGAATCCGTTAAAAACATATTTGGGTAGAATAACGCGAAACCTGTCTCTAAACCGATATGAATATTACAGAGCCCAAAAAAGAAATTCACATTTTGATATTATCCTGTCGGAGGTGGAACAAATGATTCCGTTAGGGGCAGGCTCGGACGAATACGAAAGCGGCGAAATTTCACAGGCTATAAACGCCTTTCTCGGAGAGTTGAAAAAAGAAAACCGCATATATTTTGTACGTCGTTACTGGTACTCCGACTCCATAGCCGATATAGCCGAAAAATACGGAGTAAGCGAGGGAAAGATTAAATCTTCGCTTTTCAGGACAAGGACTGCTCTGAGAAACTATTTGGGAAAGGAAGGGATAAGTATATGAAAAAAGAAGACTTTTTTAAAGAACTCGGAAATATAGACCGAAAATATATAGACGAAGCTGAAGAAGCCGTAAAAAAAGAGAGAGGAAAAACCGTTATGTGGAGAAAATGGGCGGCTGTTGCGGCTGTTCTGGTTATTGCAACGGCGGCAGTTATCACCTCACCCTCTGCACAGGCTGCCATAAAAAAGATATTCTCATTTATACCGGGCATGACCATAGAAGAACAAACCGACAACGAAGAATCTTATTCCGGCATACTGTACTCCATGGACGGAGACCCCGTAACAAAAAGCGACGGAAATATAACAGTAACGCTTGAAAACGCCTATGTTTCCGATTACAACATTGACGTTGTTTATACGATAACTTTGGATTTCATAGATGAAAATAATATAGACTACAAAATGACTGCCGAGGATTTGCAGAAAATACTCGATGACAACGACGTATCGTCATTTATAAAAGTTACCGATGATAACGGTTTCGGTCCGTTTTTTGAAGTAGTGCACAAAATAACCGTTGACGGAAAAACCTATGACAATCTGCAAAGCTACGGCGGAGGCTCTATGAGTAAAAGAACAATGACCGCTCGTTTGGAACATATTTCCGATATAATAAACGAATACGGCGTTAATCTGCCGATAGTCCTTGAAATAGGCAATCTTTCCTTCGACATAAAATTAAAACCCATAGAGTTTTATGAAAGTGTAGAACAAATAGGCCCTACGGCAATGCATAATAATATTTCCGTTACGGCAATGCCCAGATGGGACGGCGAAGTTCTTAATATAAAATTCTATGCGCTCAATTACAGCGAATTTACGCAGACCTACGGTTTTATCCAATACAAGGATGACGGCATAGATAAAGTGCTGCCCTATCTTGAAATAGGCGGTAAAAACATACCTGCCGAGTATGACGGCGGAGACGGTACGGAGTTTTATTTCGACCTGTCCCCATACGGCTTTAGCGATGATGAGAAAAATGCAGCTATCCTCCATGTACCTGTTGTTGAAGTAAGAAACGATGAAGAAGCCGTTTTAAACTTTAAAATAAACAAAGACAAAACCATAGATTTCCCGAAAAAAATAAGTCTGAAATATTCCGATATAATCATAAACAATATGACGGTCGGAACGGAGGACTGGGATGACAGCATAGGCATTGAATTTACCGTAAAAAACAAATATGACAACATAATTCTTGACGGAATTTCCTTTGAAAAAGCAAACGGCTCCTCAGCGGGAGGAAGCTCTTCATGGACAGAAAGAAACGACGAAACCTGGAAAGCGGCATTCAGCAGCGACGCTGTTAAAGACGTTATGGATTACAACAGTATCTGCCTGTCAAGCCCGACATATATACTGACCGACGAATATGTGTTCACGCTAAATTAATGTAAATTTTAAAATTACTCAAGAAGACGGAAGGGCTTGTTGTCTGTAAAGAGCAGACGGCAAGCCTTTTAACTTTGTCTTGATTCTGCGATTGTTATAATAATCTAAATAGTCTGCCGATTTCTGTTTAAAATGTTCCATTGACTGAAGCTTTCCGAGATAAAGAAGTTGGCTTTTGAGCAGCCCTAAGGAAATTTCCATGTCTGTATTGTTCAAACAGTTTCTATTATACCGTTAATGCTCCCGATTCATTTTCAGACAATGGTATGGCTGTTCATATCAAATTGACGTGCCGTTTCATCGTAGCCGAAATTTTCTCTTATCATCGTTTCGACAACCTATTTCTTAAACTCAGGTGTATATTTTTTATTTGTAATTCCTCTTGATATAAAAATGACCCCACTTGTCAGTATATCATACTGTCTAACAAATGGGGCTCTGTTCAAACGGTCGATCCTCTTTTACTTTTAATTTCTTATATCGTTATGAACTCTTATGATAGACGGGATTTCCTTTACATAATGCATTGCGGAAAGTTCCCTTATAGCTCTGTGGAAAAGCTGTTCTTTTACAGTATCGATAATAAATACGACTTCCGCATATCCGGGGAATTTTGTTTTCTGTACCATCTGGTCTATGCTGGCGTTGTTTCCGGAGAACGTGCTTGCAACTGCGGCAAGAGTACCCGGTTTGTCCTCAAGAAGAGTTCGTACAAAATATTTACTCTCTATATCTTCCATTGCTTTTACGGGAATATCTTTGTAGCATGTGCAGCCTATTCTGCCGTTGCAGCCAAACGCCGTATTACGGCATACGTCTATGACGTCGCCCATTATTGCGCTTGCAGTAGGCAGTTCTCCTGCGCCTCTTCCATAAAACATTGCGTCATCCAAGGCGTCTCCGTGGACAAATACGGCGTTGAAAGAATCGTTTACGGAAGCAAGAGGATGAGATTTAGGTATAAACATAGGCGTTACCCTTACTTCTATTCCGCTTTCCGTATTTTTTGCCGTAGCTATAAGCTTTATTACACAGCCGAGTTCGCTTGCGTATTTGATGTCCTTTGCCGTAATCTTTGAAATACCCTCCGTATATACGTCTGAAAACGTAACTCTTGAATTAAACGCTATGGAAGCAAGAATGGCGATTTTTCTTCCCGCATCCAGACCTTCTATATCTGCGGTGGGGTCTGCTTCGGCGTAGCCCAAATCCGTAGCGAGTTTAAGGGCTTCATCAAATTCCATACCGTCTTCTGTCATTTTTGTAAGGATAAAGTTTGTCGTGCCGTTTATTATACCCATTATTTCCGTTATGTTGTTGGCGGCAAGACACTGTTTCATTGGTCTTATAATGGGGATTCCGCCGGCTACCGCAGCCTCAAACAAAAGGTCGCACTTATGCTCTGCCGCCGTTTCCAAAAGTTCGTGTCCGTGTTCTGCCATAAGGTCTTTGTTGGCGGTAACAACGTGTTTTCCGTGGCAAAGAGCTTCCGAAATATATGTTTTTGCAGGCTCTATCCCACCCATAACCTCTATTACGATGTCAATATCGCCGTCGTTGACAACATCCTCCCATTTATCTGTAACGAGGGACATATCGACCCCTTCACGGCTTTTTTTTGCATTTCTTACAAGTATTTTCGACACTTCAAGTTCAGCGCCTATTTTATTGGAAAATTCGTTTTTCTGGTTCTGTATTATTTTATAAACGCCTGTTCCGACTGTGCCGAGTCCGAGTATGGCAACCTTTATTTTATCCTTCATGGCTCTTCTCCTTTATCAGTGGTAATAAAGCCATTTTAACATATAGAGAGCCAATGTCAAGAAAAAAATGTCCTCTTTAAGAGGACATTTGTGTTTGGAGTTATTTTTTGATGATATATGTATGTTCCAAAGGGCCGCTGCCTTTTCCGAGATTAAGCTGGGCTTTAAGCGCGCCTGTCAGGTATTTTTTGGCATTTGCTATACTTTCTTCAAGGGAATAACCTTCCGCAAGATTACATGCTATTGCGGAGGAAAGCGTACAGCCTGTTCCATGGGTGTTTGGATTATTGACCCTTTCAGACGAGAACCATGTTATTTCTCCATCCTTATAGAGAAGGTCCGTTGCGGTTGATACAAGATGACCTCCTTTTATAAGGATACCGCCGTCTACCATAGAAGATATTTTTTCGGCAGCTTTTATCATATCGTCTGTATTTTTTATTTCAAATCCGCAGAGGACCTCGGCTTCGGGTATATTGGGAGTTATTACCGTACCCATGGGAAGAAGCTTTGTAATAAGCGCTTCGCTGGCTTCGTCGCTGAGGAGTTTTCCTCCGCTTGTCGATACCATAACGGGGTCAACAACGATATTTTCGGCATTATATTCTTTCAGCTTATTTACTATGACGTCTATTATTTTGCTGTTAGATACCATTCCTATTTTAACGGCGTCGGGACGTATATCCTGAAATACGCAGTCAAGCTGTTTTGCAACAAGTTCGGGCGGAACGTCCATAAAGTCGTACACTCCCATAGTGTTTTGAGCAACGATAGATGTAATAACGCTCATGGCGTACTGCTTATGTACGGTTATTGTTTTCAGGTCTGCCTGCTGTCCCGCACCTCCCGTGGGGTCTGTTCCGGCTATTGTAAGAACCTTTTTTATTTCGGGAGCGGCGCTTACGACTTCCTTGGAAAGGGCAAGAAGCTGTTCAGTTGCCTTTGTTATGTCATCTTTGGAGAATATGGCTGAAATTATGGAAACTCCGTCTATTCCCGTTCCTTTAAGCTTAAGTATGTTTGTTTCATTTACTCCGCCTATTGCCACAACGGGGATATTTACGGCTTCACATATATCTCTCAATACGCCTAAAGAAGCTGTAACGGCGTCATTTTTTGTGCTGGTAGTAAATACTGCGCCTACACCGAGATAGTCGGCGCCGCGTTCCTGTGCTTTTACGGCCTCCTCAACGGTGTGTACCGATACGCCTATTATTTTATTATCGCCCAGTTTTGCCCTTACGTCTCCGGCTTCCATATCGCTCTGTCCCACATGGACTCCGTCTGCGTCGCAGGCAACGGCTATATCCACGTTATCGTTTATTACAAAGGGAACGTTATATTTTTTGCACAGAGCCTTCACTTCAAAAGCTTCCGCAAGGAAAGAATCATAATCCAGTTCCTTTTCACGCAGCTGTATAAACGTTGCGCCGCCTTTCAGCGCGTCTTCGACCTGCTCTGCTACCGTACGTCCTTTCAGCCAGCTTCTGTCGGTTATGGCGTAAAGCAGCATGTCGTCTTTTATTGATATCATTACAAAGCACCTCTTTCTTTTATTCTGAAGAATATAAAAAAGGGAAACTGCCTATCGGCGTTTCCCTGTCAGATCATTTTTTGCTTCCTACGTTGGCATTATCCAAATCAGGTAAAGGCATACGCCTAAGGGTAATATCTCAGCCGACGGTATAGCTGCCGCCAGCACCCCTGCATGTTATATTTAATTCTACTCCTGTTAATTTGCGGTGTCAATGTTATTTGCGTTTTCCGGATATAATATAGATATTGTCGGTATCGGCTTTAATATCTATATCAAACAGCCCGTTAAAATATACGGCTTCTTCCTCAATGGGAAGAAGTATGTCGGAAACGTGCATAGCTCCTTTTTTATGGCGTTGATTTATGGCGGCTCTGCTTTCCGTATGGGCTATGACAAACCGTCCGTTCGTTTTAAGGATAGTATGCAGCTTTTTAGCAAAGGCTTTTTTATCGGGAAAATGGGGATATGCTCTGTATACAAATGCGATGTCAAAGCAGTCTTCTTTTATATCCATAAAGTCCCCCGATTGTAAACGTACAGATGGAGACGGGAATTTTTTCGCCGCCTTTTCCAGCATTTTATCGGAAAGGTCGATACCAAAAAGTTCCGACGGCTCTTTTTCCAATATAAACGGGAATAAAACGCCTGTTCCGCATGCAATATCAATAACTCTGCCATTCTGCGGTATTCCGCTTATTTCAACTACAGCCTTTATAAGGTTCGGACTGTATATGCTCTCATTATCCCAAGTATCGGCTTTTTCATCAAAAAAATTTTTTGTTTCCTCCAAACGGCTGTCCATGGCTTAACCCCCCTGTTTTTTTAATTATTATAATCCTTTTGAATAATATGGGTCAATTATACCAAAAATTAAAATAATATGTTTTTAAGGAGGATATGCGTATGGTTACGGATAAACTTACGGCTGATACAATCAGTCTGTTAAAAGAATGCGGAGCAGGAGTGGAAATGGCTATCAAATCATTGGACGAGGTCTTAGACGTTGTTGCAAACCCCGAACTGAAAAAATTACTGGAAAGCAGTAAAAACGACCACGAAAATATCGGCAGAGGGATAAAAGATATTCTTGACAGCTATGATAGAGAACCTAAGGAGCTGTCGCCGATGGCAAAGGCAATGTCATGGACGAAAATAAACGTAAAAATAGCCGCGGATAAAAATGATTCCACAGTGGCCGATATTATGACGGACGGCTGTGCAATGGGGATAAAAACGCTGTGTAAATATAAAAATGAATATAAAAACGCCGACAGACAGTCTGTGGAAACGGCGGAAAAAATAATAAAGCTGGAGGAAGACCTTGTTCTTAAACTGCGAAAATATTTGTAAATATTTTGTTAATATAATGATTTTTTGAATATGTAGATTTACAAAAAGTATTTTAATATATATAATTTAGGTGAACTATGTATGGAAAAAAGTACCGTGATTTAAAGAAATGTTTTATGGCGGAGGAAGATATATGAGAAAAACAAAAATAGTTTGTACTTTAGGCCCGGCAACGGACGATTTGGAAGTACTGGAAAGCATGATAGACGAAGGAATGAATGTGGCAAGATTTAACTTTTCACATTCAAATTATGACGAACATTTAAGAAGGCTTGACGAACTGAAACAGGCAAGGAGAGATAAAAGCAGATATGTAGCCGCTCTTCTGGACACAAAGGGACCTGAAATAAGAGTAGGAAAGTTTAAAGACGGCGCTATAACGCTTAAAGCCGGAGACGAATTTACCCTTACTACAAGAGAGGTAGAGGGTACTGACAAAATAGTTTCCGTTACTTATTCCGATTTTCCCAACGATGTATCGGTAGGTACGAGAGTGCTTATAGACGACGGTCTTATAGAGTTGAAAGTAACGGAAAAGAACGATACTGACGTAAAATGCGTTGTTGTAAATCCGGGACCAGTTTCAAACAACAAGGGCGTAAATCTGCCCGGTACGGTAGTATCCATGCCGTATATGAGCGAGAAAGATATTGCCGATATTAATTTTGCCGTTGACAATAATTTTGACTTTATAGCTGCTTCATTTGTAAGAACCGCAGGAGACGTTCTCAAAATAAGAAGGATATTGGACGAAAGAAACTGCTCGTCAATTGCTATTATCGCCAAAATAGAAAATAAACAGGGTGTGGAGAATATAGATGAAATACTCCAGGTTTCCGATGGAGTTATGATAGCCAGAGGAGACATGGGTGTTGAAATTCCCTATGAGGACGTGCCTGTTATACAGAAGATGATAATTAAGAAGGCGGCAAAGGCAGGAAAGATGACTATCACCGCAACACAGATGTTGGAATCAATGATGAAAAACCCCAGACCTACAAGGGCGGAGACAGCCGACGTTGCCAACGCTGTTTTCG
>URLB01000089.1 GCA_900548595.1 uncultured Eubacteriales bacterium
TTTCCTTTTCAGCCAGTTCCCTTACCATTGCTCTTAAATCGTTCTGATTTTCATTAAATTCAAAGTTCACAGCTATTCCTCCTTATTTTTTAAGACCCATTATGCCGTCTCTGAAAATACGCTCGTCCATTGTTTTTACTTCGCCGTCGATTTTCGGCTCAAATCCCATTACGTCTATAATCTGTTTCTGTATGTCTATTCCCGGAGCCGCCTCTGTCAGGTATACTCCGTCTTTTCTAAGCTCGAATACGGCTCTTTCCGTTATGTACATTACAGGCTGGTCGTTTTCAGCCGCATAGTCTCCGCTGAATGTTATCTGCTCTACCTTTTTAAGGAACTTCGGTTCTTTTCCCTCTTTTTCGATAATGAGCTTTCCGTCCTCTATTTTTGTTTTAAGTCCGCCCGCCGTAAACGTACCGCAGAAAAATACCTTTTTGGAATTCTGCGTGATGTCGATAAATCCGCCGCAGCCTGCAATTCTGGGGCCGAATTTCGACACGTTTACGTTTCCTGCCTCGTCAGCCTGTGCAAGACCGAGGAAAGCAAGGTCTATTCCGCCGCCGTCATAGAAGTCGAACATTACGTTCTGGTCAAAATAGCAGTCTGCGTTTCTGGAACCGCCGAACTGTGTTCCGCCCATGGGTATTCCGCCTACGGGGCCTGCCTCTACGGTAAGTGTCATATAGTCGCCGATACCTTCCTCGTTGGCAACTGCGGAAACATATTCCGGCGCACCGATACCGAGGTTTACAACTGTATTTTCTGTCAGCTCCATGGCTGCTCTTCTGCCGATTATTTTCTTTGCCGAAAGGGGCATAGGTTCCGTTGCTCCTTCGGGGGCGATTGCTTCGCCTGTAAGGGTCGGGTCATATTCCTTATTGAAGCACTGCTGATGTTCCTCCGGAGAAGAAACAACTACCGCGTCTACGAGTATTCCGGGGATTTTTACAAGCTTCGGGTCAATGCTTCCCGCCTTTACTACCTTTTCTACCTGCACGATAACTATGCCGCCGCTGTTTCTAGCTGCCTGAGCCATTGCCGTTGCGTCGCAGGGGCATACTTCCTTGTGCATGGATATGTTTCCGTTTTCATCTGCGAATGTCGCTCTTATAAGAGCCACGTCTATCGGCTGAGGTTTATATATGAGCCTTTCCTCACCGAAAATATTTATTACTTCCACCAGGTCTTCCGTTGTTCTGCTGTTGAGCTTTCCACCCTCTATTCTGGGGTCGGCAAACGTATGAAGTCCTACGTGGGTAACCGTTCCTATTCTGTGTGCGGCAACGTCTCTGTACATGTGGCAGAGAACGCCCTGCGGTATGTTGTACGCCTCTATTTTGTTATCCATGGCAAGCTGTCCGAGATTGGGAGCCATGTTCCAGTGTCCTGCGATAACCCTTTTTACAAGTCCTTCATGGGCAAAATGGTCTGAACCTCTTCCGTCGCGGTTTCCCTGTCCTGCCGCATACATATATGTAATATTTTTCGGTTCTCCCGTTTCAAGGAAACGCTTTTCAACGGCGCTTGTCAGCGTTTCAGGCGCTCCGCTTCCCACAAAGCCTCCCGTCGCTACTGTATCGCCGTCCTTTATAAGCATTGCGGCTTCAGCCGGTGATAAAACTTTTACTTTTTTCATATATAAAACCTCCGGGTTTATGTATCAGTCTCTTTTTATGGGAGCTACCGTCTCAGCCAGCTCAATAAGGATACCATGTGAATATTTGGGACGGAGAAAGTTGACGATGATGTCTTCCGTACCTTCAACGGCTTCTTTTTCAAGCATTTCAAAGCCTTTTGAAAGAAGTTCTTCCGTTGCGCCCTTGATGTCGTTTACTTCGATACAGATATGTGCGATTCCGCCCTTACCCTTGTTGTACTCGGCAAGAACGCCGCCTCTCGGTATAATAAATTCGATGGGGCTTTCATATGCGCCGTATTTTGTAAAAATAAGGTCGGCTGTATATGCCTTTACATATCCTGTGTAGTCAACCTCTGCGCCGATGATGTCCATTACTTCTTTAGCAGCCTCGATTGTAGGAAGTACGATACCTACGTGGTGCATTCTCATACGATACTGTTCCATACCCATAATTCATTCTCTCCCTTTTCTTAATAAAACTTTTTAGAAATTTATTTTAACCGTTGAATAGAATTATACATTCAAATCGTTTGATATGGAATGAAATCAAAGAGACATTGTTTTATTCAAGTTGCTTTTATACCCGTTTTTGACTTGAACAGCATAATATTTGACTTTCAAATTTCAATCAAACGCTTTCAAAACATGCCGATTTCTTAATATTTGAACAAACAGCTGTTTACACACCCGTATTTTTTGATTATAATGTAAACAATTATTCCGAAAGGAGCGTCAAAATGAGCAATTACGGAGAACTTTTGAAAAAACTGATCAAATTTACCGATATGAAAATGTCAGCCGCAGCCGATATCGCAGGCTATGACATATCGTATATAAGCAAGTGGTGCAACAAGGACAAACTGCCTGCCGCCAGAGTAGCAGGTTCGGTAAACCGCGCCCTTGCCAAGGCTTTTTCCGATGAAATAATCTCCCAAGGGGAACTGGATAATTTCTGTCTGGAATTTTCCGTCAGCGTAAAGGCGGAACAGCTGGAAACATATATTTATACAATTATGAGGGACGCCTTTAAAAGCGCCCTTACATACAACGACAGCCAGACAAAAAAGCCCATTGTACACCATGCCAGGGTTTTGGTAAACAGGTACGAGATAACCGATTTCCTCTACAGGGAACTCCCGTCTATGCTCTCCTCCTCCATAGATCCGTCCGAGGTGCTGTGTACCTTCGATATATGTTCCGTTCTTCAAAAATCGCCCGTGGATATGGACGAGGACAACGAAACCCATGCGCCTATACATGTGCGTATCGGAATAAACATGGAAAAGCTGTCAAAGGACGACTTTTTCCCTCTCTACAGCTTTATAAACAAATATCACCGCATATCCTTTGATTTCTACGATAAATCGGGCTTCGGCGACCAAAACCTCATAGTCGTAAAAGACAAGGCCGCCGTGCAGTGTTCCATAGACCAGTCGGGCAGGGTAACCCTTGCGGTTGTCATAACAGACCCCGAAAAGGTGGAAAAAATATATAACCGCACCCTGTCTCTCTTCAAGATAAATCATCTGCTCATAATGGCGACTACAGCCAAAGAAATGATGCAGACAGGCTACAGAAGCAACTTCTATGCCTATGGGGAATTTCAGATGTTTTTGGCAAAGGGCTGCGAATTTTTTCTGCCGCCCGATATTATAGATTCCATCATACGCTCCAGCTACGAACAGGGCTTTGACGAATATATGGAAAAGTTTTTCCGCCGTCTTATAGTAACGTGGGATGATATATTCAGCAAAGAAAAGGCGGATTTTTTCATGTTGAAATCAACTCTGCTGAAATATATCGAGGACGGAGAGCTTTATTTTACAGACGTTATGCACAAAATGTCCGTTGAAGAAAGAAAAGCGCATCTAGACCACGTTCTGGAAATATGCGAAAAAAATCCGAATATCAACTTCTATGTAATAGATGAGGAGAAAATATCGACTTCCCCTCAGCTTATGAAATTTTCATTATTCAACAACCATAAAAAACTGTTTATGAAAAACATACGCCGTTTCCATACCGACTTCGGTCCGCAGTTTTACAGCATACTTAACGAGGGTCTTATAAACATGATTACGGAATACATGGACGACATAAAAAATCTGGATTCCGTTACAAACTATCCCGCTTCGTCCCTGCCCAACTTTATGGACAGGTACGGCGGAATGGTATATCGTATGCTTTCCCTCAGCGAACTTAACAGCTTCTGTATGTAAAGCAAACGCCCTTTTCCAAAAGAAATTTTCATCGGAAAGGGCGTATTTTTGCGCCTTATACGGTATACCGACCGTGCCGCTTTCCTATTATGAGCCATATTTTTCGTCAAAATACGTTCTTTTCAGACATATTTCCGCTCTCGGATTTATATAAATTGCGTTTTATGACAAATTCACACATAGTATTTGCATATTCAACATGCGGCATATACTTTTTATATTTGGTTTTCTTATTCAACTTTATATATTTTTTGACTCGAATAGTTTATTTTCAAAATCGGAAATCCGATATATGTCAACTGTTTCCCTTATTGTTTTGACTTTTATCCAAAATGTATTTTTCATTTTTTATACCGTTTTTTTGTATGTAACCGTTATTTTTATATTATTTATACACTTTTAATTCCGTAACCTAAACCGCAAGAGCCGCATATTATTATAGCAAAATAACCGTTTCCGAAATATTTTTCGGACAACAAACCGGGAGGAAAAACATGAACGGAAATCTTGTTTTGATTGAAAACGCCGTCGTGGAAGAAGCCGTATTTTACAACGGTTACAGCGGATATATCATTATATCCCAAAACGGCGTTACCCAAAGATTAAACATAAGCAGAAATACGTCCGTAATCAACGAGTCGGGTCAGTGCCTCAACCTGTCCAATATAAGGGAAGGCTCTCTCATCGACGCGGTCGCGTCATCGGCAATGACAAGGAGCATACCGCCCCAGTCAGCCGCATACCTCATAATGGTAAAGGAAAAACGTCCCGAAACCGTAAGGCGCATATCCTATGTTGACGCCGCAAACTACTTCCTGTATACGGGAAGCGGCTCCGATACGGAAATATTCGTCGTAACGCCGTCAACGCTCATTTATAACGCTTCGGGAATGATTATCCCCTTTGAGGATCTGCGTATCGGTCAGCTTGTAAGCATTGTCCACGCCGATTTCCAGACCCCAAGCATACCGCCCAGAACAACGGCATACGAAATACGGGTAATAGGATAGGAATAGTCTCTGCGGATTCCGCTATCCTTAAATAGGTTTTTATGAAGCTCTGCCGCTTTTACGGCAGAGCCTTTTTTTAACCGAATTTTCGGCGTTGTTTTTCCGTCTGTGCCCCATAGTGCGGATAAAAAGTCCTTTACAATCGACGTTGCGTATTTGTCTGTCTGCCAAATTTTATTCTCTGCTTCTCAAAATCATTGCAGCCACCTGTTCCCTTGTGGCAAATGCCTGCGGAGCTGTTCCGTCGGTTATGCCTTCCTCTTTTGCCTGTTCCAAGTCCTTTTCCGCCCAATCGCTTACGGGCAGGCTTCTTCTTTCCGCAAGCCAATTGTCCATAAATTTATTAAACTGTTCCTGCGTCATTTCTTCATCCTCCTTCGGCTCTTTCCAATTATTTGTTATTTCAAAATGCGGCATATCGGGCGGCGTCCATATTCCTCCCCATGTTATGCCCAGTTTTTCGGCTATTCTTCCGGCTTTCGTCAATATTACGCTGTCATACAGATTGCTTCCGTTGCAGGCTATATCCCACGCCCTGCGGCTTGTATGGCGGCTGTTTTCCGTCCATGTTACAATCTTGCCCGGCTTCGTCCTGCCCTGTGCATACAGCTCGTTCTGACGTTTTTGCGAGCGGTATGTCTCGGTTATAAATATGTCCAACCCCTCCGCTCTGCACGTCTCCATAAACAGCCTGCACGCCCTCTGCGCCAACGGGGTCAACTCGTTTATATCTCTGTAAGTCATTTTTGTTCACCCTCTTTCTTTTCATGCTGTGTTCCGAAATAAAACGATATTACAACGGTGAATACCGTTACAAACTCCCTTGCCTCTATTTTTCCCGTACAACAGAGAAAGGCAAACACAGCCGTCAATGCCAGCGTTACGATAGTTTTTACCCTTATGAGCTTTGTCAGCGCTTCGACCATGTTACCCCTCCTTATTTTCCAAATCGTCTATCCTGTGGTTTGCCACCGATATTTTTTCCTCGTACACAGCGGCTTTCTGTTCCAGCTTGTATGTCCTTTCTATAAGGTTGTTGTGTTTGTCCACTCTGTCCGACAATTCCGCTATCTGATATTTAATCAGCGCTATTGTTTCGTCATGCTGCGCCTGCACCTTTTTCGCCTGATATGCGTTGTTTATCATACAGACGGCTATTGCGGACCCTGCGCTTATCAATGCTATGATGATTTCCATAATTTCCTCCTTTAACTGCGATTATCGGAGCATGGCGTAAATTTCATGGATAATCTCCATAGCCTTTTTCTTTCTGCCCTTATTCGGGTGGGAAACAAACTTCTTTTCTCCGCCTCTTATATAGAACCTGTTCCCTCTTGCGCTTTCGATGACGTACGTTCCGCTTTCATCCTCTCCTATGCCCCAAACATCGTATTTAACTCCGTTGATTTTCGGCTTGCCGTTTCCGTTTTCCACCTCGTCCGTTACTACAAACCTACCGTCAATTGCGCCTGCCCTATCGGGGAAATCCGTAGCCTTTAACATACGGCCGTTTTCCGTTTCCTCTGCCAGATAGCAGAACGCAACGCCGTCGTCGGGTATGGGCGTCTTAATGCCGTTTTCGTATGTAAACATGTGGTGTCCGTCTTTTTCAATAGTTTTCATTTCGATTAGTTTTTTCATTCGCAGTCCTCCTTGTTATTCAACATTTGTTATTTTCGTCGTTTTTTATCATTTTTTATTGTTTTTTGTCGTTTTCCGCTTGATTATCCTCCTTTATTCCATATCTCCCATGCCCCCGATATCCTCCAGCATCGGGTTTTTCGCTTCCTCCAAAAACATAACCGGTATGGATTCCACGACCTTTATACTGTCCGCTTTCTGCCTGTACGCCCTCATAAAGTTGGACGCCACAACCTTTTCCATGCCGTTTTCCTCGCTCATCGCCCATTCCTTCAGCACCGACGGACTTCCCAATGTCAGCTGTACGGCTTTCGGAAGTTTTTCAAACTCCTCTACGGAATTATATGTACTGTTGCGTATGGCGTTTTTCACCAGACCCCATGCTTCCACCTCGCCCAGTTCCGCAGGCTTTGTAATAGTATTTATCATCTCTATCACCTCGGCTATTGAGGGCGGAAACTTACTTGTGGCTATTATGGATTTTACGGCGGCGTTTACGACAGACGGAGCGTACTCGGCTAACATTGTCTGCCAAAGGGATATTGTCTCCTGCAATTCCCTTTTGGTTTTGCTTTCATAATATCTCGGATATGCGGTTTTTATTACAGCCAAAACAGCCGCCGTTTCAGTATTCGTCATTTTCTTCAGCCTCCTTCATCTCGTTGTAAATGTCCATGAACGGGTTTCCGCTCTTTTCGGGTTCGGCACGGGCTTTTCCACGTTCGGGATATATGGTCTGCCAGCAATGCAGTGTGCTTTCGTTAAGGCAGTCGATAGCCTTGTTGTTGTCCCCCATGGCGTTTATTTTATTCATCATCATGTCTACGGCTCTTGCAGTCATCGGCTTTTTTATCTGTTTACGCATATCGATAAAGCCTTTAAAGGCTTCGTCAAGGTCTTTGTCAAGGGGAAAATACACGGGAGCGCACGCTCCGCTTTTTTTCAAATTCGCTTTTACATTATCCTTTGCATTTACATTTTCCTTTTCATTATCATTATCTTTATCTTTTACATTTACATTATCATTTACATTAGGTTCGGTGTTTTCGCAGTATGAGTCCGTGTCGGTTCCGGTTTGGTTTCGGTTCGGTTCTTTTTCGGTTTCCGTTCGGTTTCGTCCTCCCTTTTTACCGTTCATATACCTTTGATTGTTTTTATCAATCTGCGGTTTTGCCATAACAAATACGGTCTTTTCTATGCCGTCGGTTTCCGGTTCGTTACCGTTAAGTCCGTATTCCAGCAAAGCCTCCGCACATTTTTTAAATTCATCGGGAGGTAGGTTTTTTATCGCCTCATAGAAGCTTCTGTAAAATACAATGCTTTCTCTTTCCGTTTTAATCTCCCCTTTCGTTCAGTATTTCTAAACCATAAGGGTAAAAAAATACTCTTTTATCTGTATCGGCTCTATATCAAGCAGCTGAACCGCCTTTATTATTTCTCTTTCGGTAAAATAGTCGTCGCCGTTCAGTTTTTTAATAACAGATTTTCTTGAAATTCCCAAATCAGACGCAAAATCCGCCATACGGTCATACATATCGAATATTCGTTCTTTCAGTTTATCATTTGTAAATTTCATTTCCCTTCGCCTCCGTTTAGTTTATCTAAACTAAAGATACCACCCCAGGCGGACAATGTCAATAGTTATCTTCAATTTTTCTAAACAAAATTTGTATTAAGTTTAATAAATATACATTTATGTTTTTGTAACAATTTGCGGCCTTTTTTCATAGCATGTACAAAAATCAAATTCACGGAGGTTTTAATAATGGGTCTTGACTATGTTAACAAAACAGTCGACAAAAGCAACATATTATGCGGAGGTACGGTGGAGGTAACGCTTTCACTGACAGCGTCGCCTAATATCACGGAAAATCCTACGGACATTGTCCTTGTACTGGACCGTTCCGGAAGTATGGCAGGCGAAGCAATGGACAACCTTAAAAAAGGCGCAAACGCTTTTATCGACATAATAGTAAAAGCAACCGGAGGAACAAATGAAATAGAAAACGGAAGCCGTATAGGAATAGTGAGCTTTGCGGACTCCGCAGTGCAGAACACCGGTCTTATAACATCGGCGGTCGATTTGAAAAACGCCGTCAACGCACTGACGACAGGAGGGTCCACAAACCATGCGGACGCCTTTGAAAAGGCAGCCGCCC
>URLB01000090.1 GCA_900548595.1 uncultured Eubacteriales bacterium
GAACAGGTGGCTGCAATGATTTTGAGGAGTAAAGATAGGTAAAGGGGTGAAATAACAATGGGATATTCGCTTACCAACACAACAAAAAAGAAATCGGGCGGTTCATCGGGTTCGTCAAGTACCAAAGGTTCTAAGGGAGGAATGACCGTAACCGTTACGAAAAGCGATAGAGAATCAAAAAGCAATGGAGGCTCTTCGAGTTCGTCATCTTCCGGAAGTTCGGGAAGCGGCGGAATAAAGTATGACCCAAATAAAGACTATGCGGCGGAAATACAGAAAGCCGTACAGAGCGGTGCAAGTCAAGATTATATAAACAGTCTTAACGCCCAAAGGGACGCTAAAATAAAGGGTGAAAAGCTGTCATACAGCAGTTTGACGGACGATGATATAGCCAATTACAGAAAAGGCGGAAGTTTGGGGGGAAGAAAAACCTATGACAGTGCGGGCGTTATAGGGGGAATGGATAACGGTACATATAATATTGCAAACCCATATAAGAAAAACTATTCAAACTTTAATGCCGATGTTGATTTTGACGGAAAAATAGCTGCCGCAAAAGCTTCGGGCGCAAGTCAGGAAACCATAAACGGTCTTTTACAGCAGAAAGAATACAGCGAAAAGGTAAGAAACGGAGAAATAGTGCCTATGGGATATGGTGAAGGTATGGGACATACTAACCGAGAACATGGGTTTACATTTGATTTAGGCAACGGAAAGAAACAGACCGTATTCGGCAATGCGACAAATTATAGAGACGCGGCTAAGCTGGCAGGCATAGACCTTGATAACGGTGCAAAACTTTTAGGTTCTCTCGGTTACGGTACTGCTTCATCGGCGTATGCCAAACCGGGTTATGGTTGGGGTAATGTTGCCGGACCCGATGATTTTACAACGAACCTGTATGTTGATGATAAACAGACAGGCAATTGGTACGATCAGAACAATATGCAGTTACAATTCCTAAGCGGAAGAGACGGCATGGATTATAAAAATCCGTACGCAGGACTTGCTTATGAGGGTAACGGCATGACGAACGCCTATGACAAAGGCACACAGTTTGCAGGGCAGGGCGGCATAATGGGCGATTACGGTGTTGAAGGTCCCAATATGGACGATATATATGCAAACTACGGCACAACGAACAGCGGTTATGTGGGACTTACAAAAGATGACATCGAATCGCAGATGAACGATGCCTACGAGGGATATATGGACGCCGTAAACGAAAGAAACGACGCGCTTGCCGCCGCTTATGCTTCACAGATAGAACAGTTAAAACAGGCGGCTGAAGAAGAACAGAGAGCCAACTATATCAATTATAAATTGGCCGGATTAAATATGCCTGCTCAAATGCAGGCGGCGGGAATTAACGGCGGTATAGCCGAAAGCACCCTCGCAGGACTGGAAAGCGATTACATGAAGAACTACAACAGTACGGCAGGAACGCTTACAAACGCTATCAATCAGCTCAATATCGCTCAGAATAACGCCATAGCGGAGGGGAATATGGAAGCGGCTAATATGTACGCCCAAATGCAGCAGAACTCGCTTTCATTGCAAATGCAGGCGGCGCAGGCTGAAAACGCCTATAATCAGTGGGTGCAGGAAATGGCGTTTGCAAGAAATCAGTGGGAATATGAGCAAGCAAGATATAATGCTGAAATGGCAGCTAGGGAACAGCAAGAGGCAGAAGATAGAGCTTTATCGGAATTAAAGTATATGGCTGAATTAGGAATTAAAGTAGGAGATACATCGTATTTACAGAGTATGGGATTTGATACATCATATCTTGACAGATACAATGATTTGACATTGCAGGAAAAACAAGCCAGTCTTTTGAAAAAGAAAGCGAGTGGTAGAAGCAGTGGAGGATATAATCCTATAGATGAAGAGTTAGACGAAAAGATTAACGGAACACCTCATTCCAATGCAGTAACAAATTATATTGACAATACTATAAAGAAATCTGGAATAGGGGCAATGGCGGTAGGCGGATATAATCAGCCGCTTACAGGGAATCAAATTAAACAGTATCTTACAAACGGTTGGTTACTTGCCGATATTACTGGGGATAAAATAACTATTGGATCGCCTGCTTATTTTGAGGCATTAAATAGATAGGGGGTATTTGTATGATTATAAAATATACAAACTCTGCATTTAAGAAGAATAATAAAGATGAAAAACTTCTAAAGGCAATAGATAGAGGTTCAGGCAGTACATATAAGGGCGTATCTTCGGGTACGTCCTCTTTTTTGCCGAAAGCAGCAGACAAAGCAGGCATGGCTGCGGAAAAGGCAACCAGAGTATTTTTACAAAACTCGCCTGACGCTTATTTACCAAGACCGCAACAGGTAGGTCCAAGTCAGTGGAAAGGTCCGACAAATACAAAGAATATCGGTTCTGTACCGGGAATGTCAGCGGCTAAAAGAGCGGCTTCGGCGGCAGAAAGAGCAAGCATGGCTTATCAAAACGCATTTTTGCCGACGCCTAAGAAACAGAATACATACGGTCCGCAGAAATGGAACGGCGGTGCAGAGGAATTAAGCGCATATAATCCCTTTAAGAAAGGACCGTCAGTGTTTGAAACTGCCATGAATAACGCCAAAAATATGGAACAGCCGGCAACGCCGACAGAGGCCAGAAGCGGAGGCGGATTATTCAACAGAGTGTATAATGCGGCAAGCTCTATAGGAGACAGCATGATAGGCGCTGATAAGAGTTTAAAAGCTACGGCGAAACAGGCGTTTAATAATGAAAAAGAATACAGAAAGACTCTTGCCGAGTTTGACAGCGATATAAACGCATATATGGCAGAAAGGGATAAGTACGCTCCCGACTCGAAGGAATATAAAGCAATCAACACCGTTATAAATAATTTGTATAACGCCATTGACGATTTGAGAAACAAAGCTGCCGATATGACAGACGCAAACGAATTTATGCGCAGCGCCGAGAAGCTAAGAAATGAAGCTACAAAAGGATTGTCGGGTTTGGGGTTGGATTTAGCCGAAGCAGGTATATCTATGGCGGATAACTTAACAACTATGGCACTGACAGGATTTAATCCGACTGCTACACTTGCACTAATGGGCGCAAAATCAGCAGGACAGAGAGCAAACCAATTGTCAAATCAAGGCGTAAGTGCAAGGGACGCACTGGGACGAGGCGTAATAAGCGGTGTTATAGAGGGATTGACGGAGAAAATAGGACTTGATAATTTATTCGGACTTGTTAAATCCAACAATATTAAGGCTCTTTCAAGTATATTAAAACAAGCTGCCGCAGAGGGCGGAGAAGAAGGTTTAAGCAATATTTTAAACTATGCTGTTGATTGGGCAAGCGGAGACAGAAAAGATTTTGACTGGGACGATTTTGCACGTTCTGTAAGGCAGGGAGCTTTATCGGGTCTTGGGTTCGGTATCGGCGGTGTTGCTTCCAATACAGTATTACCGAGGGCAACAGGATATTCGGATATGGGACATCTGAATATGGAAAGAGCTGTTGACGGAAAGCGTTATGGGGAAATACTTCCGAGAGCCGTTAAAAAATATTCATCTGATGTAAGCGGTGTAAATGTCAATATCGGCAGTGAGACGGTGCAGAACTATATAAACAGAATACAGAAACCGATAAACGCAAATGAGATAAACAGTTCAATTAAAATCGATATGTCGGAGACTGAAAGAGAACCGATACTAAAAAATATGAGTATAAAGGTTTCTGACGCTACCAGAAAAGCCGTGCCTGCGGAAATAACCGATAAAATCAACAGCGGAAAACTTAATGAAGCATATAAGGCAATCAAGGCTTTTGCCAAAAGCTTAGGCGTATTTAAACAGTATGAGAATGAAAATATAGATATTAAATTCAATTTCTCAGGGGAATCGTATAATAAGAGCAAAAGCGAACATATGATAAGAAAAAATAATGTTAATGATTTTCTGCTAATGGTTAATGATTTCGATAATATTATTCAGAATGCCATACCGATTGAAATTCACAGTGATAGAATAAATGGCGGAGCACTTAAAAATGTAAGGGTGTTGGTAAGTGCTTTTTGGAATGGAAAAGAGGTTGTTCCGGTTGAAATAGAAGTAAAAGAATATAATCAACAGGAAAATGAACCCAAATTATATATGGCTGTAACAATAAACAAAAAAGGCAATGCAGTCTTCGCGGGCAGCTCATTACAGAGTATGCACGCTCTTGCATTACCTTATGGCGATACAGTCTTCGTCGGCAGCCCTAAAATGGGACCACAAACTCTTGCATCACCTTCTGAAAGTGATGCCGTCATGGATAATAGCACTAAAATAGCACCGTTAGCTGTTAGCTCACCTTCCACTATTAGTCTACCAGACTTGATTAAAGGTGTCAACGGCAACAACGGGGACTTCTTAAAATATTTCCCTGACAGTATGCTTGATGATGAGCAGATAGCATATAAAAATGCGGCATTGGAAAAAGAAAGAGTAAAATATGAGAATAAAAATAAAAAGTCGGATTCACTTCCCGCCGACGGACTCCAATTGTCCGCAGTGGAAGCTACTTCCGACCCTATATTTAATATACCACAAAGTTTTGAAAATAACAAATTTGCTGATGCCAATACTTCATTTTATAAATCTGAAGTAGGAGAACAAGCAAAACAAGAAAACGAAAAAATTTATCATGGAGTCATTAAGGCAAGAACTGATATTTTTACCAGAGGCATTTTAGATAATTTTAATAAGGCAAGAAAATTTTTTATTGATTATGCAAAGAATAACTTTAAACCACAATATATTAATAAGGAAACAGGAAAATCAATAGATGTCGGAAGAAATGGTCTTGACAAGGTTTTAAGCGGCAATATAACTTATGAAAAATATGCAAGTGTATTTCATATACCTGAGTTAATAGAAAATGCAACGTATATAGGAAAAGCAGATAATTACCATACAGAAAGACCAGACCGTCAAAATTCGGTGAAAACATATTCATATTATGAATCTCCGATAAGTATAGACGGAAAAATGTATATTGCATATATACGAGTAAGAAATACGTTAATGGGTGATAAATATTATGGTCATACAATTGGTGAAATATTAGACCGTATAAAAATAGAGCCGTTAGAGACGCGGGCCTTCGCCGAAAAATCGGAGATACAGTCCGTAAATGAAGTCTCTTCTGACTCTAAAAATATTATACCCCAAACATCCGAAAATATCAACAATTCAGCGCCGAAAGAATTGGGAGAAAGGCAGGTAATGCCTGAAGCTGTGCCTAAAACGTCAACTGTCCCTGATAATGCGTTAGGTATTGTTCCGCCCGAAGTACAGGAACTGTTTGAGTTAAAAGCACAGGCAGAGGAAGAAAGCAAGAGACTGTATCAGAATACGGTAAACGGTTTAGCTCCGTTTGACAGAATGGCAAAAGCCGATACAAGGGATAACAGGCGTAATATTTCTGCGTTATCCAATAAGTATGGACAAAAAGGCGGTATGTTGGATACTATCCTTACATCGGGCTTATACGATATAAACGGTAATAAGGTAGATGACCGTTCGTGGGTATCGATTGTATCGCAAGTGCCGAAAGAGCAGATAGGAGATTTCAATACATATCTTCAAGAATTGCATAACATAGACCGTCAAGCACAGGGAAAACCTGTAACGGAACATACGGCAGACGAATCACGAAAGATAGTCGCCGACTTAAATGTTAAATACCCCGAGTTTAAAAAGTATCAGAAAGAAGTCAATGACTACCTTGATAAGTTTTTCTATTTATATTATGTAGATGCAGGAATGATGACCGAGCAGGCTTATAGGGAAATAAGAAAGAAGTACCCGAACTATATACCGTCATTTCGTGTCGGTGAGGATAACGGCGGCGGTGGAATGAAACCGAAAAAGAAAATAAAGAACAGTACGGGAATAGGTAAGGCAGTGGGCGGTACTTCGGAAGTAATGAGTTTTGATGAAGCTGTGGCTAAAAAAATGAATACCGTTATGAGCGCTGCGGTCAAGAATGATATATCAAGAGAAGTTTTTGCGTTTGCCGAAGCTTTACCGAGTGAAGCGGCGAAAAACGGAGTACTGATACAGAATGATAATAACGGAAAGCCCTTTGATATAGACGATGTTGACCGAGAACTTATCAGAAAGATAGATAAAGGTAATTATTCCGTTACATTTTATAATAACGGAAAGCCGCAGACAATGAAAATAAGTAAAGATGTGTATGAAGCCTATGAATTTTTGGAAGATAAGATAGGAAACAGCGCCATAAGGTGGGCGGCAAATTTAGGTAATAAACTGACTTCACCTATGAAAGCGCTTACCACACAGTACAATCCGTTGTTTGCGCTTACCAATATTATTCGAGACGCACAGACATACACCATAAATAACACTGCCACTAAACCGTTACAGGCTCAGAAAAACTATGTCAAGGCTATTGCGGGGATTATAAGACGTTCGGATGCCTATAATCAGTATAAGGCTTTAGGCGGTTCGCAGAACGGTTATTTCGGAAAGAATATATATGAACAGGCAGAAAGCAGAGTTAATCCCAAAGCCGTAAAAGGAAAACGAAAAGCAATAGAAGTATTAAAAACACCTTTGACGGCTGTTGAGAAGATGGGCGAGTTTACAGAGAAGATACCCAGATTTGCCGAATACCTCAACACCGTTGAGAACTTAGGCGATACGGACGCAGGAAGATTACAGGCTTCGTTAAATGCCGCCGATGTTACTGTAAACTTTAACAGGTCATCCACATTGTCCACACTGGCAAATGCGTGGGTGCCGTATTTCAACGCAGGCTTACAGGGAGCGGATAAGACTTTCAGACAGATAAAGGCTCATCCCTTTAAAACTACGGCAAGGGCAACGGTATCGGTATTTTTGCCTACATTATTATTATATTTAGTAAACAAGGACAATCCTCACTGGAAAGACGTTAAAGACGGAGTGAGGGACGGCTATTATCTCATACCGAACGTACTCGGCCCGAATAGCGGCGGATATGCGGAAACGTTTATAAGAGTGCCGAAATCAAGGGAGTTCGGGGCATTATTGAGCGCATCGTTTGAAAGGTTTATCCGTGCTGTAGATGAAGCGGTAGAAAACGATAAAGATATGAAAGAAACTTTACCTACTGCATTTGACGGATATATGCAAACGTTTTTAAACAGCTTTATGCCGCCTGACATATTGGGAGACAATATATTAGGTTCGATTGCAAGGCTAAACACTAATACGGCGTGGCATGGCGGTAAAATCGTACCGAGTACAATGGAAAACGTATCGCTGCGCAACCAGTACGATATTAATACGTCTCAGCTTGCAATGAATATAGCGGAAAAGGCTAATAAAGTGCCGTTTTTACCCGACGCTTTCAAAAGTCCTATGAAAGTTGATTACTTAATCGACAGCTACGGCGGATATGCAGGCGACCTTTTACAGGGACTTACTTCAAGGAAAAATATAGGCGAGGATAATATGGGTACGGTTCTCAATTCTCTGTACAACGGATTTGTACAGCCTGCCAAACAGAGATTTACAACGGATAGTGCGTATTCCAGTTACAATCTTGAAAGGTTCTATAACAGGGTAAATGAACTTGATAAGGCTGCCAACGACAGAGATATAGACGAGGGATTGCCGACAGAGTACAGAACGCCGGAAGAAAAGGTTTTAAGTGATTTTACAAAGGCAAGAAGCGATATCGCCGACATCACAAAGCAAGAGAGGGCGGTTCTTGAAAGGGCTATCCCCATATCGGAAAAGAACAAAGAAATCCGACAGCTTAAACAGGAAAAGAACCGAATTGCAAAAGATATACTGCAAAGAGAAGATGAACTTTATAAAGGCTATACGGAAAACTATATTCCTAAGTTATCGGGACTGACAGACGACAGACAGGAAGCGGCTAAACAGCTCTATAACGATTACGGATTGACTTATGATGAATACTTGGATATGTATGATAAGTACAAAGAAATAAACGATATGGACGTAAATAAACGTCTTAAAGCAACGTACTTCGAGGACTATCTGGAATCGTTGGGATATACAGACCAATACAATATAAAACCCGAATTACAGGACGAGTTCAGCTATTGGAACATGACGCCGGCAACAAGTTATTACGGAAGTAAGGACTATCAAAAAGTAAACGGAATACTCCCTGTAGAAACGTATGCGGATTTATCGAGCATAGTAAACGGACTGGAAAGTAATGTGGACTATCCGAAAGGAAAGCGATCGCCTTATGTAAAAAGTCTTATTGACAGATACTTAGAAAGGTACGGATACAATCCTACATACGGTGAAAGAATGAAAATATATGATTCTATGGGTGTTGCAAAGGGATATAGGTATTGAAATTTTCTTAAAAAATATACAGGGTTGCAATATACGCATATTTATCGTACAATGCAGAATGTTGGGTCTAAGTTGAGGGTATCAGCGGAACGGGGGTAGTATAATTCGGAGGGTATTATGCGTTATTCATTATGTAGGGATGTTGGAATTTCGGAGAACGGAGGGACATACCTAACATACGGAATAAAAGTCTTCTGTAAAGAAGGGGTTAAGCTTATAGAAGATGTTTCAACAGATTACTATTTTGTAAAAAGTATAGTTGACAGATTTACAAAATTTA
>URLB01000091.1 GCA_900548595.1 uncultured Eubacteriales bacterium
AAGACAAAGCGCAATTCGTATTACGGCAAGTATATATACTGCTGCGGTCAGATTATTCTGACCGTTTATGTCATATCGTTTACGCCAAACATGATACATCATTACATAAAATATCGTCATGGTTACGGAGGTTACAAGTTTGCCTATGCCGAGGGCGGCTGTAAAATTTTCAAGTCCTGTAGTGCAAAGCGCAACGGCGCGCGGAATAAGATGAAACGAATCGCCGAAGCCGAGGATGACCGCCATAATACCGAAAAGACGATATTCTTTATTTTTTCCGCTTTTTACAATCATTATAATACCGAGTGTTATAACGGATAATAAATACACTGCGTCAAACAGTGTTTCTGCAATAGCCTGCATATAAATCCACCTTTCGTTTAAATATTCAATAAATTAATTTTTCAATCATTTTTAATAATGCTCTGCTGTCATAGTCCTGTCTGAGCATTGCGGAAATTATAAGAGACAGTATTATTTCGGAAAATGCTCTCGGAGTAAACTCCTCATCGAAAACATTATTTCGTATATTTTTGTCATTTTCAAGAACGGTACATATGCCGTCTTTTATTTGTTCAAGTGTTTCGGACATAAGTCTTCGACCGTCCTGTCGCTCTTCACCTATAAAGCTTACGGAATGTAATGAGAAAAAGCTTGGATATTTTTCTTCGCCTTTTTTAATGCAGTTGAATATTTGGGCAGTTAAATCCAAAAAACTATTGAAAGATATTTCGGAAAAATCGAATATATCTCTCCAAACGTTTTCTACGACAGCGGCAAGTAGGGAATACTTTGAATCAAAATAATTGTAAACCGTACCTACCGATATATTGCATTTTTTTGCAACATTTCTTATGTTTACGGCTTCTATGCCGTCGTTTTGAATTATACTACGGCAAATACACAGAATTTCTTCTTTAGAAGTGGCTGCGGTATTCAAAAATGTTAAACCTCCTTTCAAAATGAACTATGTTCATTTTAATACGTTTATATAAAAATGTAAAGCATTTTGAAAAATATTTAAATTAAATTAATATTTGCATAATAGCTTGCATATATTATTTTTTGACGCATTTGGCAGGAAAACAGGCTATTTTGCAGTATTTATATAATATAGAGAATATTTGTCAGCCTGTTCGGGGGTGGTTAAAATGGTGCTTCGTGAAAAACAGGAAAAAACAGAAGATTTGATACTGGGACCCTTTGCGGCTAAAAGCTCTGAGACAAAGGGGCGGCAGAGAGAAGAGGAAAAGTGCGATATACGTACCGATTTTCAAAGGGACAGGGATCGTATAATCCATTGCAAGGCATTCAGGAGAATGAAGCATAAAACCCAGGTGTTTATTTCTCCCGAGGGAGACCATTACCGTACAAGGCTTACCCACACGTTGGAGGTATCGCAGATAGCCAGAACTATAGCAAGAGCCCTTTCTTTAAATGAAGACCTGACCGAAGCCATAGCGCTGGGGCATGATTTGGGTCATACGCCGTTCGGACATGCCGGAGAAGAAACGCTTAACGAACTCCATAGGGAGGGATTTGAGCATAACAGGCAGAGTTTGCGTGTTGTGGATATGATAGAAAAAAACGGAATGGGACTTAATCTTACGTGGGAAGTAAGAGACGGTATATTGAATCACAGGACAAGCTGTAAACCGTCTACAATGGAAGGTCTTGTAGTTAGGCTATCCGATAAAATAGCCTATACAAACCACGATATAGACGACGCGGTAAGAGCCGGAGTAATAAAAGACATACCCGAAAAATATAAGAAAGTTCTCGGAGACACATCAAGTTCGAGAATAAACGCTATGATAAGGGACACCATTGCCAACAGCGAGGGAATACAAGATATAAAGATGAGCGAAAGTATGAAGGAAACGTTGGGCGGTCTTAGGGAATTTATGTTTAGAACCGTATATTTAAGCGAAACGGCCATTAAGGAAAAAGAAAAAGTAAAAAGCATGATTTCCAGACTGTATTTTTACTATCTGGAACACACGGATCAAATGGAGGAAGAATTTATCCGACTTATAAAAAATGGGGAGCATAAAGATACAGTTGTATGCGACTATATAGCTTGCATGACCGATAGGTTTGCAATAGCTACATTTAAAAGGCTTTTTATACCAAGTTCATGGAGTATTTATTGAAAAAAAGGGCGATATTTAATAACGGAAATTTATATTTAGAAAAATAGTTTGGGAATTTATACAAATGTTTATATTTTAAAAGGATTTTGCGGCAAAACGTCGAATTTAGTTAGAAGCGGAACAGGTGGTAATGTTATGTTTTATCCTCAGGAGCTTATTGACGAGATAAGAATACAAAATGATATAGTAAGCGTGATTTCTGAGTATATAACGCTTAAACCGAAAGGCAGTTCATATTTCGGACTGTGCCCGTTTCATAATGAATCGACACCGTCGTTTTCGGTAAGCGCGGACAAGCAGTTTTATTATTGCTTCGGATGCGGAGAGAGCGGAAATGTGTACGGTTTTATAATGAAAATGGAAAACTGCGACTTTCCGGAAGCGGTTAAAAGGCTGGCGGACAGGGCGAGGATACCTTTGCCGGAGCCGGAGTATTCTGCCGAGGCTGCAAGGAAAGAGAAACTGAAGCAGCAAATATATGATATGCACAGGCAGGCAGGCAGATACTATTATGCGGCTTTGCACAGCAGAAACGGCGAAAAGGCTCTCGAATATTTGAACAGAAGAGGCGTTGAGCCGGAAATACAAAAGAAATTCGGCATAGGATATGCTCCTCAGGGAAGAGATAATCTGTATAAATATTTAAGTTCAAAGGGATTTGACAGGGAAGCTATGGTAAAAAGCGGGCTTGTTATGGAAAGCAAGGACGGAAGAGGTCTTTATGACAGGTTTTTTAACAGGCTTATGTTTCCCATATTCGATATTCAGGGAAGAGCGATTGCTTTCGGAGGCAGGATAATAGACAAGGGCGAACCGAAGTATCTTAATTCGCCCGAAACGGCAGTTTTCAGTAAAAGCAGGACTTTATACGGAATGAATTTTGCTAAAGCCGCCAGAAAAAGAGAAATTATCCTTGTTGAGGGATATATGGACATGATAAGCATATATCAGGCAGGATTTCCCAATGTAGTCGCAGGTCTCGGAACGGCGTTTAACGGAGAACATGCCGCAACCCTAAGAAAACTGGCGGACAGCGTGATACTTTTGTACGACAGCGATGAAGCCGGTACAAGGGCGGCTTTGAGAGCGATACCGGTACTTGTCGGCGGAGGTTTTGACGTAAAAGTAACCCAGGTTACGGGAGCAAAGGACGCAGATGAATTTATAAAAAAATACGGCAGAGACGCATTCGGAAAATTGATTGTGGATGCCGTAAGCTATATTACTTTCAGAATAAACGTAGCGAAAAAGAATTACAATATGGACAATGCGGATCATAGAGTCCGCTTTGCCGAAGAGGCTGCCACCATATTAGCCGAGGTTCCAAGCGAGATAGAAAGGGACGTTTACTCAAAGGAAACGGCGGCGCTTTGCGGAATCGACGAGGCTGCGTTAAAAAGCAGGATAAATAAAATAATGGACGCTTCGGAAGGGGAATTTCTGAAGGAAGCGGAGAAGAAACGTAAACGTGTATACAGCGATAAAAACAACGGAGATATAAGATCAAACGGGATAAAGGAAGCCCAGAAAACGCTCCTGTCATTGTCGGCGTATAACGATAAAATATTGAAGGCTGTGTTTGATGTTGTTAAGCCCGAGGATTTTCAAGAAGGGGTTTACAGGAGACTGGCTGAAAATATATACATGGACAGCATGGAAGGACGAAAAAGTGAGCCAGCCGATATGGTAAGCCGCTTTGAGACATTGGAGGAACAAAACACGGCGGCAGCTGTGTTTGCGGTTAAAAATAAAATAAGCGATATGAATAAATTGGAGAAATTTTTAACCGAAAATGTCAGATTACTTAAAAAAAGCCGTATAGACGGACTTCTTGCGGAAGCCGGAACAGCGGAGGAAATAAAAAGTCTGATAGATCTGAAAAGAAAAACAGATGAACTGAATATAACTATTGCGGACAGTAAACAATATTGAGTGTTTAGAAGGGAAGGATTGAAATTGAAATCCGTCGGAGAAAACGTATTTATGACAAGGCTTAAAGAGCTTGTGGCAATGGGCAAAAGCCATAAAGGCGTGCTTGAATATAAAGAAATAATGGATTATCTGAGTGATATAGAGCTGGACTCCGATCAGATGGACAAGGTCTATGAATTCCTTGAAAGTCAGGGTATAGACATGATAGGAAATATTGACGCCGAAGAAGAGGTTGAAAAGGATATAGATCTCACCCTTCCCGAAGGCATAAATATTGACGACCCTGTTCGTATGTATCTTAAGGAAATAGGAAAGGTGCCGCTTTTGAGCGCAGAGGAAGAAACGGAACTGGCAAGAAGAATGGAAGAGGGCGACGAAGAAGCTAAGAAAAAGCTTGCGGAGGCCAATCTTCGTCTTGTTGTAAGTATTGCGAAAAGATATGTCGGAAGAGGAATGTTATTCCTTGACCTTATACAGGATGGTAATCTCGGTCTTATAAAAGCGGTTGAAAAATTCGATTACCGAAAGGGATATAAATTCTCAACATATGCAACATGGTGGATACGTCAGGCTATAACCCGTTCCATAGCGGATCAGGCAAGAACTATACGTATACCCGTCCATATGGTTGAAACGATAAACAAACTTATACGAGTATCCAGACAGCTTGTGCAGGAACTGGGCAGAGAGCCTTCCGCGGAAGAACTGGCAAAGGAAATGGATATGCCCGTAGACAAGGTAAGAGAGATAATGAAGATAGCGCAGGAACCGGTTTCTCTTGAAACGCCTATCGGCGAGGAAGAAGACAGCCATTTGGGAGATTTCATACCCGATGACGATATCCCCGCTCCGGCAGACGCGGCGGCGTTTACACTGCTCAAAGAGCAGCTTATGGAAGTGCTTGATACGCTTACGGACAGAGAGAAAAAGGTTCTTACACTCAGATTCGGACTTGAGGACGGACGTGCAAGAACTCTGGAAGAAGTAGGCAAGGAGTTTAACGTTACTCGAGAGAGAATAAGACAGATTGAGGCCAAGGCGCTCAGAAAGCTCAGACATCCAAGCAGAAGTAAAAAACTTAAGGACTATCTGGAATAAAAACGACCGGTCTTTATTATAAAGGCCGGCTTTTTTTAAAGAGGTGCAGAAATGGATATTTCCAAAAGACTTAAAACGGTTGCGGCATTTATAAAAACAAGTTCAACGATTGCCGATATAGGAACCGACCACGGATATATACCGATATATTTATATAAAGAAGGACGCATAAAAAGTGCGATAGCCTGCGATATAAACAAAGAACCGGTAAAAAGAGCCGAGGGCAACATTGCGGCATATGGACTGACCGATGTAATAGAAACAAGGCTCGGCGACGGACTGAACCCGATAAAGGCGGGAGAGACGGAGGGTATTGTTATTGCCGGCATGGGCGGTATGCTTATGATAAACATACTGGACAGGAATAAAATATCATCTGCCGAGGAATTAGTGCTTCAGCCGCAGACCGATATAGATAAAGTAAGAAAGTATCTTCATACGGCAGGATTTAAAATAGACGACGAACAAATGCTGTATGAAGACGGCATATATTATACCGTAATAAGGGCAGTTCACGGAGAGGAAAAGTATAATAGGGAAGAAGATTATCTTTTCGGAAAAATAAACATAGAGAAAAAATGCCCTATACTTAAAAGCTTTCTGGAAAAGACAATGGAAAAAAATAATACGGTAATGAATAGACTGAAAGAGGCGGATACGGAAAATTCCGTAAAGAAACTGAAATCTGTGGAAGAGTATCAAAGCCTGTGCGGGGAGGTATACAGATGTCTGTAAAATGCAGGGATATTATGTGGATGATGGAGGATATGGCTCCTGCAAAATACGCGGAGCAGTGGGATAATCCGGGACTTAACATAGGAGATCCCGATGCCGATATAAATAAAATACTGGTTGCCCTGGACGCAACGGAAAACGTAATAGACGAGGCAATTGCAAAAGGTGCGGACATGATAATTACCCATCATCCCCTTTTGTTTCACGCCGTTAAAAAGATAAACTATAATATGCCCGACGGAAGAAAAATAATGAAGCTTATAAAAAATAATATAAATCATTTTGCCGCGCATACAAATCTTGATGCCGCAAAAGGGGGAACAAACGACCGTTTGGCGGATATTATAGGATTGAAGGATACTTCCGTTTTATCCGAGGGACAATTTGACGAGATAGGAATCGGCAGAGTCGGCATAATAGACGGAGATACAACTATGGGTATGCTGGCGGTTAAAATAAAAGAAGGCTTGGGACTTGACGCCGTCAGAGTAACGGGAAACTTGAGCAGAAAAGTTAAAAAAGTCGCTCTTTGTACAGGCGCCGGCGCAGAATTTATAGATGATGCGGTAAAGGCAAAATGCGACGTCTACATAACTTCCGATATTAAATACCATGAAGCTATGGACGCTGTAGATAAAGATATATGTCTGATAGACGCAACCCATTATGCCACGGAAAATATAATAGTTCCCGTAATAGCCGATTATCTGAGACAGAAATTGGAAAACAGAAGTATAGATGACATAGAAATTATTGAGTCGGAGGTTGACGGACAGACCTTTACGCATATTTGATGAAAGGATTGAGTTGGTTGATTGAGATTACGGTAATGAATGAAGATATCCGAGTTGAAGAAGAAACAACTTATTTGGAATTGTCAAAAAAATATAAAAAAATGTTTGACGGCCCGATTATGGGGGTCAGAGTCGGAAATACTTTAAAAGAGCTTACATCAAAAGTATCGGACGGAGAAGAGATAGTTTTTGTCGACCCGTCCAGACCTGAGGGCATGAGCATATATATGAGAACGGTATGTATGGTTATGCTGAAAGCAGTGCGCGACGTCCTTGGGAATGAGGCTGAAGTAGTTATAGAAAATTCCATAAAAAAGAATTTTTACTGCGAAATACACAAGGGAGAAACAGTCGTTGACGAAGAGTTGGTAACAAAGATAAAAAAGGCTATGGACGATATAATAGAAAGAGATATGCCCATAGTAAGGGAAAAATTTACCCATGAAGAAGCGGTTAAAAAGCTTGCGGAATGCGGTCATTATGATAAGGTAAAGCTTTATAAATACAGAAACGATACTATTGTAAATCTGTATTGTTTAGATGGATATTACGATTATTTATACGGATATATGGCGCCGTCAACAGGCTGCGTATACCTTTATGATATAGTACCGTTTGAGCGAGGTTTTCTTTTATGCGTTCCGTCTGCAAAAAATATAAAAGTTCTGCCCGAAATTGAACATTTTGAAAAGATAACGGGAGTTTTTATGGAACAGATGGACTGGAGCCGTCTTATGGAAGTTAAAAGCGTATCCGACCTAAACGATACAATAGTTAACGGAAAGTTCGGCGAGCTTGTGCGTATTAACGAAGCTCTTCATGAGAAGAAAACGGCTTCCATTGCGGATATGATATACCAAAGAAGAGACAGCGTGAAGCTTGTTCTTATTGCGGGTCCGTCGTCATCGGGAAAAACTTCCTTTGCAAACAGACTTGGAATACAGCTAAGGGTTTTAGGCATAAAACCGCATGTAATATCAATGGACGATTATTTCATAAACAGAGATGAAACGCCCCTTGACGAGTTTGGAAACAGGGATTATGAAAATATAAACTGTATAGATATAGAACTGTTTAACAAAGACATAAACGACTTGATAGCCGGTAAAACCGTAGAATTGCCAAGCTATAATTTTATCTCCGGAACAAGGGAATACAAGGGCAATTTTGTAAGGCTTAAAAAAGACGAAATAATGATAATAGAAGGAATACACGGTTTGAACGACCAGCTTACACCGTCTATCAAAAAAGAAAATAAGTTTAAAATATTCATAAGCGCAATGACTCAGCTGAATGTTGATAATCATAAATTTATATCGACTTCCGACAGCCGTCTTTTAAGGAGGATGGTAAGAGATAATCTTTCCAGGGGTAACGACGCTGCGGCAACAATAGCGGCATGGCCCTACGTTACAAGGGGAGAAGAAAAAAATATTTTCCCGTTCCAGGAAAATGCGGACGCTATGTTTAACTCGGCTACGATTTATGAAATAGCCGTGTTAAAGCAATATGCGGAACCTCTTCTCTACAAGATAGACCAGTCTATGCCGGAGTATATAACAGCCAAAAGGCTCATCAAATTTTTGGCGTATTTCCTCGGAGCTCCTGCAGAGCCGATACCTAACAACTCGCTTATAAGGGAGTTTGTCGGAGGAAGCGTATTCCATGTGTAAAATTTTATATTAATATCCTTTTAACGCCCGACTATTGCGCCGGGCGTTTTTTTATGATAATATAAATCAGTGAGTAAGCCGAACAGTCGCGCTTGCAGTGCAAGTGAGGAAAGTCCGGGCTTCATAGGGCAGGGTGCCGGTTAACGGCCGGCGGAGGCGACTCCAG
>URLB01000092.1 GCA_900548595.1 uncultured Eubacteriales bacterium
CCCAGTGCGAACCGGTAACAGACGTCATAAGATATTCATAGTCAACCCTTCCCATATATATGGTTGCGTCCTTCGGCATTATCGTTGCGGCAAGCCCTACATGGTCGCTGTGCAGATGAGTAAGATAGAGATCCGTATTATTTATATCTATCTCCAGCTCGTCAAGACCTTTTCTTATGGCTTCCTCACACTCGGGTCTGTTAAATCCGGTATCTATTATGAGGTTTCTTTTATCGGTTTTAATAACGAAACAATTAAGGTTCTGCAAAGGATTATCCGGCAGCGGAACAAATATTTTATAAATGTCCGGATTTGAGTAAACTTTTTCGTACACGATCATTCCCCCTGTTAAAAGCTTATTTTTTTAATTTTAACCTATCTTCATCCGCCTTTCAATGATTTTCTTTGTCTTCACGGGTTATATACTCAGCCGAGTTTTAATGCTGTCAATTACATTACTTTAATATGGATTAGTTTTTTATACATGTTTATTTAGTTCAGTATGATTTTCGGCATTGAAAATTTGCCTGTTCAACAATATAATTACAATAATTAAAAAATCAATCTAAGGAGATGACCTAATGAACGAAACAATATATCTTGCCGGAGGCTGTTTTTGGGGTCTTCAAAAATATTTGGACGACGAAGTCGACGGTATCATATCAACGGAAGTCGGCTATGCCAACGGGTATTTCGATACGGTAACATACAGGGAAGTATGCGAAACGGACACAGGTTTTTGCGAAGCCGTAAAGGTTATATACGATACCGATAAAATAAGTTTGGACTCTCTTTTAAACGAATATTATTATACAATTGATCCCACGTCGGTAAACCGTCAGGGAAACGATACAGGCAGTCAATACAGAACGGGAATATATTATACGATAGATGAACAGAAACCTGTAATAGAAGCCTCACTGGCAGAACTGCAAAAAAGTTATAATAAAAAAATAGCTGTCGAATGTCTGCCTATTACAAAGTTTATTTCCGCAGAGCTTTATCATCAAAAATATCTGGACAAAAATCCATACGGTTACTGCCATATCAATTTCGATAAAATAAGAAAACTGAAGGCTGCAATTGTCGACCCGTCGCTTTATGAAAAGAAGTCCGCCAAACAGCTGAAAGAAATTTTAAGTAAAAAAGAGTATGCGGTAACACAAAACAACGAAGACGACGCACCATACGGCAAATACAGCTCCGACGAAAATCGCAAAGGAATTTATACGGATATAACTACGGGAGAACCGCTTTTCAGCTCATCCGATAAAATTGACGGTCAAAACGGTTATCCATGTTTTTCAAAACCAATAGATCCTAATGTAATAACCGAAATACCGGATTTTGACGATGAAAAGGTTAAAATTATAAGCCGAGTCGGTAAAGCATATCTCGGATATTATTATAAAAATTCCGTTTATATAATAAACGGCTCTTCGCTGTATTTCGTTCCTTATGAAAACATGGAAGGCGAAGGCTACGGATACCTGCTGAAGAACTTGAACTTCTGTTGACATGTATACAGTTATTCTTTAAACTGAAAATTTACTAAGGGAGTTTATGTCCCTTAGTTGAAGGTGTCGACAAAATCGACACCTTTCGTCGGAATCAGGATTCCTACGAGTTGATACAGTTGCAAAAACAGACAGATTTCATCAGCAAAAATGCTTTGAAACTTGCTGTTTTCCTCGGCAGAAATGAATTCTGCCTACGGATTCCACTCGGGAAACGGAGCTGTTTCCCGAACCATTCCGCTATCCGAAAATCCGTTTGTCTACAATCTATACAAACGGACATAAACTCCCTTAGTTTTTTATTTGAAATTTATGCTTAGTTCTTTTCCGTCCCATAATATAAGCAAATTATCTCTTATTTCCTTTTTCATAAAAAAAATATCGTCTTTCTCCTTTAGAAACTTTTTTATTTTCTCATCCGCTACTACTCCGTTAAGATTTTTGCACAGACAACCTTCTTTTCGCCTTTTTCGCCTGCATATATAGTCAAATCCCCTTCCTCCGCTTCTTTTTACCGCATACATTTTCTCTCCACACAGACCGCATATTATCGCTCCCGAAGCCAACGCCGCCCCTCTTAAAAGTCCTCTGCGGTCAAAAGCTGCGTCTGTTCTCAGCATTTCCTGTATTTTTATCCATCTCTCACCCGAAATAATCGGTAAGTGTTTTCCTACCGCTATAATTATATTGTCATCGTCGTTTTTGTTGTAAGATATCAGTCCTCTTTTGCAAACCTCTCCGTATACTTTTATATTTCTATTTTCAAAATATTCAAACGCCTTTTTATCGGCTCTGCAATAGACAGGATTTGACAGTATATCTTTAACAGCCTGATTTGTAAAATCAAGTCCGTTTTTTGTTTTAAGCTCCATATCATTTACAATATCGGTTGTCCTTGACAGGCTTTCCGACTTTTCAAACGCTTTGAATATTCTTTCCACTGTTTCCAGTTCGCCATTGCTTTTCAAAAAACATGCGTATTTAGTTCTGCCGCCGCATGTGTATGCCTCCCTTACGGAACTATATCCAAGGGGCGTGTTGCCCCCGAGCCACCTGCCCGTTTTTGCCAGCATAAGCATATTATCCCTGACGCGTTCTCCTATAGTCTCCCTCTCCAGCTGGGAAAACACACTGGCTATATACATCATTGCTTTCCCCATCGGTTTAGATGTATCAAATTCCTCCTTAATACATATAAAACCTGTTTTGTTCCTGTTCATCATTTCTACAAGAGCCGAAAAATCGCTTACGCTCCTGCTCAACCTATCCAGTCTGTAGCAGACTACATAATCCAGTTTTTTTATATCCTCGGTCATTTTTCTAAACATCGGTCTGGCTGTATTTTTACCGGAATATCCCTCGTCCTCGTATATTATTATTTTATTGTTATCTCCGAATCTGTTTCGTATGTACTCTCTGCACATTTCCAACTGGTTTTCTACAGACTCCCCTTTATCTGTCAAAACGGATTTTCTGCAATAAATTCCAAAAACCATAATATTCTCCGAAAACTTATGTTATTATATTTATATACAACCAGCGACGGAGGTATTAACAATGCTTATAAACAAAGCGATAGAAACAGCCGCAAAAGCCCATGACGGACAATATGATAAAGGCGGAGAGCCGTATATATACCACCCCTTAAGGGTAATGCTGTATGCAAACGGAGATGAAAATGTAAAGTGCGCCGCAGTTTTGCACGATGTAATCGAAGATACAAAAATTACCGAACGGGAGCTTGCCGAAATAGGCTTCGGAAAAGATATACTGGAAGCGTTAAGACTGCTTACACGGCAACCCGATGACGATTACATGGATTATATACAAAGGCTTAAACATAATCCCATGGCAAAGACTGTAAAGCTTGCAGACCTTAAAGACAATATGGATATGTCAAGAATAAAAAATCCTACGGAAATGGATTTTAAAAGACTGGAAAAGTATAAAAAAGCAAAGGCAATACTTGAAAAACCATAAGATAGGGAAAAAATTAAGCGGCGATAAAAACCATCGCCGCTTTTTTACTATTTATTTTGTACTTCGCTTTCACCGTCTTTTTGTTTCCGAATACCGCTGTCGTCCTTTTTCAATATCTCATAAATAGATACAAGACAAAAAGCCATAAAAGATATTGTAATGAGCGCCAAACTTAATCCGCCGTCAATACCCGAGATAAACATATTTGACCTTGAAACAAGCGCCAGTAAGTAAAGAAAAAAGGAAAATATGCTTCTTAATACAGCAGCTATCGGAAAGGAAAAAATCAAAAGGATTTTGTAAACTTTCAATGATTTCATAATAACCTCCCTGCATCATAAAAAACGCCGAGTTATACTGCCTTTATAATATAAATATACCAAGATTAATATTTTTTTCAATATTTTACAGCCGATATTTTCGTTTATGTTAATGCAAAGACTATATTGGCATTTTTATATGAAACGATTTATTATTTCTCCTGACCAGCCTAAAATAAATTCAGATAGTTCGTCAAATTCTTCTTTTTCAATTTTTTCCGCTCTTCTCAGCCGCTTATAAGTTTCTATTATTTTTTTCTCTTTATCGCCTACTGCCTTAAAAAGCTCGTCCTTATTTCTTATATAATTTCCCGAATTTATATAGCATAGAGCCTGTACCGAAAAGCAAGCCGACTTATATAATGCTTTCAATATTTCCACATCTTTTTCATGCAGTATATTATGGACGCATGCATGGTATACATTGCACGCTCCCAAGTGCAGAGCGCGTCTTGCTTCTTCATTGCCTATGAGCGGAAGAATGTAGTCTATATTTCCTTTAAATGCAACAGTATCAAAATAAAACTGAAAAAGGTCGGCTCTGTCCCAATTTATAAGTTCTTCTTTGCCCGATAAAAAGCCGCACAGCCTGTCTCTGTATTCTATGTCCGAAACCGCCTCGTCATATTTTTTAAGGTCGTCCGCAGTAAGCTTGTCAAATATAACTACAACGTCTATGTCGCTTTTATCATCAGCCTCTCCTCTGGAGCAGCTTCCCTGTATTCCGATAAAATCTATTCTGTTTCCAAAGCTTTTTTCAAGTCTGTCCGAAAAAATTTCCAGCCAATTTTCAATATCAATCATATTTTCATCTCCTTAGCACACAAAAAGGCGTCCGCCTCTGTCCGTTGAAAAATCAAAGGACAGTTTCAGACGCCTTAAATATATTTTTACTGAGCCTTTACTTTAAGCCAAAGCTGGCTGAGTTTCTGTCTCATAACTTCGTTGTCTTCAAACACTTCATCTTTCTCATAGCTTTCTCTGGGGAGGTATGCGGCGTTTCCTGCATACTCTGTTTCAGCTACCTCTTTAAGTACTTCATCGTTTGTTGACGCATATCCTACTGTTACAGTGTTATCATAGGCAGCGTCATAGCTGAGCATATAGTTGATAAACTCATACGCAAGCTTAGGATTTTCCGCATTTGTGGGTATACACATTGCGTCGCACCATACGTTTGTACCTTCTTTAGGCATTGTAAACGCCATATCGGGATTTTCATCAAGTATTACGGCTGCGTCTCCGCTGTATACAACAGCTATATCCTTTGTTCCGTTCATCATGCTGTCTATTACTTCGTCGGTAACATAAGCGGGATCCATAGTGTCGTTCAGTTCAAGAAGCCACTGATATGCTTCCTCTATTTCGGCGTCATCCTGTGTATTCATTGAATATCCGAGAGATTTAAGAGCCACCATGAAAGAATCTCTTTCGGAGTCATACATATAAATGTTTCCGGCGTAATTTGTATCCTTAAGTATTTCATATCCTTTTTCTTCTATAAGTTCGGTAGGTACGTTCTGCTGGTTGTATACAAGTCCTACCGTACCCCAGAAATAAGGAACGGAATATTCGTTTTCAGGGTCGTAAGCAAGATTTTTTACGCCGTCTGTCAATACTTCCATGTTAGGTATAAGACTCTTGTCAAGGGGCTGAAGCATTTCTTCGCCTATAAGTCTCTGTATCATATAGTCGGAAGGAACAATAACGTCATAAGAATCTCCGGCAGCAAGCTTTGTATACATCATTTCATTGGAATCGCAGTATTCAACTATAACGTCTACTCCAAACTGCTCCTCAAAATTCTGTATTACGTTTTCTCCGAGATATTCTCCCCATGTAAACAGTTTAAGTGTTTTGGAGCCGTATTTTTCCACAGGATCTTCAGCAGGCGCCGAAGACGATGAGCCGCAGCCCGATAACAGTAATAATGAACTTAACACAACAGGTAAAATTTTTTTCATGCCGTTCTTTTCTCCTTTTTCTCTTTAATTATTGGTATTATATTTACTATTATCAACACCGCTGTAATAATAAGTATTACAAGGGTTGACAAAGCGTTAATTGAAGGATTTACCCTCTTACTCATAGTGTAAACGAGTATTGATATATTGCTTACGCCGTTTCCCGTTACGAAATACGATATTATAAAATCGTCAAACGACATAGTAAAGGCTATAAGCGCACCCGATATTATACCGGGCATTATCTGCGGTACTATTACCTTTATAAGCGCCTGCCACGGCGTTGCGCCCAAATCCATTGCCGCATCCGCAAGATTAGGGTCAAGCGACCTTAATTTCGGCGTTACCGAAAGCATTACATATGGCGTACAGAACATAACATGCGCCAGAAGCAGCGTAGTAAAGCCTTTTTTAACTCCCAATGCGCTGAAGAACATAAGAAGTCCTATGGCTGTAACTATTTCCGGATTCATAATAGGAAAGTTGTTGACCTGCTCTACGGTTTTTTTCAATATCGGTCTTGATTTGGACAAACCGATTGACGTTATTGTTCCGACAACCGTGGAAATCGCCGTTGACAAAACCGCTATGACTATCGTGTACACAACAGACTCCATCATTGTTTTGTCATTAAACATTTTCTCATACCATCTGAGTGAAAATCCGTCCAGATGTGTAAGCGAGCGAGAGCCGTTAAACGAGAAAATGATTATATATATAATCGGCGCATAAAAGAATATCATCAAAAGAACCATAAATATTTTTGATAATATTTTCTTTTTCTCTTTCATTATGCTCTTCCCCCTTTCGCCTGTGCAGGGTCGGTATCAAGCCTACGCGTTATATAAAGGGAAATCATTATTATTATCGCCATTATAAGCGATATCGCGCTTCCGAAGCCCCAGTCTCCGGCAGTAAGGAACTGCGTTTCTATTACGTTTCCTATAAGCACATACTGTCCTCCGCCCAAAAGCTTCGGTATAAAGAAGCTCGACACGGCAGGCAGGAAAACAAGCGTTATGCCGCTTATTACGCCAGGAAGGCTCATAGGAAGAGTAACCTTCATAAAGCACTGTACTTTGTTTGCCCCAAGGTCGCTGGCAGCCTCTATATAGCTTTTATCCATCTTATCCAAAGAAGCATATATCTGAAGTATCATAAACGGAATAAAGTTATATACCATTCCGAGTATAACGGCAAAATCCGTATATATCATCTTTACGCCGCCGAATCCCAGAAACGTAAGTATGGAATTTATAATACCGTCGTCCTGAAGGATACCAAGCCATGCGTATGTACGCACAAGCATGTTTATCCATGTGGGAAATGTTATCATAAGAACAAGCAGCGCCTTATTTTTGGGCTTTGCCATAGCTATTATATACGCTGCCGGATAACCTATCGCAAGACATACCGCCGTTGTTACCAAAGCCACATACAATGAACGGTAAAGTACGTCCGTATAGACTTTGTCGCTGAAAAACCTCGTAAAGTTTTCCAAAGTAAATTTAAAAGTCGTTACATCATTGCCCTGCTGAATAAAAGCATACAACACTATCATTAACATCGGCGTCAAAACCATTACCGCTATCCACGCCACATATGGATAGGCTATTTTTCTGAATTGGTTCATCTGCTGACGGACATAACGTGTATGTCCTCCGGCATAAAGGTAAGTCCTACCTCGTCGCCGACTTCATATTTGTCTGTTGTATCAACTTTATACTCGTAACCTTCTGTGGCAAATGTTACGTCATATTCTCCGGGAGCTATATTCTCCACGTCAAAGTCATACTCAACCTTTGTTATTTCTACAGAAGAACCGTCTTCCAAACTCCATGCGGAAGCGTTTGCCCATGTTTTAAGATCGGTTTCCAAGGCTATGCTTTCCTTTATCTCATCTACTGACTTAAATATGTTAACGGCATATATTTCTTCCTGATATTCGCTGTTGGCAACCTTGTTCTGATCCAACACTATCATTTTTGCCGTAAAACTCGTTCCTGCCGATGTGTAGAAAGTAACGGGATAGGTTCCCTTTTCGGCTTTTATCTCATACTCTATTTTCGATATGGAAATATACTCGTCGGTTTCCGGATCCCATGCCTGGGCGGAAGCTCTCGCAATTATATCCGCGTCCGTAAGTTCGGCAACGTCCTCGGCATCCAGAACGAAGTCGTTGGCGCTCATCATCTCTCCCGCCCTTTCGTTTACTACGGGTTTTTCATTAAACACATACATTTTTACAGTAATGTTCGTTCCTTTTTTTGTTTCTACTATCGTTTCATAATGTACGCCCTTAAACAATACCGAGCGCACAACGCCTTTCAGTTTTCCCTCGGATTTCTTAACTATGTCCAAATCCTCCGGTCTGATTACTACCTGTACAGGCTCGTTTTCGTCAAATCCGTAATCTACGCAGTCAAATTTTCTATCCTCAAACATTACCATGTAGTCTTTGAGCATAATTCCGTCTATTATATTACTTTCGCCTATGAAATTAGCTACATATTCATTAACAGGCTCGTTATAAATATCTGTAGGGCTGCCTATCTGCTGTATTTCGCCGTCTTTCATAACAACTATTTTATCGGACATTGTAAGC
>URLB01000093.1 GCA_900548595.1 uncultured Eubacteriales bacterium
TGAAAAATTAAAGTGGTGGTATTGGAAAGAAAACTAGATATTTGTGAGGAATTTAATATGAAAAAAGAAATAACAACAGAAGATGATCTGATGACTGTTATAAATATATTAAACGGTATGGGAATAGAGTTTTGGATTGACGGCGGATGGGGAGTAGATATTCTGGCAGGGAAGATTTCCAGAGAACACAGGGATATCGATATAGATTTCGACTCAAACTATACAAAAGAGCTGTTGGAAATTCTTTTCAAATACGGATACATAACAGAAACGGACTGGTTTCCTGCGAGAATCGAATTATATAGCGAAAAGTATGGTTATTTGGATATACATCCGTTTATACTGAATAAAGACGGTACGGCAAAACAGGCTGATTTAAACGGCGGCTGGTATGAGTTTGAAAAAGATTACTTTGGATATGCTGTTTTTAACGGCATAAAAATACCATGCATATCGGTTAAAGGACAAAAAATATTTCATACAGGTTATGAATTAAGGGAAAAAGATAAACATGATTTCAATATTCTTGAAAATATTAAGATTAAATAATTAGATTTTATAAAAAACAGAAAGCTATAATAAAAAGCCTTTATATGATATTAAAGTCATACAAAGGCTTAAAAGGGCTGTTAAATAATTTTATTCCTTAACCTCAAATTCATCCTTGCTTACACCGCATAAAGGACATTCGAAATCAGCGGGAAGATCTGCAAATTTTGTTCCGGGAGCGATACCGTGTTCCTGATCGCCTTCAGCCTCATTATATTCGTATCCGCAAACTGAACATACATAAATCATAAGTAAATTCCTCCTTATTATTAAGTAATAATTATTATTATTTATGAGCCTATTATAATATATAGTATATCAAAAATCAATAGTTTTATTTTATATTTAATAAAGTTTCTTAAGAATATGTTTGCTTGACAGTTTATAGCTGATTTTGTAATATCAAACTATAATAAAAAAATATGGAGGTAAAAAATATGGTTTACTATAATTATCCGAGTGCATTTGACTATATTTTCGGTGCATACACAATATCTGTAGCGCTTTTCGGGCTTATTTTATCGATACTGCTTGTTGTCGGAATGTGGAAAATGTTTTCTAAGGCAGGAGAACCCGGTTGGACTTCATTAATTCCGTTTTTAAATGCCTATAAACTTTTTAAAATCGGCTGGGGAAGCGGCTGGCTTTTTCTTCTCGGTTTTATACCGATTGCAAATATAGTTGTATCGATTATGCTTGGCATAAAACTGGCAAGAGCATTTGGAAAGGGTACGGGTTTTGCAGTTGGACTTATACTGCTGCCAAGTATATTTTATATGATATTAGGTTTTGGAGATTCCGTATATTACGGACCGGTAGAAAACTAAAAGTTTGCACTCAGGGAGTTTTTCCTGAGTGTTTTTTATTGTACGAATTTTATGGAAAAAAAGACTTTATGTTTATAAATGTATATTAAAAAATTTAAGATAATCTACCGTTACTGATGTACTTAAATGAATAAATATAATTTATAACATAAAAATGTCATCTGATTTAAAATAATATTTTATTTAATATTTCTAGTGAAATAGGCATATATATACTAATTATACATAATATACTCATTTAAACAAATAATTTTGGACAGATTTGCATTAATATACATATTGCATTTTTATACATATGGAGTTATTATTATGCTTAATTTAATGAAAGTCATCAGAGGTGAAATAGTATGAAAAAAACAAGAGTTTTTATTGATGGAAAAGAAGGCACGACGGGATTAAAAATACATGACCGTTTGAAATATATAAAAGATATTGAGCTTATAGCGCTTAATGAAGCTGACAGAAAAAATATCAATAAAAGAAAAGAAGCTTTAAACAGTTGCGATATTGCTTTTCTATGCCTCCCTGACGCAGCGGCTATAGAAGCTGCAGATATGATTGAAAATGATAACGTTATACTTATAGATACGTCGACAGCGCATAGAACAGAACCGGGCTGGACATACGGATTTCCCGAACTCGGAAAAGAACATACCGAAAAAATAATCAATTCAAAACGTATTGCCGTACCCGGATGCCATGCCAGTGGATTTATAGCATTAATTTATCCGCTCATTGAAAATAATATAATTTCTGAAAGAGCCGGATTAACAACATTTTCGATTACCGGTTACAGCGGTGGCGGAAGGAAAATGATAGCTGAATATGAAAGCTGTGAAAGAGACAAAAAATACGGTTCGCCAAGACAGTATGCAATTACCCAGAAACATAAACATTTAAAAGAAATGATTTCCGTAACGGGATTGAATAGGGAACCTGTTTTTTGCCCGATAGTTGCTGATTTTTACAGCGGAATGGAAGTTACGGTAGCTTTATTTAAAGAGGATTTACTTAACGGAAATACGGTAGAAGATATAAAAAGTATATATAAAAATAAATACAACGGAAAGATTGTAAAATACGTAGAAAACGATGATGACAACGGATTTTTGGAAGCCGATTATATGGCGGGATTTGACAACATGATTATATCCGTACATGGAAATGACGAAAGAATATTACTGACTGCAAGATATGATAATCTGGGTAAAGGGGCGTCGGGAGCCGCTATAGAATGTATGAATTATAAACTTGGAAAAGATATAACGGACGGTTTGAATATAAAGGAGTGTTTGTAATGATAAAATATATTTCAGGCGGCGTTTGCGCCGCAAATGGCTTTAAAGCGGCAGGCATACATTGCGGTATAAGAAAAAATACAGATAAAAAAGATTTGGCTTTAATTGTAAGCGATAAGGAAGCAACGGCAGCTGCTGTATATACGCAAAATCTTGTTAAGGGAGCTCCGATTGCAGTTACAAAAAAGAATATAGCCGATGGAAAAGCAATGGCTGTAATATGTAACAGCGGCAACGCAAACACATGCAATGCCAACGGAATCGAGATTGCAGAGCAAATGTGTGAATTAACGGAGAAATATTCAGGAATAAAAAAGAATGATGTTATAGTTGCATCAACAGGAGTTATAGGTCAGCCGTTAAGCATAGAGCCAATTGCAGACAAAATGGATGAACTTGTAAAATCACTTAAGTATAATAACAGCAATGAAGCGGCTACAGCAATAATGACAACAGATACCGTACAAAAGGAAGCGGCTGTTTCGTTTGAAATAAACGGGGTTGAGTGTAAACTGGGCGGTATTGCAAAAGGTTCCGGAATGATACATCCAAATATGGCTACAATGCTTGTTTTTATAACTACAGATGTGGCTATATCTTCCGATATGCTTCAAAAAGCATTGAGCGAAGATGTAAAAACTTCATTTAATATGATAAGCGTAGACGGAGACACATCAACGAATGACATGGTAAGCGTACTGGCAAACGGAATGGCAGGAAATAAAGAAATAACAGAGGAATGTGATGAATTTGAAATTTTCAAAAAAGCATTAAACACTGTTACGGTTAATCTTTGCCGTAAAATTGCCGGAGACGGAGAGGGAGCCTCTAAACTTCTTGAGTGTATCGTAACAGGTGCAAAAAACGATAGTGAAGCGAAAAATTCAGCTAAGTCCGTTATATGCTCATCACTGTTAAAAGCAGCAATGTTTGGCGCAGACGCTAACTGGGGAAGGGTTTTATGCGCTTTAGGTTATTCCGGTGAAGATTTGGACGTAAATAAAATAGATGTCGGCTTTAAATCGGAAAAAGGTGAAATCATTGTATGCAAAAACGGAGCGGGAGTTGACTTTTCAGAGGAAAAAGCAAAAGAAATATTACTTGAAAAAGAAATAAAAATACTTGTAGACCTTAATGAAGGCGAATACAGTGCAACGGCATGGGGATGCGACCTTACTTATGATTATGTAAAAATCAACGGCGATTACCGTTCTTAATAGGAGGTAAAATTATGACTCTTACAAACTTACAGCGTGCGGAAACAATTGTACACGCACTTCCTTATATACAGAAGTACTACAATAAAGTTGTTGTTATAAAATACGGCGGAAACGCTATGATCAATGAAGAACTTAAACAGGACGTAATGAATGATATTGTTCTTCTTTCTCTTATAGGAGTAAAAGTCGTACTTGTACACGGCGGAGGACCGGAAATTAACGATACGCTTAAAAAAATAGGCAAGAAAAGCGAATTTGTAAACGGTCTGAGGGTAACTGATCATGAAACGATAGACACTGTTTTAATGGTACTTGCAGGAAAAGTAAATAAAAGTCTTGTGAATTTAATTGAATGCATAGGAGGAAAGGCAGTCGGTCTTTGCGGTCTTGACGGACATTTGATAGAAGCCGAAACTTTAGACGAAAAGCTTGGCTATGTAGGAAAAATTACAAATGTCAACATAGACCCCGTAGTGGATCTTTTAGACAAAGGGTATATACCTGTTATATCAACATTAGGATGCGATAATAACGGAAACGTATATAATATAAACGCAGATACTGCCGCAGCTGAAATAGCAGGCAAAATGAAAGCCGAAAGCCTTATTTCCATGACGGATATATGCGGAATATTAATGGACAGAGATGATCCGACAACACTTGTTACAAATATTACTCCGTCAAAAGCGAAGGATTTAATGGATAACGGCGTTATACAGGGCGGCATGATACCGAAAGTCCAGTGTTGCTTAAATGCCATAGAACTGGGAGTAAATCGTGTATTCATTTTGGACGGCACAAAACCTCATGCAATTCTTATGGAAATGCTTACAGATGAGGGAGTCGGCACTATGTTTGTAAAGGAGGAATAAATTTATGGGTATTATTGATATTGATAATAAATATGTGGCTCATTCATACGGACGGTATCCCGTATGTATAACCCATGGAAAAGGCTCTGTAGTTTACGATGAAAATAATAAAAAATATATTGATTTCGGTACTGGAATAGCAGTAAATTCATTTGGAGTTTCCGACGAAGTATGGAAAAATGCGGTAATTGACCAGTTAAATAAGATACAGCATACATCAAATTTATATTATAACGAACCATGTGCAAATTTGGCAGAAATGCTTTGTGAAAAAACAGGTATGAAAAAAGTATTTTTCTCAAACTCAGGAGCAGAAGCTAACGAATGCGCGATCAAAGCCGCAAGGAGATATGCCTATAATAAGTACGGAGACGGACATTCAACAATAATCACCCTTAAAAACAGCTTTCACGGAAGAACTATAACGACTCTTTCCGCTACGGGACAGGAACATTACCATAAAGAGTTCACTCCGTTCACAGAGGGATTTGTGTATGCGGAACCGAATAATTTTGATGATATTAAAAAACTGTCGAAGGAAAATAAGTGTATTGCTGTAATGATAGAAATTGTTCAGGGAGAGGGAGGAGTATGTCCTCTTGATAAGGAGTATGTACAGCAGATAAGAGAATTTACCGAAAAGAACGACATGCTTATGATAGTCGATGAGGTACAGACAGGAAACGGAAGATCGGGACAGCTTTATGCATATATGAACTGTGATGTTGTCCCGGATATAGTTACTACTGCAAAAGGTTTGGCAGGAGGTTTGCCGTTGGGTGCAGTACTGTTTGGAGAAAAAGTAAAAGACATATATACTCCGGGGACACATGGTTCGACATTTGGAGGAAACCCCGTATGTTCGGCGGCGGCGATAAGTATTTTAGATAGGATAGACGAAGAACTGCTCAAGGAAGTAAGAGCAAAATCGGACTTTATTTTTAAAGAACTTATTGGTGCAGACGGAGTTGAAGATGTGAGCGGAATGGGATTGGTGATAGGAATAACGACAGTAAAACCTGCATCCAATATTGTAAAGGAATGTATGGAGAGAGGACTGCTTGTTCTGACTGCAAAAGATAAAGTTAGACTTCTTCCGGCTCTTAACATAAAATGGGACGAACTTACAGAAGGAATAAACATTTTAAAATCGGTTATTGCATAATTATTAAAAAGCGCATGGATTATTAAAAATTGTCCACGCGCTTTGTCATTTATTTTACTATTTTTGATATTGTTTTAAAATGAGGTGTTCCCGCAGCAAATGTAAGTTCAAAAAGAACGGCTTCGGCGCTTGTTATGTAAGCTCCTTCGCCCATAGCTCTTTTAACAGCCGTTTCTTTATCGCTCATTTTTCTTGAAGCTATACAGTCTTCAACGAGGAGCACATTATATCCGTCTGCTTTAAGATCGATAACGCTCTGGAGAACGCATACATGCGCTTCAACTCCACACACAAGAATGTTTTTCTTTCCAAGTGATTTAACAGCGGCTTTTATTTCTTCGGTGCAAAGACCGCTGAACGTCATTTTTTCGTATGGCTTATAACTATCTCCAATGCACTCTGTAATTTCTTCAACAGTATGTCCGAGACCTTTGGAATATTGTTCCGTAACTATCATAGGTATATCAAGTTCTTTAAGACCTTTAAGCAGTTTTTTGGAATTGTCCATAAGACCTTCCAGTCCGCTCATAGCGGGAAGTAATTTTTCTTGATAGTCAACTACAAGTACAGCAGTATCGTTTGCGTTAATTCTCATACAGTCATCTCCTTTGAATTGGTAGGACAATTATAGCATAATTATAAAAAAATTACAATATAAAAGGACGGTTTCAAACCGTCCTTGCAATTAAAATTTTCCTTTTGCCAAAGCTGCTTTATTTTTTAAAGTTGAAAGTCTGTTTAATGCTTCATAAAGAGTATCGTCGTTCTTAGCAAAATGCAGACGTATATAATTATTTACATCTTCACGGAAGAAACTGGAACCGGGAACAGCTCCGACGCCGACTTCCTTTGCAAGCCATTCGCAGAATTTTACATCGTCTGTAACGCCGAATTCCGATGTGTCGACAAGGACATAGTAAGCGCCCTGAGGATCATTATATTTTAATCCGAGATCTTTTAAACCATTAACGAATATATCCTTTTTACCCTGATATACATTAAGAAAATCCTTGTAATAGTCGTCTCCCAGCTCAAGCGCCGCTACAACGGCTTCCATAAGAGGATGGGCAGCGCCTACCGTTAAAAAGTCATGAACTTTCTTTGCCACATCAACTATATCACGGGGACCCAGTATATAACCAAGCCTCCATCCTGTAATAGAATATGTCTTAGACAGAGAACTGCAAGTTATTGTTCTTTCAAACATTCCCGGAAGACTTGCAAAATGTATATGTTTGTTAGGAGCATAAACGATATGCTCGTAGACTTCATCGGTTATAACAAATGTATCGTATTTTTCGGCGAAGTCTGCAATTATTTTAAGTTCGTCGTATGTAAAGACCTTTCCGCAAGGATTGGAAGGATTACATACTATTATTGCTTTCGGGTGTTGTTTAAACGCAGCTTCAAGAACTTCCGGATCAAATGAAAATTCCGGAGGATTCAGCGGAACATATATAGGGTCTGCGCCTGTTAAAATGGCGTCTGCACCGTAATTTTCATAAAACGGCGAAAATACTATTACTTTATCGCCGATGTTGCACACAGTCATCATTGCACACATCATAGCCTCTGTGCTGCCGCTTGTAATAAGTATATTTTCATTGGGATTGAGCTTTATACCCGTAAAATGTTCGTGCTTTTTGGCAAGAGCCTCTCTCATTCGCTGAGAACCCCAAGTTATTGCATACTGATGATAATCCTCATAAGCAATCTCTGCCAATCTGTCCATAAGTACCTTGGGTGGATCGAAATCAGGAAATCCTTGAGATAAGTTTATGGCATTATTTTCAAGAGATATGCGAGTCATCTTTCTTATGAGAGATTCTGTAAACGTATTTGTTCTTGTACTTAAGCTGGGCATAAAATAGCTCCTCCTTGTTGTAGCTGAAAGTTGATGTATTACCGTTTTATAAGCGGCATGATAGATATATTATCATAATTAATATATCAAGTAAAGTAATATATTCAAAAAACAGATAACCGGATATAGATAAAACAGATAACAGCTTGGATTATATTACCTAAACACAATTAAACAGATAAATTTGTTAATTTTAAAAAAATATGATATACTTTTCATTATAAATCAATAATAAAACAATATTCGGCAAAAAAAGCTGAAAAACTTACTCCTTAATGGATTAATTATAAGGAAGTTTGTGTTTCGACATATGTAGTATATTCGTAAGAAATTCTTAACTTTTTGCTAATTGTTCTCTTATTGATTATTTAAGTAAATTTTATTAAGATATAAGAGTAAAGAATTTATTTTTTTATATTTAAGGGGGAAATTATTGTGAAGAAATCATTTTTAGCTATATTTTCCGCAGCGGCGATTGCTGTCTCCGGAATAGGAGGAACAACGGCCTATGCTTCGGTTTTCGCAGACATTAACAATGTGCCTTGGAGCGGTGCGGAG
>URLB01000094.1 GCA_900548595.1 uncultured Eubacteriales bacterium
GTATACAGAGCCCTTTTCGCAAGGTTGTTCCCGAGTGTATAATCACCCTCGCCGACATAATCTTTTCCGAAAAATATCGTATATCCTCCTTTTTTACATTCGCATATATCCGAAATATTTTTTTGTTCTGTATCAGCATTACCACCGTTGAATATGACTGCTATTCCGTCCGTCCTGTACTCAACTTCGGTTTCCGCGCCGCAGTGTGAGGCAAGCCTTTTCAGGTTTTCCACCGCTGTTTCATTATCTACCATCACCGTCAGCTTTTGCTCCCCTTTATCCAGCTGCTGTTTGGCAAGTACAACCGGCATAGGACAGGCTTTTCCTCTTGCATCTATAAATCCGGGCATAAAATCGATCCTTTCATATAAAATTTATATTCAGTATACCACTTGATTTACATAATTAGCAACTTATTGATTTTTGCCGTTTATTACAAATATGTTGTTTTTTATATAATAAATCACTATAATCTTTTTTGAGGTGTTTTTATGAGAACCTGTATTTACTATACAATGGCGTTTAAATCTACTCATTATGCCGTTGCCGCCGAAAAATATCTGAGCGGCATAATCAATGTATCCGTAATGCCTACTCTCAGGAGCATATCCGCTTCCTGCGGAATATCCCTGAGGATAGAAGAAGAAGATTTAGAAAAACTGAAAGACGCGCTGAAAATGCGTCCCGATATAGCGGAAAACTCTTCATTATATAAAGCCGATGGGGAAAACGTTTCTCCCATTGAATACAACTAAAAGGAGAATAAAATGGACATAAATAAAGGTCTGAACGGGTTTCAGCTGAAAATACTGGCTCTTGTTTTTATGACTTTGGATCACATATATTACTTTTTCAACGGTATTCTTCCTATCCCTTATATTTTTACCATTATAGGCCGTCTTGCGATGCCTATATTTGTTTTCCTGTCAACGGAGGGATTCAGGCATACAAAAAACAGGAAAAAATATATACTTAGGCTATATTTGTTTTCAGTCGGTATGGGACTGCTGAATATTTTTACGGAAACCTGTTTTCCCAGCCCTGTCGGAACTTTTTACGGCTGCAACATCTTTGCCACAATATTTTATATAATTTATTTTCTGTCATGTCTGGAAGAGATTTTTAATTATAAAAACAATAAAATCCGAGCAATCGCAGGATGTATTGTTCTTATACTCCCTTTCCTTATACAGGAGGCAATAATATTTATAATAGACCTTCTGACGGCGTCGGGAATTTTCATACCTCAGCAGATTTACAGCTTTATTGATTACCTATCCGTTATTCTGCCTCTTCCTCTTTCGGTCGAAGGAGGCATTATTGTCATAACTTTCGGTGTAGCGTTGTATTTTGCGGGAAAAAGGAAAACGGCTTTATCTGCCGTATTAGCGGTATTTTCACTTTTCTACCTGCCGCTATCCATAAGATATGGGTTTGATAATGTATGTCAGTTCGCAATGATATTGGCTCTGCCGTTTATTCTGTCTTATAACGGCGAAAGGGGCAAAAATGCAAAATATATGTTTTATTTCTATTATCCAATGCATATTTTTCTGATTACCGTTGCGGCATGGTTTATAGGAAGATAAAAAGGAGAAGTCTTTTTGACTTCTCCTTTTTATTATGTCGGCGCAAAATTATTTTGCCCGAACTTTTATTTCTTCGGAACAAGAGCTTCTTTTCCGCCCATATAAGGTCTTAATACTTCGGGTATTCTTACGCTTCCGTCTGCCTGAAGATTATTTTCAAGGAAAGCTATAAGCATTCTGGGAGGAGCTACAACAGTGTTGTTAAGAGTATGAGCAAAGTATCTTTCTCCGTTTTCTCCGACTACTCTTATTCTCAATCTTCTTGCCTGTGCGTCTCCGAGATTTGAACAGCTTCCTACTTCAAAATATTTCTTCTGTCTTGGCGACCATGCTTCAACGTCGATAGACTTAACCTTAAGGTCCGCAAGGTCTCCCGAACAACATTCAAGCGTTCTTACGGGAATATCCATAGATCTGAACAGGTCTACCGTATTCTGCCAAAGTTTATCAAACCACATCTTGCTTTCTTCGGGTTTACATACAACTATCATTTCCTGTTTTTCAAACTGATGTATTCTGTAAACGCCTCTTTCCTCTATGCCGTGAGCGCCTTTTTCCTTACGGAAACAAGGAGAGTAGCTTGTAAGAGTATAAGGAAGGTCAGCCTCTTTGTTTACTGTATCGATAAATTTACCGATCATTGAATGTTCGCTTGTACCGATAAGGTAGAGGTCTTCTCCTTCGATTTTGTACATCATGGCGTCCATTTCATCAAAACTCATAACGCCTGTTACAACGTCGCTTCTTATCATAAAAGGAGGAACGCAGTATGTGAAGCCTCTGTCTATCATAAAGTCTCTGGCATAAGAAATAACCGCAGAATGAAGTCTCGCGATGTCCCCCATTAGATAGTAGAAACCGTTTCCGGCTACCTTTCTGGCGCTGTCAAGATCTATGCCGTTAAAGCTTTCCATAATGTCCGTATGGTAAGGAACCTCAAAATCGGGAACAACAGGTTCGCCGTATTTCTGCACTTCCACATTTTCGCTGTCATCTTTTCCTATGGGAACAGACGGGTCGATTATGTTGGGAATAGTCATCATGATTTTTTTGATTTTTTCCTCAACTTCTTTTTCTTTCTCTGTAAGTTCATCTACTCTGGAAGAATTTTTTGCAACTTCGGCTTTTCCCCTCTCGGCTTCTTCCTTTTCACCCTTTGCCATAAGACCGCCGATCTGTTTTGAAAGTTTGTTTCTATCGGCACGAAGGGCTTCAACTTCCTGCTTAATCTTTCTGTTTTCAAGGTCAAGCTCAATAACTTCGTCGACGAGGGGAAGTTTTCTGTCCTGAAACTTATTTTTGATATTCTGTTTTACAATATCGGGATTTTCTCTTAAAAATTTAATGTCTAACATATTGCATCCTCCTGAAAATATTTTACGTCTGAAATAAAAAAACGCCCCTGTTTAAAAACAGGGACGAGAATATACCCGCGTTGCCACCCGCATTGACGATTATAAAAACCGCCCTCTCCGACAGCTGTAAGGGGCTTACCCCTCCGGCTTTCACCGGGGACTCGGAAAGTGGAACACCCGTTTGCGATACTGCCTCTCACCATACGGCAGCTCTCTGAAAACGCTGTGCGGATTTAGTTTTCCTCAGACGTCCTTTTTATGAACATGAAGATATTATAGCACATAAAAATTAAAAATCAACAGCAAAATTATTTTCTTTAAAATAATGTTATTTTGTTTATTATTTATCCGTTTTTTGAAAAATATACAAAAACCTCCCCGATAAAACCGAGGAGGTAAAAATATCAATTGCCGCTTTCAAAAACAACGGAATCAATAAAAGGTATCGTTTCTTCAACTGTCTGTCCGTCTGTGCCAGTATATGTAACTTCCGCATTATAACCTTCAAACATTGCTTTTATGTCGTCATCCGTCAGACCGTTTCTGTATATTACATTCTCCGAAGTGAACACGGAAAAATCTTCATCGGCATTGTTCTGGCTTGAACCGCCGCCGTACCAATAAGTTCCTACTCCCGTTTCGCTCATAATGTTTTTAAGAGCCGTCATTTTAACGCTTCTTTCCGTTCCGGCAACCATATTATCCATTTTAAGCTCTATAACCACATTTGAAAAATCTTCAATAACGGGATTTTCCAGTCCTTCTGTGCTTGTTTCTGCAAACTGCTCTTCTGTAAGCGGTGAAACAGTTATTGTAAGATTTGCCGTTGGTTCAGCCGCTGTCTCTTCCTGTTTAGGCGCGCATGAAGCGCATAATGCTATCGCTAAAACCGCACCTGTAATTGTTTTTAAAAACTTCTTCATAAATATCCTCCTTAGTACTCTATGCCGTTTAATATTTCGGCTATCTGCTCGTAATTTTCGGCATGGTTTATTTTATCCCTTACAGATGAAGCTCCTTTTACGCCTTTCACATACCATGCCATGTGGGTCCTCATCTGCCTTACTCCTATATATTCTCCCTTATATCTTATAAGCTCCGCCGCATGTCTAAGCGCCGTATTTATTCTTTCCTCGGGAGACGGCGGCGGCAAAAGCTCGCCTGTTTTCAAATAATGCGCCGTTCTTTTGAATATCCACGGGTTCCCCTGCGCTCCTCTGGCTATCATTACCGCATCGCAGCCTGTATAATCCAGCATTTTTTCAGCGTCCTCGGGAGAAAATATATCCCCGTTTCCTATAACCGGTATATTGACGGCTTCTTTAACCTTTTTAATTATATCCCAGTCGGCCTTTCCGCTGTAATACTGCTCTCTGGTTCTGCCGTGTACGGCAACGGCGGCAGCTCCGTTAGCTTCCGCAATCACAGCCATCTCTACAGCATTTACAGTGTCTTCCGTAAAGCCTTTTCGTATTTTTACAGTAACGGGTTTCTTTTGGCTGTCAACCATTGCTCTTATTATTTTTCCGGCAAGCTCCGGCGTTTTCATAAGGGCGCTTCCTTCTCCGTTTTTTACTACCTTCGGTACAGGGCAGCCCATATTTATGTCAACAAAATCTGCGTTTATTCCTTCTATCTTCTTTGCCATAGCTCCCATAATTTCAGGGTCTGAGCCGAAAAGCTGTATGGACGCCGGCTTTTCATCCTCTCCTATATCAAGAAGCTCCTTTGTGTTGGCGTTATCATAATATATTCCCTTTGCGCTTACCATTTCCGAATATACAAGACCGCAGTCCATTTCATGGCATAAAGTACGAAACGGCCTATCTGTAACGCCTGCCATCGGCCCGAGAAATACATTGTTGGGCAATTCTACATTTCCTATTTTCACTTCTTATCTGACCTTACCTTTTTATTTTTTTCATAGATTATACGCAGTCCCTTAAGCGTAAGCAGAGGGTCTACAACGTCAAACAGCGGTTCGTTGCTTTCCATTGTCCTTGCAAGTCCGCCTGTGGCTATAACCTTCATATCGGGAATGTTCAGCTCTTTTTTTACCTGCTCTATTATATACTTTGTCTCGCCGATATGTCCGTAAACAATACCTGCCTGAAGACTTCCGATTGTATTTTTTACAACTATTGATTTCGGTTTTTTTATTTCCACCCTCGGCAGCTGTGCTGTGCTTCCTATAAGCGCGTCGGCGCATACCTGTATACCGGGCGCCGTTATTCCCGTAACAAAAACTCCCTTTGCGTCTATTACGTCATAGGTCGTTGCCGTACTGTAATCTATGACCATAGCCGGTCCGCCGTATATTTCTTGGGCAGCCACCAGCTTAACTATTCTGTCCGAACCCATTTCTCTCGGATTATCCATAAGAAGATTTACTCCCGTTTTCATTCCCGCGCCGACTATCATCGGCTGTATATGGAAGTATTTGATAAGTCCGTGCGTCAGCGAGTACATAATATTCGGCACTACCGATGATATTATTATTGCCTCCAGTTCCGACGCATCCACTTCGGAATAGTCAAAAAGCGAGTGTATGAATATGCCTATTTCATCCGCAGTCTGTTTATTGGACGTGGTCATTCTCCAGCTTGCCATAAGCTTTCTGCCCTTATAAACCCCCAGCACAATATTAGTATTTCCTACGTCTATTACCAAAAGCATATTCAATCACTCCCTCTTAGTTATTCTTTTCCCTCAAAAGCTCTTCTCTGATTTTTATTCCCTCATCAGTCATATTTATAACATACCACAGTTTAAGAGCCTTTATCAATTCTTTCTTTTCGGACTTAAGGCTTTTTATTTCCAATTCTGCGCCTATATCGTCAAAGTCAAAATCTCCCTCATTTTTAATTATTTCAAAAACAAGGTCTCCCGTTTCCTCAAATGACATAAGGAAAGTACATCCGAGTCTTTCCGCCATAAGTATGCATATATTCCTTATCTCATCCTTAACCGCCTGCGGTATTTCATTAAAGGCAGGCTCGAAAAAATATTTCTGTTTTTCTCTGGAAGCGCCTGCCAGCACCTTTTTTTCCATTACACCGTTCCCCCTGCAAAACCTTATCAGTTTCCGAGAGTAGCTACCATAACCGCCTTTATGGTATGCATACGGTTCTCCGCCTCGTCAAATACGACTGACATAGGTCCTTCTATAATTTCATTTGTAACCTCATATTCTCTCACGGCAGGCAGGCAATGCATAAATATCGTACTGTCCTTACCCGAAGCCTCGAAAAGTTCCCTGTTTACCTGATACGGTTTAAGCAGCTCCACTCTTTCAGCCGATTTATCTTCCTCTCCCATAGATACCCATACGTCGGTATATATTACGTCAGCTCCTTTTACGGCTTCTTTAGGGTCTATTGTAACCTCTATACGGCTTCCGCTTTCCGCGGCATACTCTCCGCAGTCCTTAAGAAGAGAGTTTTCCGGCCAAAGACTCTTGGGAGCCGCTATGGAAAAATCAACGCCCATTTTTGAGCATCCTATCATAAGGGCATTCGCCATATTATTTCTTCCGTCGCCGATAAAAGCCATTTTTAAACCTTTTATACGTCCGAATTTCTCTTTTATCGTCATAAAGTCAGCCAAAACCTGCGTCGGATGATCCTCGTCCGTCAAACCGTTCCACACTGGAACACCGCTGTATTCAGCCAGTTTTTCCACAACTTCCTGGGAGAATCCTCTGAATTCTATTCCGTCGAACATTCTTCCCAGTACCCTTGCCGTATCTTCAACCGTCTCTTTATGTCCCAGCTGAATATCGTCCTTTCCGAGGTATTCCGGATGGGCGCCCTCGTCAACACAGCCTATTGTAAAAGAACATCTTGTTCTTGTGGAAGGCTTTTCAAATATAAGCGCTACGTTTTTATTTGCCAGATGTCTTTCAAAAATTCCTTTTTTCTTTTTCTCTTTAAGATCTATAGCGAGATCAACCAAATATTCTATTTCTTCCGCGCTGTAATCTCTCAATGTCAGGAAGCTTCTTCCCTTTAAATTTATACCCATTTTTCATTCCTCCCAATATAAGGTTCTTTAACCTAAAGCGGCACATCCTCTCGGACGTGCCGTTAAAATTACGTTTTCCGTGATTAAAGATTTCCGAAGAACTGTTCTTTATTCACAATAGCTCTGCCGTGTGTTCCTTTGCAGATTTTGCCCTTTTCGTCATATACTTTGATGTCGAATGAAAGAGCCTTGCCTTTAACTATTTCAGTAAGTTCGGCCTCAACTCTTACTTTCTGTCCTACAGGAGTAGCTGCAAGATGAAGGAAGTTAAATACTGTTCCTACAGTCTCATATCCTTCGGGAAGCAGAGGTTTAACAGCCTCAAGGCATGTCTGCTCTATCCAAAGTATCATTGTAGGTGATGAAAGAACGTTAATGCCCTTGTTGCCTACAGCATCGGCAGTATCCTTATGCTCAACAACATACTCTTTCACATTTTTAAGACCTTCTTTAATACCAAAATCCATTTAAAACATCTCCCTCTTCTTTTATTTTAAATTAAATGGGTTACAATGTTACGCTGTTCCCTGCGGAACAATTTTTCAGCGGTTTAAATTTCATCTGTTGTATCTGTTACAGCCGCCGTATCATCTGTTTCCGAAATATTTTCCGAGTCTTTCTTAAAAAGCGCTCTGAATTCGTCTCCTGTAATTTTTTCCTTTTCCATGAGCAGTTTCGCGGAAGCATGAAGAACGTCTATATTTTCATTAAGAAGTCTCTTTGCCTCGTTATAGGAGAAGTTTATAAGTTCCTTAACCTCAGCGTCTATGGCATCCGCCGTATTTTCGCTGTAGTTTCTGGAATGTCCTATATCCCTTCCTATGAACACCTCATCGCTCTCATCACCGTACTGCACCGGACCGAAAGTACTGCTCATACCGTATTTCATAACCATATTTCTTGCCATGGCAGTTGCTCTTTCTATATCGTTGCTTGCGCCTGTCGTTATATCCTTAAGCACTATTTCTTCCGCAGCGCGTCCTCCGAGGAAGCTGATTATCTCATCCTCCATCTCGCCCTTTGTCATGTACATTTTATCCTCGCCGGGAAGAGGCATTGT
>URLB01000095.1 GCA_900548595.1 uncultured Eubacteriales bacterium
AAACGAAGAACCCGACAGGAGATAAACTAGTAGGAGGTGGAAAGATGAAATATTGCAACATCGATAGGAAGCGAGAGGAAAAAGGATTAAGCAAAAGAGAGCTTGCAGATGAAGTCGGTATTTCACTTAAAACATATTACAACTGGATAAACGGTAAAACAGATATACCGAGTTGTAAGTTAATTAGGCTGTCAAAGATATTGGGGTGCGGCATAGATTTTATGCTTAAAGAATAAAGACCGACAAGTATGCACTGCTAATACATAAATGCCGGTCTCCCGAATTTTATATCCGTAATACCTTGCAAAAGCTCTGTCCGGGAGCAATGAACAATTTAGCAGATTGTTTTCTATGGGGTATAGATCAACTTTGGCAGTTCGGGACAGCCTTCTTGCAGTCAAAAGTAAGACTACAAGCTCCTGCAATAGCTTTTAGGATTCCGCTTTAAACTTTGAGTGCACAACAAAGGTTTAGAGTTTATCACCTATACAACGGAAACAGGGATAAGTCAAAAATTGGGACATTAAGACAACGCCTCCTTTATTAAACTTATTGAAATAATAATATCACTTTTTGAAATATTTTACAACTTATAAAACATCAAAGGAGAGCGATGATATAGGAGTACATAAAAAACGACTCACTATAGAAGTACTTCTATAAGCAATAAGTAAGACAGAGGTGGAAAGATGACACAGCAAGAAAAAACAATACTGCAAGGTATGTATGCAGCAGGATTTAGATATGTAGTGAGAGATAAAAAATGGATACTGTTTGGCACAGATAAATTTATCAAGGTTGATAGAGAATGGGATGTTGTCAATCCTGAAACAAACAGAGTTACAGATTTGGATACAGCGGTTGATAGGCTGTTTGATTGGATAAAACCGAATGGGGAACAGATAGAAATCGCTAAAGTGATAGCTTTGTAATTATTTCAGCTATAGACAAGCCGGTATTAATGAAGGACAAGAATTTGTCTACAGAAAAACCAGTCTTTACTTTATCCCAGATAGATGAGTTTTCAATCAGATCAATGTATTCAAAACCTATTTCAGAAATACCGATTATATTTGTAGCTTTAGGAGATACATCGTTGCGCTGTCTTATGAGCAATCCCTTTATGCAGAGATATTCAACTGTAAGGCAGATTAATAGATAGTCGCAGTTTTTGTTGCAAGACCAAATATGTCTGGGTTTTATAATAATCGGTTTTCCGCTTGAACGATATGTAAGATTGTCCCGAATATAAAGCATTACCATTTTATTATAGTCTTCGTTAGGTTGAAATACCATAATTTATCAACTCCTTAAACAGGAGTATATCACAAAAAAATTTTACGAACAAGAAAAGAGGGCAAGGCGGGGTGAGAAGAAATGCCGAAAAGTAAATTAGGTATCAACAAAGATAATGAGCTTGATAAACAAATCAGAGCAATGATTATCTACAAACAGGAGTTAAACGGAATATCGACAACCGAGTTAGCCGTTTCTGCGCAATTGAGCGTATCAACATTATATGAAAGGCTGCGAAGTCCTTCACATTTTCGTTTAAGCGAATTAAGAAAAGTGTGCAAAAAATTGAATATCGACATAGCAGAGTTGATAGAGGGAAAGGAGGAAATGAAATGACAGCAGTAGAAACAGTAAGCTTCTGGCTTGCCTATGGGATAGTAATAACAATCATCAGCGCGATATACATACACCACATAAGCAGAGAAATGGAGCAGGAGCATGAAAGAGCAGAGCGATACAAAGAAAGATACGAAGCCCTCAAACGAGGAGAGCGATAAGAAGTTAGATGACGCCGCCAGGAAAACGTATAAGGAAATAGTACTTATAGAAATACGGAAAGAAGCGGAGTTGGACGACTATAAGATTAAAGGCTGTATTCGGTCAATACAAAGGAGAGGTAGGCGGTGAAAGACCAATGCAAAAGCTGTGCGAAGTGGCGCAGGTGTAAGGACAGGTCGAGAGGAGTAGCCTGTGCGGAATATAAAAAAGCCCCTACGGAGCGGCAACTCCTACAAGGGGCAAGAAGAAAAATGATTACTTATATGATAACCGAAAACGGAAGAAAAGGCAAGGGTGAAGAGGAATGAAAACATTAAAAAAGCTTTTAGAGATTGTTTTAAACGAACTGTACGACCAGATAGAAGAATCGGAGAGATACTATAACTGGTATCTGGAAGAAAAGGATAAGAATGAAGCTCTTGAGGAAGAGAACAGAGGACTTAGAGAAAAACTCAGCGCAATAGGGGGCGTTGGCGATGACATGTGAATACTGCCATACATATCCCCATAGGCATGGCTGCCCGAATGAGGAAATACGACCGATTGCCGTGTGTTCAGGATGTGGCGAGCCGATAGCAGAGAGAGACAGCCGAGTAAGATTGGACGGATATGTTTATCACCTTGACTGTTTTGAGAGTATAAGTCCCATTGATATATTAAGACTTGTGGGGATAGACGCAGAAGTGGAGGGAGAACAATGAGATTGCCTAATTTAAGCCAAGAAGCCGATGAAGTATCAAGCCGCATAGGTTATTACATACATCCATACGAATGGAGCGATATGATGAAAACGGTTTCTAAGATAGCGACTATACTTGTCAGTCCGGCGGCTACAACAATGACATACAGAAGGGCGCTGATAGTGTTGGAACTGGTTACTTCTTCTATAAAAGAAATGCTTAAGGAGAGGGAGGAAGAGCAATGGAAAGAATAACCGGAAGCGGCAGCCTAAAGAGATACTTCAACAGCGAGTATATAGGGGCATATTCAATAGATCAGGGAATAGAGCCGGTGTTGACTATAGACAGTCTGTGGTACGGCGAGGTTACATTGGCACAGGGCAGAAAAGAACCTCATGTAGTAATTGAATTTAAGGAAAAAAGTGTAAAAGGGGTCGAAGAGGTTAAACCGTTAATACTTAATGCAACCAACAGAAAAGCGCTAAAAAAAGCTTATGGAGCAGATACGGCAGAAACGCTGGAGGGGAAGCCGATACAGTTATATATTGACCCTAAAGTAAGAGATCCGCAGGACGGAGGGTTTACAGAGGGATTAAGAATACGGCAGTTTGTCCCCAGAGGGTATAAGTGTGAGAAATGCGGCAGGGTTGTTACTGCCTACGGAAAAAAGGGCGCTGTTGAAATGGTTGCTTATACAAAAGAAAAGTACGGCAAAGTTCTTTGTGCCGATTGTGCGAAGAAAACCGCTGAAGCAACGGAGGTTGTAAAGAATGATGAAGCTGACCAATGAAAACTATTTCTCAAAAGAAGCCGATATGGAATATATGTCCGTATCGCAGTTTAAAGCGTTTGAGCAGTGCGAAGCCGCCGCCCTTGCTTCTGTAAAGGGAGAATGGGAGAGACCGAAAACAACGGCGCTGCTTGTCGGTTCGTATGTGGACGCACATTTTGAAGGGACGTTGGATGTTTTTAGGGCGCAAAATCCCGAAATATTCACAAAGCAAGGTTCACTTAAAGCCGAGTATAAAAAAGCGGAGGAAATCATTAACAGGATAGAATCCGATGAGGAATTTATGCGATACTTGAACGGCGAAAAACAGGTAATAAAAACAGGAGAGATTGAGGGCGTGCCCATAAAGATAAAAATAGACGTACTGCATGATGATAAGATTGTGGACCTTAAGATAATGAAGGACTTTGCCCCTGTATGGAAAGACGGGGAGAGAAAGCCGTGGTTCTCGGCATGGGGTTATGACTTGCAGGGAGCGGTTTATCAATACATAGAGGGTAATAACAAGCCTTTTATACTTGCGGCAGCCACAAAAGAGCCTTTTACCGACTTACAGGGGGTAGAAATACCGCAGGAGTTTTTAAACGAAAGATTAAATTATTTCATCGGTATGGTCAATCACTATGACGATATAAAGAAAGGATTAGCCGAGCCCATAAGATGTGAGCATTGCGATTACTGCAAGGCGACAAAAAAATTTAAAGTGGTAGACGCAAGGGATTTGTTTTATGAAATGGAGTGAAGAAGTTGAACAGTATAATCATACACGGGAGACTGACCAGAGATCCCGAAACAAAGTTTTATGACGGAGACAAAAGCATTTGTAAAATCTCCGTTGCGGTAGACCGTTCGTTTAAAGATAAGGACGGAAATTCGGTAACGGATTTTTTTAACTGTACATGTTTCGGAAAAAGAGCCGAGACAATAGATAAATACTTTAAAAAGGGCGATGGGATAAGCATACAGGGAGAAATGCAGAATAATCGCTATGAGGATAAGGACGGAAAAATGAGGGACGGCTGGCATATAAAAATCGATAAGTTCGATTTTGAACTTTCAAGGAAAGACGGCTCTCAGTCCGTTCCCTCCGACGGCAATGCACCTGTCGGATTTACGCCCGTTGACGAAACGACAGACGATGAAGAACTCCCATTCTAAGGGGGCGATACAGTGATACTGATTGATACAAGAGAAAAGATATACAAGACAAAGCACATCACGGGGTATTTTGATAAACACGGAATACCTCACGACCGTACAAAGCTGTACATCGGAGACTATCAGAGGGCGGATAATCCGCTCCTATTGATTGACAGAAAGCAAAATCTGATGGAGATAGCGACAAATATAGTAAACGACCACGGACGTTTTAAGCGTGAATTAGACCGTTTAAGCGCAATAGGGGCAAAGATGTACATACTGGTGGAAGAAAAGCTGGACAGCATAGAAGATGTAGCGCAGTGGAAATCCCCTGTAAAGAAAGACGGAACGCCTTATGTAAGAATGAGCGGCGCAACGCTGTATAAATATATGAAATCATGGCAGTACAAGCATAACATCGAGTTTGTGTTCTGCCATAAAAACGGTACGCCGGGAAAGATACTGGAACTTTTGGAGGTTGATAAAAATGCAGCAGATTAATATAAAACACTATACTGCCGAAGAATATCAATTTTCCGAAGAACCGTATGAATTTTTACTTTCTCTGTCCGACTTTCAACGTGCCGCCTGCCTTAACATTATGTCGGATAACGCAAAAAGAGACTGCAAGATAACGAATTTTAAAACGATGTACCGAGAGTATTGTAAGGACCGTAAACATAAGACCGTAGAAGTTTCTACAAATAATAATGTAACGAACTTTGACGATCAGCCGTTGGAGCTTGATTGCGGCTCATATAAAGCGGATGATTTCGGAATAGTCAGCTTTACGGAAAACGGAGTTATAACCGTATGCGTACATCCGATAATGCCCGTAAAAAGGCTTACGAATATAGACACTCTGACTGAAAAATTAGAGCTGGCTTTCCGAAAAGGACGAAAGTGGAAATCGGTTGTAGTAGATAAAAAGACCATAGCGAGCAAGACCGCCATAATAGCCCTTGCCGACCTCGGTATCGCCGTTACAAGCGAGAACGGGGCATACATGGTTAAATATTTGCACGATATAGAAAACTATAACTATGAACGAATACCGGAGTATAACAGTGTCGGCAGATTAGGCTGGATAGACGGCGAGGGATTTGCGCCGTACGTTGAAAATCTGGTTTTTGACGGAGACGGAAATTTTAAGACGTTTTTTGAAAGCGTCAAGGAAAAAGGCAGCTATGATACATGGCTGCACCTGTGCAAGCAGATAAGGCGGACAAGCCTTTACGGAAGAATAGTGCTTGCCGCCAGCTTTTCATCCGTACTTGTCAAACCTATGAACTGCCTGCCGTTCTTCGTCCATTTATGGGGAGGAACGGAAGTAGGTAAAACAGTAGGTTTAATGCTTGCGACATCGGTTTGGGCAAATCCCGAACCCGGAAGATTTATGCACACGTTTAATTCAACGGCTGTAGGACGTGAAAAGAGCGCGGCGTTTGTCAATTCAATGCCGTTAATAATGGACGAGTTGCAGATTGTCAGCGATAAAAAACAGTTCGATAAGGATATATATATGCTTTCCGAGGGCGCAGGAAAGACGAGGGGCAATAAAACAGGCGGAGTGGATAAAACGCCCACATGGGCGAACTGTATAATCACCAGCGGAGAAATGCCTATCACAACGGCGTCTTCGGGCGGCGGCGCCGTAAACCGAATAATCGAAATCGAGTGCAAAGAAAAACTTTTCGGCGATCCCCGTGAAGTAGCCGATACCGTCAGAGCCAATTACGGCTTTGCGGGAAAGAGGTTTGTAGAGTGGCTGGAGGAAGAAAGCAACATCGACAGGGCAAAAGATATTTTTAATAATTACAGAAAAATGTTGAGCGATACGGAGGTTACGGAAAAACAGACCATGGCAATATCGCTGATACTTACGGCGGACAAGATTATCACGGAAATACTGTTCAAGGACAATAACGCTTTGAAAGTCAGCGAAGTAGCCGAGTTTTTAAAGACGAGAAGCGAAGTGAGCCAGAATGAAAGGGCGTTGGAGTATATAAAAGATTATATTTCCATAAACAGCATGAGGTTTGAGCAGGATATAGACGATAACAAAGGTGAGGTATGGGGTGTAATAAACGACGATTACATCTGCATTATAAGAGCCGTTTTCAACCGTATATGTGATGAGAGCGGATTTAATCCACAGGCGTTGTTATCGTGGCTTAAACAGAATAAAAAAATAGAGTTTAGCAAAGGTTACACAAAGACAAAGAAAATAAGAGGAGAGCCGGTAAGTTGCGTATGGCTGATAAAGGAGAAAGAAGAGGAAGAAGTTGGTGACCTTGACAAGGATTGCCCCTTCTAGGTGTGACCTTACCTACAATATTAAAAAAGTCACACCAAAGTCACACCTCGAAAACTCAGTAAAATCAAGGGTTGCAAGGAACAGGTGTGAAAGTGTGACGGTGTGAGCGAAAAATATACCCTTATATAGAGGATATATAGAGAGCGTGTATTGTAAGACAACGAATGGTGTGTATATATATTTCCTATAGAGAAAAAACCGAAAAATTGTCACACCTTCACACCATAGGGCGAAAAGCCAGTAAAATCAACAGTTTTAAAGGTGTGAACCTAAGTCACACCACTTCACACACTTCACACCTTTTTCGGAGATGATAAAAATGGATTTTGACAGAATAAAAGAAGTAAAGAGCCGTGTCAATCTGATTGACGTATTGAAAGACGCAGGAATACACCTTAAAAATAATAACATGACCTGTTGTCCGTTCCATAAAGAAAAAACCGCTTCGTTCTCCGTAAAAGGAAACAGATATAAATGCTTCAGCTGCGGAGAGGGCGGAGACGTTATAGACTTCGTATCTAAGTATTATAACATATCCCCCGTAGAAGCGGCAAAGCGATTGGACGATACATATAACCTCGGCGTGTTTCACGAATTGACCGCAGAGGAGAAAAAAGAGATAGCAAGACAGAATACGGAGAAAGAAAAAGAAAAAGCGTACAAAGCGGAATTTAAAGAAATACGGGACAGGTTGTATGCAAAGAAATGTAAAGCCTATAGGGAATGTCAGTTGATTATGGAACTGTCAGACCCGAAGAAGTTCGGTATTAATCAATTCTATGTAAAGGCATACAACGAAGCTCAGAAGATAGAGCATTGGTTTGAACAGGAGGCGGATCTATGGCGTATATGACGAACGAAGAAGCCGACGAATATTTACACTTGCTTGAACGAAAGAAAAAGGCGTTGAGCTTGGAGAGCAAGGAAAGAGAAAAGTTTAAAGAAGAATGGGAAAAAATCCTTGACGGGACAACCGATAAAATACTGGACTATGTTTATTGTGTGATAGGTCCTTATGAATTGGAGAACGCCCCCTCTAAAACGGTTGCGGCATTATTGGACATGCCGTCTTTATGGGGAGATTTGAAAAAATACGAGGAACAGGGAGAAGCAAAGAAAGTAAAAGGTATAGCCGAAGCATTAAAAATTATGTACCAAACGTTAAAGGATGTAGGCTATGGGGAAGAACAGAGGAGCGAAACAGATGTGTGATAGAGACTGTTTCAACTGTAAATACGATGATTGTATATGTGAAGAAGTAACCGACAGAGATTTAG
>URLB01000096.1 GCA_900548595.1 uncultured Eubacteriales bacterium
CCGGGTGGTAAAGGAAAACGACCACGCCATGGATGATATCCGCTATTTCTGTTACGGACTGGCAGTCTGAAATTGATAAAATGTCTAAGGAACTTCGTCTTTTGGATAATAAATTACAGGAGAATAACTGGAAAACAGAGCTAATAGAATAATAAATTGATTGATAGCATAAGTAAAGCGAATATCAGCGCGGCGACAGCGTAAGTCGTATGTATGGCACACTGAAGAGCCGGTGAAGGTTCGAATCCTTAATTATCGTTATGCTCCGACAGAGTACATATGTATTGAAACAAATTATTGTTATTACCGGATATTGGTTGCTTATGTAAGGGCGGGAAAGGGGAATTTTATATTACTTGATGTATGATAAAAATAAATCCGCTCAACATTGAGCGGATTTATTTTTTAGATCTCATATCTGAAAAGATTAGTAAAGTACGCACCGTTATCATCTACATATGTTATTTCAACATCAAAAACAAATTTCAATGTACTCATATTAAAATACCTGGTTATATTTTTTTCATAAACCGAACATTCTGTATCGTATGATTCCAATGCAATTTTAAAAAGTTCGTCATCACTTATGTATTCAGGCTCTTTAATATCAGATGAGAGAAAATACGGATTCATTTTTCCTATCATCTCAACTCTCATAAGTTTATCTCCCGACATAACAGCGCGGTATCCAAAAGTAGATTTATATTCTCCGACCATATAAGCCAGATATATACTTCCGTCTGAGTCCGATGAGTATGAATAGTCTGTCATGTCAAATGTTGAATCATAGTTTTCTTTTATATATGAAGATATTTCACCCATATTTTTGATAGCTTTGTAGTCATACGTTTCTGTAAATATTGACAGCATTTTTGCAGCTTCGGCTCTTGTTATTGCCGATGTAGGGTGTAGAGTATCGCCGGCAAGCATACCTTTTTCGCTTGCCCATATCATAGCTTGTTTTGCATAAGATGATACCATAAAGTTATCAGAATATTTTGAGAGAGCGTTACTGTTGCCGATTTCAGGTTCACCTGCAAGACGCTATAATACAGAGGCAAACTGTTCAACTGTCATTGCCCAGTCCGGTGAAAATGTTCCGTCATCATAACCTGATATAATACCGTTGTCTTTTGCCCAAGTTATCCCATCTGTATACCATTCTCCGTCAGCTACATCGGAAAAATACTTTGAGTATTTAATATCGGGACTTCCGTACATACGATAAATAAGGGAGGCTGCCATTCCCCTTGTAAGCGTTACGTCAGGCTCAAAAATGTTTTCCGATGTTCCCGAAATAATACCTTTTTTATATACATCCGATATGTACGAATAGTACCATGAATTATTAGCAATATCAATAAACGGAACTGTTTTATCAAGAGCAAATGCCGAAACGGAAATAGACGAAGCCAAAATCACAGAAACAGCAAAGCTAGCAAATTTTCTCATATTAATCCTCCTTTAGCGATTATATAAAATAATATTAATTTTAATTCCGATAAAGAGCAATAATTAATATAAAAATGTAACAATAATGTAATATATAATAATTAGGGCATTAATATCAATTCGCAGGTACATTCATTAAAATTTTCATGTGTTTTACTTTTTATGATCTCAGAAGCTTTTTTAAAATCATTTATAGCCAAACTATCGGATTGAATTTTAAAATATATGGAAATCCATAAGTGTCGTCCTGTCTTCGTTATGTCAAAGAATACAGGTACAAAATTAAATTGCTCCATTATGGGAGTGCAAAGTTCCTTGACTTCTTCTGTAAGCTCAGCATCTGGGGAAAAAAGAAATACATCTTTAATGGCACTCCAAAGAACTTTTACACTTTCGGGAAGCATAAAAATCATAACCAATACTGCAATGACTTGGTCAAAATAAGGCGCAATAAAGGAAAGGGGAGTTTTTGATAAGTATCTAGACATAAAAAATGCGATTGACATTCCCAAACTGTATATAATATCAATTCTCCAACCTAATAATTCCGCTTCTACAGTAGGAGAAGATAGATTATGGTTCATCTTTTTCATTATAATAAAAATGAAAATACTGGCAATTCCCAACATAAGTTGAAATAATGAAACTTGAACATTGTTTACAGGATTGCCTCCAGACAAGGCAGATTCTATAATTTCTATAGATATACCCATAGAAACCGAAAGCATCATAACTCCCTTTATAATTAGAAGTATTGATTCTATCTGATAATATCCGTAAGGATGTTTTTCCGAAACAGGTTTATAAAATAACGGAGTTAAAAAAAGCAGTAAAGCAATAAAAATCAATTCTGAAGCGTCATAAACCGAATCTGTCAAAGCGGATTGAGAATGACTGTATATCGAAAAAATAAATTCAATAACTGCAAAAATAAGTCCTGAGATAAATGACATCAGCAGAATTTGACGCTCTCTTTTTTCTATTATCATTTTTTCACCTTTTCTAAATATTTTTTACAGAATGTATGACAATCGCTACAATAAATAATATTTTAATTATATCAAACTTTCTCTTAAATATCATATATTACTTGAAATGAATTTCAATTAAAAACAAATTATAAAAATAAACTAATGTTACCGCTTATTATATTAGCGATTTTTTTAATCGGCTTACATATTCCATTTTCAAATTTATAAATTCGTAGGAAAGAAATAGCTTATATTTTTATGATATTTATATTCGTTAAAATTTATATTGCTACAAAATAAGAAAAACAAATAAAAATATCATATTTTCATATAGAATGACGAACAAAGTTGTGATATACTTACCTATAACAAATTTTTAGCTTAAAATTACAGGAGGTCTGACATGAAAATTCTTGACGCCATTGAACTTGGTATAGGCGGTAGCGGAAAAGTTTATCATAATCTTACATATCCGCAGCTTGTAGAAATCGCATTAAAAAATGGAGAGGGAGTACTTTCGGACACAGGCGCGCTTGTTGTTAATACAGGTAAATATACAGGTCGTTCGCCTGATGACAAATATATAGTTGACACACCTGCCATTCATAACGAAATTGCATGGGGAAACGTTAATAAACCCATGAAAAAAGAAAATTTTGACATGATAAACGGTAAAATGCTGGCTTATCTTCAAAATCGTGATCTTTATGTATTTGACGGCTTTGCAGGGGCTGACAGAAAATATGCTAAGAAAATAAGAGTAATAAACGAACTTGCCTCACAAAATCTTTTTATTCAAAATCTGCTTGTAAAACCGGATAAAAGCGAATTGGAGGATTTTGAGCCTGATTTTACAATAATAGCGGCTCCGGGATTTAAGTGTATACCGGAAACCGACAATACAAACAGCGAAGCTTGTATTGCCATAGATTACGAAAACAGAATAGTACTTATAGCCGGTTCACAATACAGCGGAGAAATTAAAAAAAGCGTATTCTCTATAATGAACTATGTTCTTCCTAAAAGCGGCATACTTTCAATGCATTGTTCCGCAAATATCGGAAAAGAAGGAGATACGGCAATATTCTTCGGGCTCTCCGGAACAGGAAAAACAACTCTCAGCGCCGATCCTGACAGATCACTTATAGGAGACGATGAACACGGCTGGTCAGACGACGGAATATTCAATATTGAAGGCGGATGTTACGCAAAATGTATAAACCTTACAGAAGAAAATGAACCGGAAATTTTCCGTGCAATCAAGTTTGGAACTCTTTTGGAAAACGTTGTTATCGACCCCGAAACAAGACAGCCGGACTACAGTAGTGATTACTTAACCGAAAATACTCGTGCAGGTTATCCCGTATGCTATATCCCGAATGCTGAAATGATAGGAAAGGGTAAACAGCCTAATACTGTAATATTCCTTACGGCAGACGCATTCGGAGTACTTCCTCCGATTTCTAAACTTGATAATAATATGGCAATGTTCCATTTCGTATCCGGATATACAAGTAAGCTTGCAGGCACTGAAAGAGGTATAACAGAGCCCCAGACTACATTCTCAACATGTTTCGGCGCACCGTTCTTACCTCTTGATCCAAGCGTATATGCAAAGATGCTCGGAGAAAAAATAGAAGAAACCAAAGCAAACGTATTTTTAATTAATACAGGATGGTCAGGCGGACCTTACGGAGTGGGAAAGAGAATAAATCTTAAATATACAAGAGCTATGGTTTCAGCCGCAATATCAGGGCAGCTTAACAATGTAGAATATAAATTAGACGATATATTTAATGTTTATGTTCCTACAGAATGTCCAGGCGTACCAAGCGATATTTTAAATCCTTCAAATACATGGGAAGATAAAGAGGCATATACAAAATCAGCAAAAGAACTTTCAAAGAAGTTTAATGAAAACTTCAAAAAATATAAAAATATGCCGGAGAATATCGTTAAAGCCGGACCTAATTACTAATTTCAAAGTCCTCCGCACAAAATAATGCGAAGGACTTTTTAAATAATACTGATTTAAGCGGCCAATATACCGATCATTGATAAATTAAAATTAAATCGGATTTGAAAAATCCGTCAATTTATACTATAATAGCATTGACAAACACCTTTAAAATTTGATAAGATTTGTTAAATATTTCAACATATTTATTAGTAGAAAGGGATAGAGGATATGAATAAAATTTTAAAAGAAGGACTTACTTTTGATGACGTTCTCCTTGTTCCGGCAAGAAGCAATGTACTTCCCAAAGACGTTGACCTCACAACAAGGCTTACAAACAAGATTATTCTTAATGCGCCTATAATGAGTGCTGGCATGGACACTGTAACAGAGTCAAAAATGGCTATAGCTATGGCAAGACAGGGTGGAATAGGCATAATTCACAAAAATATGTCTATTGAAAGACAGGCGGAAGAAGTAGACAGAGTAAAACGTTCCGAAAATGGCGTAATAACAGATCCGTTTTATTTATCTGAGGATCATTATTTATATGACGCTATATCCCTTATGGAGAAATACCGTATTTCAGGTGTTCCGATAACAGACCATGGAAAACTTGTTGGAATAATAACAAATAGAGATATACGTTTTGAAACAAACTATAATAAAAAAATTACCGAAGTTATGACAAAAGAGCCACTTATAACAGCTCCTGTAGGAACAACTTTAATGGACGCCAAGAAAATTCTTACAAAACATAAAGTTGAAAAGCTTCCTATCGTAGATGAAAATGGATATCTTAAGGGACTTATAACAATTAAAGACATTGAAAAAGCAATTAAATATCCTAATTCCGCTAAAGACGCACAGGGAAGACTTTTGGCAGGTGCGGCTGTCGGAGCAACGGCTGATGTTCTTGACAGAATGGCTGCCCTTATTGAGGCAAATGTAGACGTGATTGTTATTGATACGGCTCATGGTCATTCGGTAGGAGTTATAGAAACAGTTAAAAGAATTAAAAACGCTTATCCTGACGTACAGCTTATAGCCGGAAACGTTGCTACTGCAGAAGCAACCAGAGAACTTATAGAAGCCGGTGCAGACTGTATAAAAGTAGGAATAGGACCCGGCTCAATATGTACTACACGAGTAGTTGCGGGTATCGGAGTTCCGCAGGTTACAGCAGTTATGGACTGTGCGGAAGCTGCTAAGGAATATAATATTCCTATAATTGCAGACGGAGGAATTAAATATTCCGGAGATATTGTTAAAGCAATTGCAGCGGGAGCAAACGTATGTATGCTTGGTAGCTACTTTGCAGGATGTGAAGAAAGCCCCGGAGAGACTGAACTTTATCAGGGAAGAAAATATAAAGTTTACAGAGGAATGGGTTCTCTTGCCGCAATGGAATGCGGAAGCAAGGACAGATACTTCCAGGAAGATTCTAAAAAACTTGTACCGGAAGGCGTTGAAGGTCGAATTGCTTACAAAGGCAGCGTAGAGGATTCTGTTTATCAGCTTCTCGGAGGACTTCGTTCGGGTATGGGTTACTGTGGAACGGCAACTATTGACGAGCTTAGAGAAAACGGACGCTTCATAAGAATGACAAGTGCAGGTCTCAGAGAAAGCCATCCACATGACATACAGATAACAAAAGAAGCTCCTAATTACAGTGTTGAATATTGATTTTGGAGGAACTCATGAAAAACGAATATATACTTATACTTGACTTTGGAGGTCAATATAATCAGCTTATTGCAAGGAGAGTACGCGAGTGTAATGTGTATTGTGAAGTAAAACCTTATACTTTAGCTATTGATGAAATAAAAAAGCTGTCTCCTAAAGGAATAATATTTACGGGAGGCCCAAACAGCGTTTACGATGAAAAATCTCCGCACATATCAAAAGAAATATTTGAACTCGGAGTGCCAGTACTTGGAATTTGTTACGGATGTCAGATAATGGCTTATACGCTCGGAGGAACGGTAACTTCAGCAAATTCAAAGAGCGAATATGGAAAAACCGAAATTTCTTTAGATAATACAAGTAAACTTTTTAAAGGCATTGAAAATAATCAGATTTGTTGGATGAGCCACACTGACTATGTCAGCGAAGTTCCCGAGGGATTTAAAGTTACGGCTTCATCATCAACGTGCCCTACGGCAGCTATGGAATGTGCAGAAAAGAACTTTTATGCAGTTCAGTTTCATCCGGAAGTAAACCATACGCCGAAGGGAAAGGACATGCTTAAAAACTTCCTTTTTGAAGTATGCGGATGTACAGGCGACTGGGTAATGGCAAATTATATACAGGAACAGATAGAAGTTATTCGCGAAAAAGTAGGGAACGGTAAGGCGCTTTGTGCACTTTCCGGCGGAGTTGATTCCAGTGTTGCGGCTGCACTTGTAAGTAAGGCAATAGGAAAACAGCTTACATGTGTATTTGTAGATCATGGTCTTATGCGTAAAGATGAAGGCGATGAAGTTGAAAAGGTATTTGATGGATATTTTGATTCCAATTTTATCAGAGTAAATGCCGGAGAAAGATTTTTAAGCAAACTTAAAGGAGTTACTGATCCTGAACAGAAGAGAAAAATTATAGGCGAAGAATTTATCCGTGTATTCGAAGATGAGGCAAGAAAAATAGGAAAGGTTGACTTCTTAGTTCAGGGAACTATTTATCCTGACGTTATAGAAAGCGGATTGGGTGACAGCGCAGTTATTAAGTCGCACCATAATGTGGGAGGACTTCCTTCAGTTGTAGATTTTAAAGAGCTTATAGAGCCTCTTAGGTTGCTTTTTAAAGACGAAGTACGTCAGATGGGTACTGAACTCGGGCTCCCTGACTACATCGTATGGAGACAGCCATTCCCAGGACCCGGTCTTGGGATCAGAGTTATAGGTGAAGTAACAGAGGACAAGCTTGAAATACTGAGAGAAGCAGATGCTATTTTTAGAGAAGAAATTAAAAATGCAGGTCTTGAAAGAGATATAAACCAGTATTTTGCGGTTATTACAGATATACGTTCTGTAGGAGTTATGGGCGACGGAAGAACTTACGATTATACAATCGCATTAAGAGGAGTAACGACAACAGACTTCATGACTGCTGATTGGGCAAGAATTCCATACGATGTTCTTGATAGAGTAAGCGTTAGAATTGTAAATGAGGTTAAGCATGTAAACAGAATATGCTACGATATAACAAGTAAACCGCCTGCAACTATAGAGTTTGAATAGTTGGAGCAGAGCTTCAAAGCCTTTATTTTCAAGGGTTTTGAGGCTCTTTCCTTTTAGAATTGCATTTTGATTGCATTTTTTTATTCAACTGCTCTGTGATAGATTGCTGTATGCTGATTGCTGGTGTAATCGGCAACACTGGTTGTTGCCGGAGTATAA
>URLB01000097.1 GCA_900548595.1 uncultured Eubacteriales bacterium
GTATATCCTTTTCGGATATGCTGTTTATAAACGTTATTAGAGCCGCAAAAAGTATTCCCGGTATTACAATATTTTGCACAATGCGATTAAGTAAAGAGGTAGACGCATACAATACAGGAACAGCAGCTGACATTTTTGCCGCCTTACCTTCGGCGGTCATAATAAGCATATATAGCGGCTGCAAAGTATTTGATGTATCTGCTATCTTATCCACAGCTTTCGAAGCTGTTCCGGAAGCATACGAGAACGACTGCATTATTGTTATTATCAATACTGCCGAACATATATATTGACCCAGTTTACTTACTCCTTCCGATGAAAACGACGATGACATTGTTTCCAAAACCGCCGATAGAAGAATAAGTATAATTATGCGTCTCATCATATAAATAACGTCTTTTGCCTGTCCTGCTATAATTCCCAAAACAGCTTTAACAATCTCCGAAAAACTGAAATCATATTCGCCCGTTACCATTTTCAATACAGAATCCCTAAGACTGAATTTTTCCATACCATATTCTTCACCGATACTTTGCAGTTCCCCGTCAATCTCAGAAATGTTGAACATATCTACAACACTTTCTATGGTAGTATCTTCGGCAAGTACTTCCTGCGGAAAAAAACATCCTAACAAAACAAGAGCCAATACAAACGCTTTTTTTATCATATGCTTCACCTCAAAACGACAGGTTTATTATAAGATTAAAAAGATTTTCAATTATCGGTAAAGAAGCGGTTAATATGAGCAGTCGTCCTGCAAGCTCTATTTTTGCCCCTATGGCTTTTTCATTGGCGTCATTACAAAACTGTACCGCAAATTCGCATATATATGCGATTATTATTACTTTAACCATAACCGAAACGTACTCGCTGTTTACGCCTGCCGCCGTAATCATATTTCCAAACAAATTTTTTATTTCTATCATGCTGTCCATCAGCAAATATATGATTACAATTCCGGTGCCTATTCCTATAAAAAGAGAAAACTCTTTTTTATACTCCTTTACCGTAACAGCCAAAACAGAACCTATTATCCCAACAGCCGCTATCTTCATTATCAAATCCATTTTTGTCTCTCCTAAAAGCGGAACAGTGTTTGTATTGTACTGAACAACTCGCTTATGTATCCTATTACCCAGTAAAGTACGACTATAAGTCCTGCCAGGGTTGTAAGCATAGCTTGGTCGTCTCGTCCTGCTCTTACAAGTACCTGGTTAAGTACCGCAACCAAAATACCAACCGCCGCTATTCTGAATACTATGTCTATTTCCATATCCTACCTCCTGCTTATCAGAAAAGGACAACAACTATCAGAATACCGCCCAATACTCCTGCGCTTCTGAATAGTCTGCCGTCTTTGGAATATTTTTTCATAAGCTCGTCTGTTTTGCGGTCAATATAATCTATAGACAAATCTATATTTAAAATCTGACCGTCTTTGTCTCCTCCTCCGAAGGTTTGTCCGAGAGCCGCAAAAGCGTCCATATCCTCTTTTATAAAAAAAGACCTATCCTTTCTGTCTTTCAATGTTTTTTCCCATGCTTCAGACGCTGATGAAACCTTTTTTGATTTCAACATTCTTCCCGAATCCTCAAATATTTCCGAAGCAACGTCCGAAAGCATTTCACTTATTCCTATAAACGCCTCATAAAGAGGTTTTGATGAATAGCTTATTTCACTTTTCAGAAGTATAAGACCTCTTTTCATCTCTACCAGTTCTTCCGCCCTAAACTTGTCCTTTGCCGCCATAAAAAGTCCTGCTGCCGTACATGAAAAAAATACGATGATTGCCCCTATGGTTTTTATAAGCAAATTCTCTCCCCCTTACTGTTAAACACCTCTTTTATTTTTCCCGGACATCTGTTTCCCTCAAGAAATATATATCTGTCAAAAATATGTGTATCGGCAAGTCTTTTTCCAATATCCTCCATACACGTTCCATGTGCTGTGCATATAACCGTAACGCCCGATAGTCTTGCTTCTTTTAATGCCTTTATATCTGTTTCCGTTCCTATCTCGTCAGCGGCTACGATATCCGGAGACATCGTTCTTACAAGCATAGACAGTCCCTTATCCTTCGGACAACAGTCAAGCACATCTGTTCTTTCACCGACATCAAGCTGCGGTACACCCATATAACATGCCGCTATTTCTCCTCGCTCGTCCGATATTCCCACCGTATATCCCCTGTTGCTTAAAATCCTTAGCAAATCTCTGAGCATTGTTGTTTTTCCACCGCAAACCGGCGAAATAATAAGCGTATTATTTAATTTGTCATCTACTGCTATTTTAACGATACTGTCTGCACATCCCTTTCTTTCAGACGCAATTCTTAAAGAAACAGAGCTTATGTTTTTAACGGTCATTATATTTCCGTTTTCCGTAATTACTCTGCCTGCTATAGCTGCCCTGTGTCCTCCCTTGACAGTTATAAATCCGAATTTAAGCTGTTCCTGAACCGCATACAGCGAATAATCGCTTAACATATTCACTATTTCTTCAATATCTTTCTTTTTCGGTCTGAACGATTTTTCTATGTTTTTGCTCGGCCGGCCGTTTATATCGCAAAAATATTCTTTTGCTCCGCTTTTTAAAATCAGAGGTTTGTCCGTTCTTATACGTATTTCATTTATTTCCTGCCAGTCATAAACTGTCAGAAGTTTTTTCATTTCAATTCCGAAACAATTTGTTATATTTGTCTTAAGCATGTCTATTCCCCCGTTCTAAATTAATAATATTTTTAATTAATCCAATTAATTCCGACCTATATTTTTTATATATCGACATATTTTTACTTTAACGCTTTGCATTGCAAAAAATCATTGCTTTTATGTTCCTTTTGAGCTATGATAATACTTAATTTTAAAAAACAACGGAGGGGTAACGTCATGATTATAGTAATGAAACAAAATTTTTCCGAAGAAAATTTAAACAACGTAATAAATACTATCGGCAATCTCGGCTTAACAGCTCATCTTTCAAGAGGTGAACACACAACGCTTATCGGAGTTGTAGGCGATAAAAGAAAACTTCTCGAAAAAAACCCCGATCTTTTTCCCGATGTAGACAGAGTTATACAGGTAAGCGAGACATATAAGCTTGCGAACAAAAAGTTTAAAACAGAACCGACTGTAATAGATGTAGACGGAGTAAAAATAGGCGGCGACAACTTTGTAATAATGGCAGGTCCATGCGCTGTAGAAAGCCATGAACAAATGATGGAGACTGCTATTGCAGCTAAAAACGGAGGCGCACAGATACTCCGCGGCGGCGCATACAAACCGCGTACTTCTCCATACTCATTCCAGGGACTTGAGGTCGAAGGTCTTAAATATATGGCTGACGCAAAAGAAGCTACAGGTCTTAAAATAATAACGGAAGTAACAAGCGAACATGCTTTGGAAGCTGCCGTAAACTATGTCGACATTATCCAGATAGGCGCAAGAAACATGCAGAACTTTGAACTTCTTAAAGAAGCGGGAAAAGTAAATAAGCCGGTAATGTTAAAAAGAGGTCTTTCCGCTACGATAGACGAATGGCTGAATGCCGCAGAATACATAATGAGCGAAGGAAACGAAAATGTAATACTTTGTGAAAGAGGAATAAGGACATTTGAGACAAGCACAAGAAATACTCTCGATATAAGCGCCGTTCCCGTAATAAAAAGTAAATCCCACCTTCCGATAATCGTAGACCCCAGCCACGCTTCAGGCGTAAGAGAATATATATCTCCTTTAAGCAAGGCGGCTGTTGCGGCAGGAGCGGACGGTCTTATGATAGAAGTTCATCCATGCCCCGAAAAAGCTCTTTCCGACGGAGCACAGAGCCTTAATCCAAAAGATTTTAAAGATCTTACGGATTCACTTCGTCCGTTTGTAAATCTTGTTGGGAGGAAGTTCTGATGTATAAAAAAGTCGGAGTCGTCGGTCTCGGTTTAATAGGCGGCTCTTTATGCAAGGCTCTCAGGAGCCGCTGTAACGTCAAAGAAATAGTAGCCTCAAACAGAAGCGAGGACGTTCTTATTTCCGCTAAGTCAGAAGGCGTAATCGACGATTATTGTCTCGGAATTACAGATATATTCAAAGGCTGCGAAATAGTTTTTATATGTACACCGGTAGACAAAATATTTGACTATGCCAAACAGCTTGCCCCCATAGTCGGCAAAGATTGTATTATATCCGATGTCGGCAGTACAAAGGGACGTATATATGACGAAATTAGTACGCTCGGCGACGCCATTACTTACATCGGCGGACACCCTATGGCAGGAAGCGAGCGTTTCAGATATAATGCGTCTAAAGAGCATTTGTTTGAAAACGCCTACTACATAATTACGCCTTCCGAAAATGTTCCCGAGCAGAAAACAGCCGAATTTAAACAAATGGTTGAGAAAATAGGCGCAATACCTATAATACTTTCACCATACGAACATGACTATGCCGTTGCTTCCGTAAGTCATGTGCCGCATATAATAGCCGCCGCCCTTGTTAATAATGTAAAAAAGCTGGATTCAAAGGAAGAATATATGCATCTTCTTGCCGCAGGCGGATTCAAAGACATAACAAGGATAGCGTCCTCAAGCGCAGATATGTGGGAAAGTATTATGTTTGAAAATAAAGACGATATATTGTCTGTTCTGGACTCTTTTTCCGAAGTTATCGACGAGATAAAAAACGATATAATTACAAATAAAAAAGAAAATGTATATAATTATTTTCTCGGAGCGCAGCAATATCGTAACTCATTCAACACCGCCACACCCAAAGCCTTTGTTAAGCGTTATGAAATAGACGTCGATGTTCTTGACCGCCCCGGCAGCATTGCTATTATTGCCGTTCTGTTCTCCAGTAACGGTATTAATATCAAAAACATGGGCATCGTCAACAGCAGAGAAAACAACAGCGGCGCCCTCACATTTGCTTTTGATTCCGAAGAGGACAGACAGCGCAGCGTAGAATTGCTTAGAGATATGAATTATGATGTAACCGTAAAGGAATGATCTTATGAATACAGTAATAAATCCGGCAAAACAAATAAACGGAACAATAACCGTCCCCGGAGATAAGTCAATCTCCCATCGCTCGGTAATGCTCGGAGCAATATCAAAGGGAATAACCCATGTAAGCGGATTTTTAACAGGCGAAGACTGCCTTTCCACAATCGGTTGTTTTAAAGAGCTTGGAATAAATATAGAAATAGACGGTACAAATGTAACCGTATACGGCAAAGGTATCCACGGTCTTTCCTCGCCGACAAAAACATTGGATGTCGGAAACAGCGGAACTACGCTTCGACTTATGAGCGGTCTTCTGGCTGCACAGCCTTTTTCAAGTAGAATAACAGGAGATAGCTCCATACAAAAAAGGCCTATGGGCAGGGTTGCCGCTCCTTTGGAAATGATGGGAGGAAAAATCTCATCCGAAGGAGAAAAGCTGACTGCCCCTCTGTTTATTGAAGGCAACAGGCTTCATTCTATAGAGTATACCCTTCCCGTAGCCAGTGCGCAGGTAAAAAGCGCGCTTATTTTGGCAGGTCTTTATGCCGACGGAGTAACGAAAATAACCGAACCCGAACAGACAAGGGATCATACCGAAATAATGCTTAATTATCTCGGAGCCGATATAACAAGAGACGGTAATACTATAACCGTAAATCCAGTAAATGAGCTTACGGCAAGAGATATACAGGTTCCGGGGGACATTTCCTCTGCGGCATATTTTATAGCTGCCGCTCTTATATGTCCAAATTCGCATGTCATAATAAAAAATGTCGGTATTAATCCTACAAGAACAGGAATTATAACCGCTTTTAGAAACATGGGCGGAAATATAGAACTTTTGAACGAAAGAACCGTATGCGGAGAGGCGGTTGCCGATATTTCAGCCAAAACAAGCAATCTTCACGGAACAGTGATAAACGGCGATATAATTCCTAAACTTATTGATGAAATACCCGTTATAGCGGCTGTTTCCTGCTATGCCGACGGAACTACCACTATAGCGGACGCGCAGGAATTAAAGGTTAAAGAATCCGACCGTATAAGCACAATGGTTACCGAACTCAGCAGAATGGGCGCTGACATTACATCTACAGACGACGGAATGATAATAAATGGTACAGGTAAATTAAACGGAGCCGTATGCGAAAGCTATAATGACCATAGGGTTGCAATGAGTTTATCGATAGCCGCTCTCGGCGCCGACGGACAAACGGAAATTAAAAATTCCGAATGTGCGTCAATATCGTTCCCTGAATATTATGACCTTCTTAAATCTTTAACGGAGTGATAAATATGGCTGATTTAACGATAATGTGTTTCGGAGACAGCATAACATACGGTTATTGCTGTGAGTACGGAAAAGATTATGTTTCGCTTTTAAAGGAAAAGGTTAAAGAGGATTTTTCGGAATATGATATAGTAATAAGAAACAGAGGCGTAAACGGAGAAAGTTCAAGAGCTGGTCTTGCAAGATTGGATAATGAACTGGAATCATATAATCCGAATATCGTTATTATGCTTTTCGGTTCAAATGACAGCGCATATAACCTATGGTACCATATCGGTCTTGATGAATTTTCGTGTAATTACGATGAAATAATAACCGAAGTGCAAAACAGAGGTGTAAAAATGGTACTGATTACGCCTCCTCCTGTAATAGAAGACGAAGAAATGCCGTTTATAGACAATGAAGTATTGGATAAATACTGTGATATAATAAAATCTAAAGGTAAAAAATTTGATATTCCCGTTATAGATATGAACGAAGCTTTCTTAAAAGCCGACAATGGCAACATTAAGCAATTTCTTCAGTGGGACGGCATACATATAAGTACCGAGGGTTATCGATTATTTTTTGAAACCGTTTATAAAATATTAGAGCCCATAATATTTAACTATATAAATTCAAAGTTAAAGTAATAAACTATTTTAAATCATAAAAAGGAGTTCGGTTTGACTCACAGTCTTTCCGTCCTCCTTTTTTCTGTACTTATCTAATATTTTTCGGTACAAATTATTTTCTTAAATACACTTATCACTGTTTTCTCCGAAAACGTCTATTCCGTTTTTCATAAAAAGTTCCGCCGTTATACCGTTTCCGTCTTTAAGAGTTCTTGTAAACTCTCCGTTATATATTTTTCCACAGCCGCATGACGGACTGTTCTCCTTAAGTATAGCCTTTTTGCACCCAAACAGCTTCGCAAGCTTAATCGCCTCATCAGCTCCCTTTTTATATTCTTCCGTAACGTCGATACCGTTTTCTGTTTTTACACGCCCGTCTTTTATTTCAGCCGGCATTCTCGGCGTAGGAAGTCCGCCCATTATTTCCGGGCATATCGGTATCAGATTATATTTTTCCTTAAGATCAATTATTTTTTCATTCGGTTTACTGTTTCCGTCATATCTGCATGATACTCCCAAAAGACATGCGCTGACAATTATATTTTCCATAGCCCCTCCTGCCTATTTATTCGCTTTCCGTTAAGAACTGCGTCCATAAGTCTATCGCCTTTATATACAAGCTTCAATGAGAAAAAAGGATCATCTCGTTCAATAAGGTCTAAAAATATTCTGTCTCCCTCCCACATAGGCAGTTTAATAACATCTTTCTTTTTGACCCATTCCAAAT
>URLB01000098.1 GCA_900548595.1 uncultured Eubacteriales bacterium
TTTCTTTTTTTGAGTTTTAGTTGCGGTTTTCTTTTTTCCCCCAGCCATACTAAACTAAATCACCTCACCCTATTTTAATTTCAAAATGGTAAAATACTTGTACCAAAAAATATTATATACATAAATGACTATAAATTGTCAAAATATTTTTATATTACATAAATAGAACCATAGATATACTATGGTTCTACATTATAAGCTTCTATTAAGCTATTTAACTTATCTAAGGCTTCCTTAACACCGCCAACTTCGTTTATTAATCCGCACTTAACTGCTTCTTCTCCAACTAATATTGTTCCCATATCATTTAAAAGTTCATCTGTTTGCAAAATCTTTATACTTATCTCTTACAAACATGAATAATCCGGTTAAAATATTCAGAAATATTTCATATTATTAAATTATTTGAAGTTTTTCATGTTTATTTTTCTTTTTTATGCAATATCTATTTCTATTCAAACCAATCGAGAACATATATGTAAGTCTAACGATTTAAATCCGTCTATTCATATTGTCTATACCCCTTGCGAAAAACAAACTATCCCAAAAAAATATAAAAAAATAATCGGACTTGGTTAAAGTCCGACTATTCACTCTGCACCTCACGGGAATCGAACCCGCAGCCTTTCGGTCCGGAGCCGAACGCTCTATCCATTGAGCTAAAGATGCTTAATCATATGCAGTTAATACGGTTTAAAAATTCAACCATAATCATTTCAGCGCATATTTTTTCAATAAGAAAAAGCCTTGCTCTGAAAGCTCTCACCAGTTTTTTGTATTCTTCAAACTGTCCGTAAAAACTTAAAGCCGCATCGCATGCGTCTTTTGCGGCTACAGAAATCAGTTCGTCATTTGACGCATTTATAATATCGAGGCATCCGGCTGCCTCAATACCATTCACAGCAGCATTGACAAACGGCTGCATTTTTGTGCTGACAGTGTCAAACACGGCTTTTTGAATATCCAAGCCGTCTTCGGACAGTGCATGTGAAACTGCTCTGTCCGAAAGGCTTTCTACATTTCTGCGGTCAATATATTCTCTGAAAATATTGTCTACTTCCAATCCTTCATCAAAATCTCTTCCGAAACTATACATAACCAGTCTCCCGGAACATTATATTTCTATATATATGCGGTAACGGTTGTCATAGTTCTTATAATTCAATATGAAGAGGTTTTAAATCCCATATTTCTTCGGCATATTCTCGTATTGTTCTGTCGCTTGAGAATTTTCCGCTTCTGACTGTATTGAGTAAAGCTGTTTTTGCCCACGCTTCTTTATCTTTATACAAACGTTCAATGCGTTTCTGCGCTTCCGTATACGAAGCAAAATCTTTTAAAACAAAATATTCGTCGGCATCTCCTCCGCCCAGCAGGGAATTATATATATCTCTGAATATTTCAGGCTGTTCCGGTGAAAATGTTCCGTCTATAAGCGAATCCATAACCCTTTTTACTCTAGGATCGCTGTTATAAACGTCCCAAGGGTTGTAGCTGTGTTCCCTGCGCATTTTTGAAACTTCATCGGAAGAAAGTCCGAAAATTATAATATTCTCATCTCCGACTTCTTCATGTATTTCAACATTTGCTCCGTCCATCGTTCCTATTGTAACAGCGCCGTTTAGCATAAATTTCATATTGCCTGTGCCCGACGCTTCTTTTCCCGCTGTCGAAATCTGTTCGCTGACATCGGCGGCAGGTATGAGTTTTTCGGCAAGGGAGACTCTGTAATTTGCCATAAAAACAACTTTTATCTTTCCGTTTACATCGGGATCGTTATTTACAACATCGGCTACTGAATTTATAAGTTTTATTATGTCTTTTGCTCTCTTATATCCGGCTGCCGCTTTTGCCCCGAATATAAATGTTCTCGGCACAATGTCCAAAGAATGATTTTCCTTTATGCTGAAATATAAATGAATAATATGGAATACATTAAGCAGCTGACGTTTGTATTCGTGCAGTCTCTTTACCTGAATATCATATATTGATTTAGGATCTACGTCAATACCGTTAGTCTCTTCGATATACTCAGCCAGAGATTTTTTGTTTTCTTCCTTTATGTTCATAAATTTATCTATGAACTCTTTGTCATCAACGTATTTCTCAAGTTTTGAAAGTTCGTCAAGGTTTGTTATCCAGCCGTCTCCTATTGTTTCCGTTATAAGCGACGCAAGCTTTTCATTTGCATGAAGCAGCCATCTTCTCTGCGTAATGCCGTTTGTTTTATTATTAAATTTTTCCGGATAAAACTCATAGAAGTTTTTAAGTTCCTGATTTTTGAGTATTTCCGTATGCAGTTTTGCAACTCCGTTTACCGAATGGCTTCCGACGATAGCGAGATAAGCCATTTTTATCTGTCCGTCGGCTATTATTGACATATCGTGAATTTTTGACGGATTATTGCCGTATTTCTGAACAAGTTCTATACACAGTCTTCTGTTTATTTCTTCTATTATCATATAAACCCTTGGCAGTAGTCTGCTGAAAAGTTCTATAGGCCACTTTTCCAGAGCCTCCGACATAATCGTATGGTTTGTATAAGCGCACACCTTAGTCGTTATATCCCATGCTTCGTCCCAAGGCACGTCATTTTCATCAACCAAAACTCTCATAAGTTCCGCAACGGCTATACTCGGGTGTGTATCGTTAAGCTGGAAAGCTACTTTCTCAGGTAAAAGTTTAAAATCCGTATGGTCCTTTTTAAATCTTTCAATAACCCTTTGAACTGTAGCCGAGATAAAGAAATACTGCTGACGCAGTCTTAACTCCTTACCTTGAATATGCTCGTCGGCAGGATAAAGAACCTCTGTAATCGTATTGGCAATATTTTGCTCTTCAACCGCTTTTATATAATTTCCCGCATTAAATGACTGCAAGTCAAAAAAGTTCTTCGGCCTTGCTTCCCATAAACGAAGTGTATTTACAGTATTGTTTCCGTATCCGATTACGGGATAATCGTAAGGAACAGCTATAACAGATGAATAGTTTTCCTGTATAAACTTAGGTTCTCCGTTATCTTTAAATTCAACACGCACATCTCCGCCGAATTTTACTTCAACCTCGTACTCCGTTCTCTTTATAGACCAAAAGTCTCCGTTTGCAAGCCAGTTGTCAGGTTTTTCCAATTGATATCCGTTTTCTATCTTTTGTTCAAATATTCCATAATGATATTTTATACCGCAACCATAAGCCGGATATTCCATTGTAGATAGCGAATCCAAGAAACACGCCGCCAGTCTTCCCAAACCTCCGTTTCCGAGTCCCGGATCGTCTTCCGTATTTTCTACAATATTATAATCAATTCCAAGCTCCTTCAGAGCTTCTTTTACGGTATCATGCACAAGAAGGTTCATAACGCTGTTGCCGAAAAATCTTCCCATAAGAAATTCCATAGACAGATAATAAACCATTTTTACATCTTTTTCCTTGTACTCGTCATGCGTCTTTATCCATTTTTCGGTAAAAACCGTTCTAAGCGCATAAACTACCGCTTCATATATTTCAACGTCCGTAGCAGTATCAACGGTTTTTCTGAATAAAGTTCTGAGGCTTTCCACAACAACGCTTTTTATAGCTTCTTTTGAAACAAAATTCTCCATTATATTCCTCCAATATCGTTCACAGTATAACAGCAACCGCAGCCAAAAATCCCAATGCCGCAGCTCCACCTGTAACGGCATTTGTAAAAACATCCGATTCCGGCATCGACAAAACACAGCCCATATACATAACTGCGCCCGACGCCATGTATTCCAAAATGTTTATACCAAAATATCTTCCTGCCAAAAACAGCATGACCGAAACAATGCAGGCCGTAATGCTGTTGACTCCTAAAGAATCTGCCGATATTGCAATCAGCGCCCCCACCGCCACAAAAGCTACCGATAAAATATACCCCGAAGCAACACCAATAAATCCTATTGCGGAAAGTGCTCCGAAAGCTATTAATGTTCCGCCTGCAATGCCTTTAATCACATTCGTAAATATTTTTTTACCGTCATTCATATATTATCACCCAAAAACGCATATATATCAATTATATGTATGTTCTTGGATATCAAATGCAGCGTTATAAAATTTTCGGCGTTTATATTATTCTTCCGCCTTCAGTTTTTCCGCCCTTTCAGCCGCCGAAAGCGTATCTATTATTTCCTCAAGATTCCCTTCCATAACGCTGTCAATCTTGTAAATTGTCAAATTAACTCTGTGGTCGGTAACTCGTCCCTGAGGGAAGTTATACGTTCTTATTCTTTCATTTCTGTTTCCCGTTCCGACCTGAGCTTTCCTTTCTCCTGCGATTTCTTCATTGTGCCTCTTAAGTTCCATATCATAGATTCTGGCATAAAGAACTTTAAGCGCCTTATTTTTATTTTTCAGCTGACTTTTCTCGTCCTGGCATGAAACAACTATACCTGTAGGTATATGCGTAACCCTTACAGCGGAATCGGTTGTATTAACGCACTGCCCGCCGTTTCCCGACGCTCTGAAAACATCTATCCTAACGTCGTTCATATCAAGCTGTACGTCAACCTCATCAGCCTCCGGCAGTACCGCTACCGTAACTGTAGAAGTATGTATTCTGCCTCCTGATTCCGTTTCAGGCACTCGCTGTACTCTGTGGACTCCGCTCTCATACTTCAATCTGCTGTATGCCCCATATCCCGAAATCATAAAGCTTACTTCCTTAAATCCGCCTAAGTCATTTTCACTGGCATTCATAAGCTCTACTTTCCAACCTTTTTTTTCGGCATATTTTGTATACATTCTGAAAAGACTTCCTGCAAAAAGAGCCGCCTCATCTCCGCCTGCTCCGCCTCTTATCTCCATAATTACGTTTTTATCGTCATTTGGGTCTTTCGGAATGAGAAGAATTTTCAATTCTTCTTCTATGGTTGCAAGTCGCTCCTTATTTTCCGACAATTCTTCCTTTAACAAAGCACGAAAATCATCATCGGGATTATCACCCAACATTTCCAGGGCGTCATCTATTGCTTTCTTTGTATTTTTATAATCATTGTATTTTTCGGCAATGGGCGTTACAGTGCTGTACTCTTTCATCAGTGAACGCCATTTTTCCTGATTTGATATTATATCAGGGTCGTTGATAAGCACTGAAAGTTCATCATGCCTGTTCACAAACTCTGCCAAACGTTCAAACATCAAAATCCCCCTTACGAGCCGATACAACACGGTCAAGCCCGCCTAAATCCTTAATCACATTAATATCTTCAAATCCGTTTTGCCTGAGGATATTTGAAACGTCCTCGGCCTCGTCATATCCTATTTCATAAAAAATATAACCGCCTCGGTTAATTTTCCCTACTGCGTCTTCGGTTATTTTTCTGTAGAAATCCAGCCCGTCATCACCGCCGCAAAGCGCCGTATGAGGTTCGTAATCACGCACATCCGGCATAAGCGATTCCATATCTTTTTTCTTTATATACGGCGGATTGGATACAACTATATCAAACTTCATATTAGGTAATCCGACAAAAATGTCTCCCTCATAAAAGTTTGTTCTATCCGCAGCACCGTTAAGTTCCGCATTTTCCCTAGCTGTTTTTACAGCCACGGAACTTATATCGGTACCGTAACACTCCAGCTCTGTATACTTTGCCAAACTTATTGAAATACATCCGCTTCCTATTCCGATTTCGGCAGAAGTCTTGAAACCTGCTTTTTTCACCGTATCAATAATCGTTTCGACAAGTATTTCCGTATCCGGTCTGGGGATCAAAATTCCCGGTCTTACCTTAAAATTAAGCCCCATAAACTCCTTATATCCCATAATATACGCCGATGGTTCTCTGTTCACACGTCTTTTTACAAGTTCAAAAAAAAACTTTTTTTGTTCTTCCGATATTTCCATATCCTGGTTAATCAGAATATCAAATCGGCTCACTCCCAGAGTAACAGCCATAAGAAGTTCGGCTTCAAATCTGCATTCCTCTATACCTGCGTCCGCAATCATTTTTCCGGCTTCGTTTATCAATGTTCGCAAAATCATAATCAAGCCTCCGAAGCCAAGTATCTCCATTCTCCCGAATATACGGGAACAGCCTCCGGTTCTTCCTCCTCGAGGACAGTAACAAGGGCCGCAATGGCACACTCTATCTCTTTTTCATCAGGCTCGGCTGTAGTCAGTTTTTGCAGACACATGCCCGGTGCGCTTACTATCTTTACAAAAACGGAATCGCTTCGTCCAGCCCACTTTATTATTTCATAGCTTATTCCCGAAATAAACGGCACAAGTAAAACTCTGCTCAACATTCTAAGCCATATATTGTCAGTTCTTACAAATACAAATACTATCATGCTGACGACCATTACAATAAGCATAAAGCTTGTACCGCATCTTTTATGAAGTCTCGAATGTTTCTTTACATTTTCCGGCGTCAGTTCCTCCCCGGACTCAAAACAGTTTATAGTTTTATGTTCAGCTCCGTGATACTGGTATACGCGTTGTATGTCTTTCATTCGTGAAATAAGGAAAATATAAACAAGAAATATAGCTATTCTCAAAAGACCTTCTATAACGCCGAGAATATATGTGCCCGAAATAAATTTATTAAAGAAACTGCCAATCCACACAGGCAGCAAAAAAAACAAAAGCAATGCTATAACTATAGATACGGCAACGCTGAAATACATCATATAATCTGTAAGCTTATCACCGAATTTATCCATAAGCTTCTGTTCAAATTTTGAAGGAGGTTCTTCCGTTTTCTCTTCTCCTGCCAATATTGCGCTGTGCATAAGAATTTTTGTACCGATTATCATAGAATCGAGGAAAGATGACATACCTCTGAATATAGGGTAGGTAAAAAGCTTATATTTGCCTAAAATCGTCTCATTTTCTTTTTTTTCAACGGCAATGTCTCCCTCCGGAGTACGCACCGCAGTGGCGTAGATTTTCTTTCCTTTCATCATTACGCCTTCTATAACAGCCTGACCGCCGTAATAAGTTTTAGCCATTAAAACACATCCTTAATAAGCAAAAAGGGACGGCATAGAAACGCCGACCCCTTTATTTTTAAAATTACTTTCTGCCATATTTCTTGTTGAACTTCTCAACACGACCGCCGCTTTCAAGCAAAAGCTTCTGGCTTCCTGTATAGAATGGATGACACTTTGAGCAAACCTCGACTGAGATTTCATCTTTTGTTGAGCCTGTTACAAACTCATTTCCGCAGTGACATCTAACCGTTACCTGTTTGTAATCGGGATGGATACCTTTCTTCATTTTTTTCACCTCATTTTATATATTTGTTGATCAATAGTACTCAAACTAAGGTCTATTTATAGACAACAAACAGATTATATCATATACCTGTAATTCTTGCAAGATGCTATTTTGCAATATTTTTCTCCATTAACAAAAGTTTTTCCACAAACATTGCATTGTTGTCCGTTTTTCTCATCTGCTCGATGATATAGGGCGTACTTTCCGCCGCGTTGGAATTACCGGACATTTTTCTCATGGCGTACATCGCTTCCAATTCTTCTTTTGAAAGAAGCAAATCTTCACGCCTTGTTCCGCTTTTATTAACGTCTATGGCAGGGAATATTCTTCTCTCCGACAATTTTCTGTCAAGGACAAGA
>URLB01000099.1 GCA_900548595.1 uncultured Eubacteriales bacterium
CGCTGGCCCGTTCTCTCGGCCGGGAAGGTTATCGTTCGGTATTCATGTACGGCGGTATGCTTCCTTTCCTTTTCTCTGCATTTACAATGCAGTCTGTAGGTAAGGCAGCTTTCCAGATGATTGAAGAAGTTAGACGTCAGTTTAAAGCATATCCCGGAATTATGGCAGGAACAGATAAGCCTGACTACAAGAGCTGCGTAGCTATATCCACAAAAGCCGCTCTTAAAGAAATGCTTGTTCCCGGCGTTATGGCTGTAGCGGCGCCTATTATTGTCGGAGTTATTCTCGGAACAAGAGCGCTCGGCGGACTTATTGCAGGTTCACTTGTTACAGGTGTTCTTATGGCTATATTCATGTCAAACTCAGGCGGCGCATGGGATAACGCCAAGAAATATATTGAAGAAGGAAACCACGGCGGAAAGGGAAGCGAAGCCCATAAAGCAGCCGTTGTAGGCGATACTGTAGGCGATCCTTTCAAAGATACTTCGGGTCCTTCAATCAATATTCTTATTAAGCTTATGACTGTTGTTTCACTTGTATTCGCACCTTTATTTGCGCTTATAAACAACGGAAACGGATTTTTAGTTTAATTTTATTAATTAAAGGCAGCCGAAACGGCTGCCTTTTTAGGTGGTTTGTATGGAAAAATATTTTGACGGATTTCCGAAGGAGTATATTGATTTTCTTTGGGAACTTAGGATGAACAATAATACGGAGTGGTTTTCGGAAAACAGAGACAGATATAATAACCTGCTTAAAGCTCCGATGAAGCTTTTTGCCGCAGAGGCAGCCGATATGCTGAATAGTATGGGTATGGGCGAGATATTCTTTCCGTCTATATCCAGAGCCAACAGGGACATAAGGTTTTCAAAGGATAAATCTCCCTATAAGGACAGAATGTGGACTGTCTTTAACTATGGAGAGGGAAGATGGCAGGAAAAATGTTGCTTCTATTTTGAGATTTCACCCGAAGGTTGGTGCGCAGGCATGGGATTTTATGACGCAAAGTCGGAATACATGGCGCGATACAGAAAAAAGCTGACTGCCGATACGGCAGGACTTGCGAGGCTTAACAAAAAAATGAAGGGGCAAAAGACTTTTCATCCGGACGTAAAGATGTATAAAAAGAAATTTGCGCCGGAAGGAACGCCCGAAGAACTTAAAGAATGGTATCAATATAGGAATTTAGCGTTTTCATCGGATTATAAAATAGATGAGAGTTTATTTGAACGCTCGTTGCTTGATGAAGTACGAAAAGGATTTGAATTTTTGAAGCCGTTTTTTATGTATTTTAAAGATATTTAAACCAAAAACCGCGGAAGATTATTTCTCCGCGGTTTTTGACATAATAATTACATGAAGTTTTCGGCGAGTATTTCAACGGCATTTTCCGAAATGATTGTTTCACCGTGTTCCATCAAATGGTATTTTACAAGAATATTTGAATTCTCTCTTTCGCCGTATTCACTGAGGATGAATGAGAGGCTTTCATTATCACTGCTGTCTGTCTGTAGTACAAGATAATATTTACCGTTATTTTTATAAAGAGAACTTCCGACAAATTTCAGAGTAGATAATCTAAGGCATACGTCTATGGCATTATCAAGATTTTCAAAAGAATATATGGTCGTATCGGAATTATCCGAGCCTTCCGAATTATGTACTGTAATGGAGTTTCTCTTGTATCGATGAAGATCTTTAGATATAATGGGGGCAGACGATGAATCCTTGGACTGCATGTCTTCGGTATTAAGCTTTGTAACGATTATCATAATGCTGTCAAGCGCTACAGGTAAAGCCTCTACCATTAAAGGCGCGTCATCGATATCAAAGCCGCATTCGTCAAGAGCTTTGGAAAGTATATCCTGAAACAACTCCTTGGTCTTATCATTAGAGACTGCAAGATCTTCCAGTTTGATGTTTTTATCGGTCAAATCATCTTGGGTGAGTATAAACTTTACTTGGGTATCGCTGATCTTTTCTATCTTCATAGATTTCCCTCCCCGTAACTGAATTTTGTAACTGTCGATATACAAACGCATATTCCGCTGGTGAGACTTTATATACATTTGCAAACGGAAAGTACCTATAGTATAAGTAATAAATATCTATATGTAAATAGGATATTACTGTAAAGCTTTGAAATTGTCAATAAATTATTATTTACATTGACATCACGTTTTTATTAAGGAGGAATTGAATGAAAAAATATTTTTCTTTTTTCGCAACAATCATTGTTTGGGCGATAGGATATTATGCCTATCTTCCGCCGATAAACATAAAGGCGGAGGAGTTTTGGGGCTTTCTTGTTTTTATGGTTGTAACGGGTCTTGCTATAAACGCATATAAGATTATAAGCCAGATAGACCTGCGTAATTTACGGGGAAGTATTTCACAAGGCACAAAAGGAGTAAAGATACTGGCGAAAGCAGCGTTGGTATTTGCGGCTGTTTATCTTATAGGAAATGCGATTTCTATGCCAATATTCAGAGCAGGGGACTACAGCAGCCTTATGAAAGTGAATACGGGAAATTTTGAAGAAGATGTTGAAGAGGCCGACTTTAATAAGATACCGATACTTGACAGCAATTCGGCTTCGCTTATAGCTGAAAGAAAAATGGGAACGATGACGGATATGGTTTCCCAGTTTGAGGTAAGCGGGTATTCTTCACAAATCAACTATAACGGCAGACCGTATAGGGTAATACCGCTGAAATATGCCAGTACAATAAAGTGGGTAACAAACAGAGGCGGAGGAATACCTGCGTATATACTTATAGACATGTCTACCCAGAATGCGGAACTTGTAAAGCTGAATGACGGAATAAAAATTTCTCCTTCGGAGTATTTCGGCAGAGACTTGATGAGATATATACGTTTCAGATACCCTACGGCTATGTTTAGGGGAACATATTTTGAAATAGACGATAACGGAACGCCGTATTGGATTTGCCCTGTTATGGACCATACAATAGGTCTTTTCGGAGGTACTGACATAAAAGGCGCGGTTGTGCTTAACGCCGTTACGGGAGAGCATGTTTATTATGAGGTTAAGGATATTCCTCAGTGGATAGACAGAGTGTATGACGCTAATCTTCTTATGCAGCAGTATGACTATTACGGAACTCTGTCAAACGGATTTATAAACAGCCTTTTTGCCCAGAAGAACTGTCTCAGAACGACCGAAGGATATAACTATATAGCGTTGCATGACGACGTATGGGTATATACGGGCGTTACTTCCGTCAGCGGAGACCAGTCGAACGTCGGATTTGTTTTGATGAATCAGCGCACAAAGGAAACAAATTATTATGAGATTGCGGGAGCGGAGGAGTTTTCGGCTATGTCATCGGCAGAAGGACAGGTACAGCATCTCGGATATACGGCTACATTCCCACTGCTGTTAAACGTAGGAGGAGAACCGACATATTTTATTGCGCTTAAAGACGGAGCAGGTCTTGTGAAAAAGTATGCCATGGTAAATATACAGAAGTATCAAATAGTAGCAATAGGAGATACTGTTAACGAATGTGTAAAATCCTATGAAAACCTTATGAAAGACAGCGGAGTTAATATAACCGAAAGCGGTGAAAAATTATCGGTGGAAGGTAAAATAACCCTCCTTAAAGATATTGTTGTCGACGGAAACACATATATTTATATTATGCTTGAGGGCGACGACGGATTATATTCTGTTAAAGCCGGAGATCATGTTGATATATTGAGAAAGAATGTAGGAGATAATATAAAGATTGAATACGTTCGGGAAGAATCCGAAAATGAATACGTTGTTACGGATATTCGGTAATTAAAAATACCCTGTATCGTTTTATATAACGATACAGGGTATTTTGATTAGAAAATTACGGACAACAGCATTTTAAAACGCTCCTGTCCGTATACGGCATGGGGAATTCCGGCAGGCATTATTATACTTTCACCGACATTAAGAATATACGGCTTACCGTCTATAGTTATTTTTCCGATGCCGTCCAGTACGGTTACCATTGCGTCTCCGCCGGACTCGTGCGTGCTTATTTCTTCATCTTTTTCAAAAGCGAAGAGCGTAAGGCTGACATGCTCGTTCTGCGCCAGCGTTTTACTGGCAACCTGACCGTCCTGATACGCTATCTCATCTTTCAGACATAAAATTTCGGACTTTTTTATGTTTTTCATTTTGCCTTCCATATATATTCCTCCTTTTTAAATAAAGTATAACCTAAACTGTATAAAAAGTATGTTGTAAATACAACAAGCCTTAGATTATTTTTATTGTTTCCATACTCTTATCCGAAAAACCGTGAATATGACGTCCATCCTTTATCGCTTCCGATATGAATTCATAGATTTCTTCGGTTATGAATTCACCAGGGTATATTACGGGTATTCCCGGAGGATACGGAGCTATCATTTCCGCGCTTACTTTTCCAACTGAATCTTTAAAGTTAGTACGAGTAGATTTTGCAAAAAATGCCTTTCTTGGCGTCATAGCCATTGGCGGCATGGGAGGAAGTGAGAACTCCTTAATTTTTCCCGAATTTACTGTAGCGGCTATTTCCTTTACTGCGTTTATTAAACGGTCTGCGTCTTCATAAGAATCCGAACTGCCTATTATAGAGACTACGTTATAATTGTCAGCCATTTCACAGCATATATTGTACTTTTCAAAAAGAATTTCCGACAGATAAAAACCGCTTATTCCTTTGACTGAAAATACAATTCTGGTCTTATCGAATGAAAAAACTTCGTTTCCGTCAACATTTTCGGGACAGCTTACGCCATCAATTGACGATAGAGCGGAACGGATGTATGAGGCGATATCGAGCATACGGCATACCGCCGTTCTTCCGTTCAGCGCAGCATTTTGTCTTGCCGCGTCCAAAGAAGCCATAAGTATATAGGACGGACTTGTGGACTGTACTATTTTTAAAGCGGCGTCAACCTTTGAAATATCGACAAGAGAACCTTTTATATGAAGCATGGAACTCTGCGTCATGGAGTTAAGGGTCTTATGTGTGCTTTGCGAAACCATGTCCGCTCCGCAGGAAAGAGCTGTTTTCGGCAGTTTATCGGAAAAAGCAAAGTGGGAGCCGTGCGCCTCGTCAACCAGAAGCAAAACTCCGTGGGAGTGGCAGATATCGGCTATTTTTTGTAAGTCGCTTCCGATTCCGTAGTATGTGGGGCTTGTAAGTATGAATGCCTTTATATCGGGGTGATTTTTAAAAGCTAGTTCGACTTTTTCGGGAGATATACTGCCAAATGTGGAGAAAACACCGCTTATTTCGGGTTCTATGTAAACGGGAGAGGCTCCGCTTATTATCAGACCCATGAGAACGGATTTATGACAGTTTCTGGCTACAAGTATTTTTTCGCCTTCGCATACGGATGATATTATCATCGCTTCATTGGCGCATGTTGTACCGTTTACAAGGAAAAAAGTACGGTCAGAACCGAAAAGCTCGGAAGCGAGAATTTCGGCTTCTTTTATTGCGCCGTCGGCTTCGTGCAAATCGTCTGTAAGAGGCGTTTCCGTCAAATCATACTTCAGAACGGTTTTGCCGAAAACTTCCGTAAAAGACGAGGAGGCTCCTTTACCTCTGTGATGAGACGGTATACAGAAGTAGGCGGGAGATATTTTATCAAAATTTTTCAATGCGTCTACCAGAGGGGTTTTTGTTTGGTCGGTACCCATAAATTTCACTTCCTAAAACTAAATTATTACTCAGTCTATCATATAAATGAGATAAATTAAATGATTTTTTAATTTGTTTATGTTATAATGCTATGATAGGTTAATTATGTAATCCAACTGGATTTTTATGAGGTGATATAATGGCACAGAAAAAGACGGCGGCCAAGAAAACAACAAAAAAAGCCAATGTCAAATCGGCCGGTAAAAAACGGACGAATACGAAAAACGGAGGACGAAAGACGACTTCGTCAAAGAATACAAAAAAGAATACACGAAAAACAACGTCGAACGCATACGATAACAGCGGCGTGTTTGACGAGGTAATAAGTCTTATTGTAATAGCCGTATCAATAGTAGCTATCATAAGTTTGTTTACAGATAAAATAGGCATAGTCGGAGACTTTATAGGAAGCCTGCTTAAAGGCACTTTCGGTCTGGGTGGTTTTTTCCTGCCGTTTATAGTAATCGTTCTATGCGTATGGTCGCTTTTCAGTGAGGAAAGGTACGGAATAAAGTTTAAAATAGGAGCTTCGGCTCTTTTTGTAGTATGTATGGCTTCGTTTGCCCACGCCATAACGCTTGGGGATCAGGTTGTAAAGGCGGCTAATCTGTTTGCGAACGGAAGCGCCGGCAACGGAGGTCTTGTCGGAGGTATTATCGGAGGAACTATGGTAAAATACTTCGATAAACTGGGAACATATATAATACTTGCAGTTCTTATTATAGTTTCGGTTGTAATGGGAACCGGACTTTCGTTTTTTGACGGAGTTGAGAGTGCGGCGCGCTATGTAGGCGACAGCGGCAAACGAAGAGAAGAACGGGTGAAAGTACGAGCCGAGAAACTGAAAGTAAAAGAAACAGAGAGGGAGATAAAACAGGCGGAAAGAGCCGAAAGAGTAAAAAAACGCAAGGAAGTATTCAACATACTTATGGATAAAGACGGCTTTGACGCAGGGGAAAAAGGCGGATTTGCAGGAGGCAACGACTCAATAGTCATCGGCGGAGAAAAAGAGGAAGAACTGTATCCAGATGGACAGATGCCATCGGATTACCTTGTAAGAAACATAGCAAGGCATACCGGTACGGCAAAGCCCGAAATGGATATAAAAAATGACGATAACGGAGCCGTAATACAGTTTAATAAAGACAGAGGGATACAATGCGTCATAAGCAACGGTGATTTCGATGAGGATTCTGCGGAAGATGAGAAAGAAATAGAATTTGAAATAAACGGAATACCCGAGGACGCTGTTTTGGAAGAGGTTTCCGAAGATGAAATAGAAAGGGAATGTCTGGAAACCGAAAATGAAATTATTACAAAGGGCGCCTCCAAAGAAGGGTACATGCCTCATAAACTCGGAGAAAACAGTATTGACAGCGGTATAATCGGCGGAGACATATATACGCCCGACGAAATGAAAACGGTAATGGGGGTGGACGGAGATAAGGCGGAGCCTGAAAAACCTGTGAAAACAGATTATAAATTTCCGCCCATAAGCATTTTAGGGAAAGACCCCCAGGCGGGAACGACTCAGTCGAAAGCACAGATGTTGGCAACGGCACAGAAACTGGAAGATACTCTTAAAAGTTTCGGTGTAGACGCAAAGGTAATGCAGATAAATCAAGGCCCTACAGTTACAAGATATGAGGTTTCTCCGAGCCACGGAGTAAAGGTAAGCAAAATAGTCAACCTTGCCGACGATATAGCGCTTAACCTTGCGGCAAGCGGAATAAGAATAGAGGCTCCTATACCCGGAAAGGCCGCCGTAGGAATAGAGGTCCCTAACAAAGAACAGCAGTCCGTATATCTCAGAACCGTTTTGGAGTCGGAACAGTTTAAAAAATTCCCTTCAAAATTGGCGTTTGCTCTGGGACAGGATATAGCCGGAAATGCGG
>URLB01000100.1 GCA_900548595.1 uncultured Eubacteriales bacterium
AATTATTAAAAAACGGGGAAGCCATAAGGCTTCCCCTGTATATTACTTGAATTTGGAATCTAATTTTACAAAAGCTTCCAGAGCTGTGATGATTTCGTTTTTTTCTCCTACCATAGCGAGATTTTCTCCGGCTGCATAATTTCCTATGCTGTCAGCTGTATCTTCACCGCAGGCTACAACATTGTTAAGAATAGACGCTGTTTTTATACCTCTTAATCGTCCTACTGTAAATAAAGTGGAAGTTTCCATATCACTTCCGAGAATGCCGCATTCCGACCAAAAGTTATTAATTTGGTCTTCATTATCTATATAAAAACTGTCATGGCTTCTGGCAAAACCAATGTGATATGAAAAATTGTTTTCGTCTGCAGCCTCTATACAGCAATTAAGAAGAAAAACATCGGGAACGGCAGGATATTTTAGGTTGATATATGTCTGTGATGTGCCATCATCTCTTACGGCAGCGTTAACAAGTACCAAGTCTCCGACTTTAACAAACGGTTGAACTGCACCGCAGCTGCCTATCCTTATCATGGCTTCTATACCGATATTTTTAAGCTCTTCAATTGCGATAGCAGTAGAAGGGCCGCCCATACCGGTTGAAATGGCAAGTATTTTTATTCCTTTATACAGACCTGATACACATCTGTATTCTCTGTTAAAACCTAATTCTTTAACATTTTCAAGATAAGGGATAATTCTATCGATTCTTGCAGGGTCTCCGGGCATAATTGCATACTTTATGTCTAAATCATCACTGAGCCTAATATGTGCTTGTAGTTCACTCATATATATACCTCCTATTGTTTTTAGTATAATACCAGAATACAGCAAATTTGGTGTTATCGCAATAGATTGTTTGACAAACAATATTAAAGGGGAGATAATAATAGTAAATATATTTTTAGGGGCTAAACATGATGGGAATTATATATTTGTTTTTTTCGGGGTTATTTAACAGTATAATGGTATCCTTTAACGGACAGCTGGGAAACTATCACTCCTTGTTCGCTGTTACGTTTTGGGTACATGCAATAGCAGCTGTTATACTGTTTATCTATATTCCTCTGGTTCAGAAGAAAAAAATAACATTTAAAGGTGTTCCTCCATATGTTTATACGGTTGGTATTCTCGGAGTTACAATAGTTGCTGCAAGCAGTTTATGTACTAAAGTTATCGGAGCAACTGCTGTATTATCATTGTCAGTAATAGGTCAAATGGTAGTCTCCGCTGTATTTGACCATTATGGTCTGTTCGGTGTAAAAAAAATACCGTTTAAAAAGGAACAGATACCGGCTTATGTTTTAGTTCTTATAGGCATAATGCTTGTAATTAACGGGTGATGGGGGATAAAAAATGGTTTTCTATATAATAATAGCCGTTGCATTGGGAGTTTTAAATGTTTTTAACAAGATGGTTAATGTAAAAGCTTCCGAATATTTAGGGAATACAAATGGAACGTTGATAAACTATTTTGAGGCAACATTAATTTCTCTGTTTATTCTTTTGGTTACCGGTGATGTTAATGAAATTACGCTTGACTATATTAAAAATGTACCGTTTTATTTATATCTTGGAAGTATAGCAGGTCTTATAGCACTTATATTTCTTGTAATAGGTACTAAAAAATCTACAGTAATGATATCTACGGTTGTAGTGCTTATCGGACAGCTGTCGATGTCAATAGTCTTGGACTGTATTTTCTTTCAAGAAGAATTCAGCATAGTAAAGGTAATAGGAATATTCCTGGTTATATCGGGAATGACTTTCAGAGAAAAAATAATAAAAAAATCCGAGTTATCAAATTAAAAAGGAGATATTATTATGAAAATTTTAAATATCGGTTCTCTTAATATTGATTACGTATATAAAGTAGACAAGTTTCTTTTGCCGGGTGAAACAAAGTCTTCACTATCTCTTGACACTTACTGTGGAGGAAAGGGGCTTAACCAGTCAATAGCAGCTGCAAAGGCAGGAAATGAAGTATATCATGCTGCTTTTATGGGAAAAGGCGGAGAGATACTAAAAGAAGCTTTGTCTGAAAACGGTGTTAATGTAGATTTGATAAAGAAACACGATAACATGAGCGGACACGCTATTATCCAAGTAGATGAAAACGGACAAAATTGTATACTTCTTTACGGAGGAACAAACCAGTGCCTTACAAAGGAATTTATAGATGAGGCTCTTGAGAAATTTGGAAACGACGGTCTTGTCTTGCTTCAAAACGAGACTAATTTGATAGATTATATAATAGATAGGGCATATGAAAAAGGATTGATGATTGCGTTAAATGCCGCGCCGATGAATGATAAAGTTCTTACATATCCTCTTGAAAAACTTACCTGGCTTATTGTAAATGAAGTTGAAGGAAAACAGATTGCTCAATGCAATAATGATGATGAAATAATAGAAATATTAAAGAAAAAGTATCCGAAATGTAAGGTTCTGCTCACTTTAGGATCAAAAGGAGCATGCTGTTATGACGGTGATAAAACATATTCAGTAGGATGCTACAAAGTAAATGTCGTAGATACAACGGCGGCCGGAGATACGTTTACAGGTTATTTTATTTATGGTGTACTTAATAACTATTCAATTGAAGACAGCCTTGTTCTTGCTACAACAGCCAGTGCGGTATGCGTAGGAAGAAACGGCGCTGCTGATTCTGTTCCTTTAAAATCAGAAATAGACAGTTTGATAAATGAAGGTACTTTAGGAAAACTAGAGGTAACTGTTAAATAAACGGAGGTAACAGTATGAAAAAAGTATTATTTGTAAACTGTTGCATCAGAAAAGAGGATTCAAGGTCTTTGAAGCTGGCTAAACATTTTATAGATTCGCTTGATAAGGATGTTTACCAAGTTGAAGAATTGTGCTTAATGGATGAACCGTTGGAATTTTTTAAAGACAGTTTTTTTGAGCAAAGGGAAAGACTTCTTAAAGATAAGAAGTTTGACCATCCGCGTTTCAGATATGCTTGGCAGTTTAAAGAAGCTGATAAAATTGTCATTGCCGCTCCGTTTTGGGATTTGAGTTTTCCGGCTCTTCTTAAGGTTTATATAGAAAACTTGTGCGTTGACGGAATTACATTTGGTTGTAACGAAAACGGTTGTTTCGGTACTTGCAATGCTGATAAACTTGTGTACATAACAACAAGAGGTGGTATATATTCTGATTCACCACTTGAGATGGGTGCAAGATATATTGAAGCTATGTGTGAATTTTTTGGAATAGAGAATTTTAAATGCATTTGTGCCGAGGGAATAGATATTTATGGCGTAGACGCCGAAAAGATTATGAATGATGCTATGAGAGAAGCTGAAAATTCAGCTTTAGATTTTTAAAAAGGAGGAACATTAATATGGGAGAAACAATGAAGGCAGTTGTATATAAAAGACCTGGGGAGGTAGTTTTTGAGGACAGGCCCATGCCGGTGATAAAAGATGAGAGAGATGCAATCGTAAGAGTTACACTTTCTACAATTTGTTCCAGTGATTTACATATAAAACACGGAGCAGTGCCGAGAGCAAAAGAGGATACGATTTTGGGACATGAATTTGTAGGCGTTGTTGAAGAAACAGGAAGCGCAGTAAAGAAATTCAAAAAAGGCGATAGAGTTTCGGTTAGTGTAGAGACATTTTGCGGCACATGCTTTTTCTGTAGAAACGGTTATGTAAATAACTGTGTTGAAGGCGGTTGGGAACTGGGTTGCCGTATAGACGGTTGTCAGGCAGAATATGTAAGAGTCCCTATAGCTGACATGGGAATGACGCTTATCCCGGATGATGTTAAGGATGAAGACGCGCTTTTTAACGGAGATATACTTGCCACAGGATATTGGGCTGCTTCGATAGGAGAATTAAAACCTGCCGATACTGTAGTTGTAATAGGCGCAGGTCCTACAGGACTTTGCACGCTTATGAGCATAAAACTTTACAGTCCAGCAAAAGTAATACTTGTAGATGTAAACGATTTCAGACTTAATCTTGCGAAGGAACAGGGTCTTGCAGATGTTATAGTAAATTCATCTAAGGAAGATCCTCTTGAAGTGATTTTAAAAGAAACTGACGGAAGAGGAGCAGACAGAGTATTTGAAGTCGCAGGATTGAAATCCACTTTCCAATTGGCTTGGCAGGCTGCAAGACCGAATGCAATTGTCGTTGTTGTCGCTCTTTATGAAGAGCCACAGGAAATTCCTCTTCAGCTTATGTACGGAAAGAATCTTATTTTTAAAACAGGCGGCGTAGACGGAAATTCAAATTACGCAGAGGAAATAATGAAACTTGTACGTACTAAGCAAATAGATACAAGCTGTCTCATTACACATAAAGCGCCGTTGAATGACGTAATGAACGGTTATGATGTTTTTGAGAATAAAAAAGATAACTGCATTAAATGGGTTATTACTCCGTATGAGAGATAATATGGAATAATATAGAAAATATAATATAAAGTATAAAAAATACCTCCTGGGGAAAAATTAGAATATAAGCTTCGGGAGGTATTTTTATTATGTTTCTAAATATTGTATGACTTCTGTTTTATGTATACCTGCCAATAGCAGACAAAAATACATTTTACAGGAGTGATGTAATTTGGGATACTGTGGTAAAGTTGAAATAACAGGTGTAAATACAGCTAAACTGGAAGTATTAAAAAAGGATGAAGCAGTTGAACTGTTTAAGAGGGCAAAGTGTGGAGATACAGAAGCTCGGCAAAGACTGATTAATGGAAATTTAAGACTTGTGTTGAGTATTATAAAACGATTTGACAGAAAAAACGAGTCGATAGATGACTTGTTTCAGGTTGGATGTATCGGACTTATAAAAGGTATAGATAATTTCGATACAACATTAAATGTACTTCCGTCAACATATCTTGTACCGATGATTATAGGGGAAATAAGAAGATACCTGAGAGATAACAATTTTATACGAGTTAGCAGATCGCTAAGAGATACAGCATATAAGGCCCTTCAAATAAGAGAAAAAATGATTGCAAAAAATTCTAAAGAGCCTACTATAGAAGAAATTGCAAAAGCGTTAGAAATTTCACCGGAGGATATTGCAGAGGCTTTAGAGGCCATACAGGAACCAGTTTCATTATTTGAACCGGTATACCATAATGACGGTGATACACTTTATGTAATGGACCAGATGAGTGATGACAAAGAAACGGATAGTATGTGGCTTGACAGCATATCATTAAATGAAGCTATGGATAAACTATCTGAAAGAGAAAAAAAAATACTAATGTTACGCTTTTTTGAGGGAAAAACACAAATGGAGGTATCAGACGAAGTAGGAATATCACAAGCACAGGTGAGCCGTTTAGAAAAAAGCGCTTTAAAACACATGAGAAAATATGTATAAATATAAAAACGTTTGGATTAGCTTCCAGACGTTTTTTAGGTTCTTTAATTTGACATACGCTATCTAATGAAGTACAATTGAAGTATTCATTTATGTTTAGATAGGAGGTATACTTTAGTTATATGGCTGATTCAAATATAACAAAAAGAGCTCTTGCACTTGCAATGAAAGAGCTTATGAAGACTACTCCGTTTTCTAAAATCAGCGTAGGTGATATTTGCGAAAAATGTGAGATGAACAGAAAGAGTTTTTATTATCATTTTAAAGACAAGTATGATCTGATTAACTGGATATATAGTACTGAGTTTATTTCTAATATCCAGGATAAAATATATGATAGTGAATGGGATTTTATTGAAGATACATGTACATACTTTTATGATAATCGTGATTTTTATAAAAAAGCTCTTTTGATTGAAGGCCAGAACTCATTTTTTGAGTATTTCAGAGATGTTCTTAAAGCAATAGTTAATGAATATCTTCGCAGTTTGTTTATGGAGTGCAAAGATTCGGAGTTTTATACCACATTTTTGACGGATGCATTTATAACTTCTATTGTAAGATGGCTTACAGACAGAAATTGTATGCCTGCAGAAGAGTATGTAACATTATTAAAATCGTGTATAGAGGATTTTGCAAAAGTTACAGTTAAAAAACTAAAATAAAAAATCAGGTGTTTGTTTTATACCTGATTTTTTTCTATTTCATTTAATTTGAGTTTATTTAGTGTTTTTAATACATCTGAAAGGGGATTTGTTTTAATATCACAACGTTTATCATCAACGATACCGACCCTTGTAAGAACAGTACCATCGCTTTTAAAACCTATAGAATACGCACCGCCTGAAATTATACCGTCTATTATATACAAATCATTTCTTAAATCCATAAGTACAAATGCATAATGCTGTTCATTACGTATCTGAATTACATTTGTCTTAATTATATCTGCGATATTGATATCGCAGTCTATATCCGGAATATAGAATACAAACGAATTTGTATACTGTTCAAGAGATTTCAAAAATCCGTCTTCTAAAATTTTCTCGGCGTTTTTTTCGGAATAATACAGATGATAAGAATACAGTCGACCATATTTACGCAATTTGTCGGAGGCTTTCAAAACAGAACTGTTATCATCACCTGAAATAGATATAAGAATATTATTGATATTATCTATATTATTAAGATCAGCACTGCATACGTCATCTGCATCTACCAATAAAACAAAGGCGCAGTCGTTGTGCTTCTTGTAAATATCTATCATTTTTAAATCAAACGCCATGCTTCCGAATATTGGATATAGATATATACCGAAATCATTGCCTTGATCGATTATTTTGTCAACATATTCAGACCAATTTGGCAGTTCGCTCGAATACAGAGAAATAGACCAAGGGATAGCAAATCCCATTTCACTTTCTTTTTCTCTGAGTTTTTTTGCTCCGAATGTACAACTGTTATAACCTATATTCATAGAGAAGTCTTTCAGATTTTCTTCATTAACATCAGCGAAAATCTTATTTATAAGATTATAATAAGCGCTGTTTTCATTTGAGAGCATTTTTTGAGTAATTTGAAATAATTTTTTACTGAATCTTCCTGTAGGGAAATTCAGAGCTAAATCAACTGTATTTCTAAGACCGCGCTCAGGGTCGCTTTTTATATCTTTTATTGCTTTGCTGACAAGAGGTTCAAGCATGGCACGAACCATTTTCTCTTTTATCATTTTTTTCACACCCCTAAGTATTATCAATAAATATTTTACATATTTATATGAAGGATTGAAATGGACAATTTATATTTATTGTCATAATTGCAATATAATAAATTTTTAATATTAAATAAAAAAGAGCATTCATAAGAATGCTCCTCTATATATGCCGGTGGCCGGACTCGAACCGGCACGGAGATTATCCGCTTGATTTTGAGTCAAGTGCGTCTGCCAATTCCGCCACACCGGCAAAATCTATTTAACTATATCAGTATAACATAAAATAAAATAGAAATCAATAATTATTTAAGTTATTTTTCTTCTGAAGTGAGAAGGTCGGCTAAAGTCATATTATCAACAACATTATCTATGGCGTC
>URLB01000101.1 GCA_900548595.1 uncultured Eubacteriales bacterium
ATACTTTACACCTGCGCTGTCGGTATTATAACTTTCTATTGCTCTTAAAGCTTTACCCCTGTTTTCACCGATTAATTCTATAGCTTTATTAATATACTCCCCATAGTCTGTATGGAATTTAACCTTTGTTTCTCCGTTTAAAACATCGTCCAATTTATCGAGAAATTCTTCAACTCCTATACCGTCCCTAGCGCTCATAGGTATAACCGGAACGCCAAGTTCAGCGCTTAACGCTTCGCAATTTATATCTATTCCTTTGCTTTTCGCCTCGTCCATGAGGTTCACACATACAATAAGCCTATCCGTAACCTCGCTTATCTGAAGCACAAGGTTCAGATTCCTTTCCAGGCATGACGCTCCGCATACAACAGCAACTGCATCAGGAACATCTGAACATATAAATTCACCGGCAACTTCTTCCTCAGCGGAATGAGCAGAAAGTGAATAACTTCCCGGCACATCGACAAATATATATCCATGGCCGTTGTGTTCTCTGTATCCCTGTGCATTTGTTACGGTTTTTCCCGGCCAGTTGCCGGTATGCTGTTTCATTCCCGTTACGGCATTAAACAAAGTACTTTTTCCGACGTTTGGATTTCCTGCCAAAGCAATAACTTTGTCGTCATAGTTGCGTTTTTTTATCACAAGGCCACTATCTTTCGCATATAATCCCGTGGAAGTATTAGTCAGTCCCATTTTCCGCACCTTTCGACACATATATTTTTGACGCCTCTTCTTTGCGTATTGCGATAACCGCTCCGCATATATCATAGGCAACAGGATCTCCGAGAGGACTTTTAAGAAGACATTTTACGGCGTTTCCCGGCACAAGACCGATATCTTGCAGACGTCTTCTTATGCTTCCTGCCGATTCAAGCCTTACTACATCGGCTTCATCGCCTTCGCTCAGATCATTAAGGTGGCAGATCGTCATTTTTATCATTCCTTTCAAACGGTCTTTTTGTAATGCAGTATATGAAAGTTCTCCGTACTTTGTTACTCTGTGTTTACATACAATATATTTAAAGTTATAATAATAATTGAAGGAGATGGTAATATGCCGAATATTCTTGACTACGTCGATTGGCGCGGTGATATAACCTTTGATAAATCACCTTTTAACGATATAGACAATCTGATTTTTACACAGCTGTCGTATATAAACTTTGACGGTATTGTGCCCTCTTTTAACGAAAACGGCTCCATTAAATTATCAGATGCGGCAGATCGGTTTTTTCATGTCCACGGCGAAAATATCGATATGGGAATCCTTATTCCCGACAGCATTATCACTCTTTTAAAAAAGGTTTCATGCGCGCCTCGTTTTAAAGACCTTGCGCTGACAAAATATATAAACAAAATAAACTATGAAAATCCCCAGCAGTTTTCCGCCGTTACAACGCTACTCGGAGACGGAAGCTTTCATATTGCTTTTAGGGGAACAGACGATACAATAGTCGGGTGGAAAGAAGATTTTAACATGGGTTTTATGTCTGCCGTTCCTTCACAGCTTGACGCAGTAAAATATGTTAATTCCGTTGCCGATGAAATTGACGGAAAAATAATTATAGGCGGTCATTCAAAGGGAGGAAATCTTGCCGTATACTCGGCGGTATATTGCAGCGATAATATCAAAAACCGTATTATAACGGTATATAATAACGACGGCCCCGGATTTTCCAAAAAAATATTGGATTCAGACGAATATGCGGAAGTATCGGATAAAATAAAAACCATTATACCAGAATCGTCCGTAGTAGGTATACTTCTGGAGCATGAAGAAAAATTTATAATAGTAAAAAGTACGCAGAAAGGATTATTGCAGCATGACGCCTTTAGCTGGGAGCTTATCGGAACACAATTTCTCGCAGCCGAAGAACGTACCCAGTACAGTGAAATTTCCGACGCTGCGCTGAAAACATGGCTAAGTCAGATGGATACGGAAGAACGGACGCTTTTCGTAGATACTTTATTTGATATACTGCAAAGCACGGACGCAAAAACCCTTATGGATCTTAATGCAAACAAACTGGAAACCGCCATGTCTCTTATGAAAACAATTAAAAATCTTGACGATGACAAAAAAGCCGGAATGAATAAAATATTGGGAGAACTTTTTAAAGATAACGTAATGGCTGCCGTAAACACGGTTTTTAAGACCAAGGAAAAGCAGGAAAAAAAGAAGAAAAACGGCAAATATATTGTTCTTAAAAGAAAAAAACAGGCGGATTAAATCCGCCTGTCTTTTATCTTATAACCTTTTCCGCAAGTAATTTAAGCGCTATTGCCTTTGAAGAAAGTTCCAGAACGCCGTTTTCCTCGTCTATTTCATTTATCATACCGCCAATGTCTTCATTTACGGCCTTTTTAAAACTCCTTACAAAGCAATTATATGTTTTTATTATACCCTGCTCATCATCAAAATCAGGCAGCATGTTTTTAATCATCGAAATACTGTAAATTTGTTTCATAACGCATACTATAACCAAATAGGCTATATGCGTTTTGGAATATTTTTTCTTTACGGGGGCAGGCACAACTTTCATCTTCACATAATTATTTATCATGTTTTTTGTTATTTGTTCATTCTCCCCGTTTTCGTCTTTTATCATTCTCAAATATCCGTTCAGCAATATTATTACCTGATCCATATATAGATCCAATGCCGGCAAATCCTCCCATAAAGGTATTCCGGCTTTTTCTATATCATCGCTTACTTCCGAAAGTTTCAGCGCCATATTGTCATGCATATTATCATCTCCCGTTTAGTTTAGTATAACATGTGCTTTTTACATCCGCAATACATAGTATTAAATATCAGTTTATTTGGTATTTTATATTGACTTATGGTTACAATAGCTATATAGTATTAATTACTATGTAATATGGTTTCATTGTTTAGATTCTGCCTTTTAAGTTTTGTCCAAAATATATTGATATAATTTTATAAGGAGTGTTTTTCATGACAGTAATCGCACTTAAATCAAGAGCGTTGCCAAACTATACAAAATCCGAAGAAATAGTAAACAGCGCTTCTCACGCTGTCGGAGTTGTTTTCGGCATATTCGTGCTTATAACATGTTTAATAAATTCATCGAACATTGCAGGCAGAACAGGAAGCATAGTATATGGGCTGTCTATGATACTTTTATACGCAACATCAAGCATATACCACGGTATCAATCCGAAAAACCTGCTTGCAAAGCAAGTATTCAGAATAATGGATCACTGTACAATAAACGTTTTGATAGCCGGAACATATACCCCTGTAATACTTAATGTCATATATCCCTCTAACCCAACCGAGGCGATATTGATACTTATCGGAATATGGGCGGCGGCCATATTCGGTATTGTCTTAACGGCTGTCGATCTTCAAAAATACGCCAAACTGTCCATGGCTTGTTATATAGTAATGGGTTGGTTCGCAATTTTTCTTATGAAGCCTCTTTTTTATGCTATCGGAATTAACGGCATACTGCTTCTTGTAGGCGGCGGAATCAGCTATACCGTGGGCGCCGTACTGTATGTAATAGGAAAGAAAAAAAGATATATACATTCTGTATTCCATGTGTTTGTGCTTTTGGGAACACTTCTGCATTATATTTGCATAATAAATTATGTAATATCTTGATATAGCTTAAAAGCCGATGACGACCCTATTTGTATTCAATCATCGGCTTTCATTTAATTAAATTCCGCTCGCTCCGTAGTTAGACAATACCCTTGCCGAAGGATCATTAACATCGCAGCCTTTCCACTCGCGGTTCGGCATCCAAAAATCCTTTACCATTTCAGCCTGTCCCTCATAATATTTTTCGAAAATCTCTCTATACAGCAACGCTTCCTTTGTAAAAGGTATAGCAAAATTATATTTTTTGCATTTTTCGTCAAACTGTTCATCTGTATAAATCGATTCCGCATATTCTTTAAGGTCGTCGACCATAGAATGTCCCACTGCATCGGAAAATGCAGCTTTTTCTCTGTATAATATATTATCGGGAAGAATATTGCCTTCAAAAGCATGTCTCAGCAAATATTTACCTTTGTTATATTTGTTCATCTTTATTTCCGGATCAATGCTCATTACATATCTGACAAAATCCAAATCTCCGAAAGGAACCCTTGCCTCAAGCGAGTTTACAGATATACATCTGTCGGCGCGAAGAACATCGTACATATAAAGTTCGTCAACACGTTTCTTTGCTTCCTTTTGGAATTCCTCTGCATTGGGCGCAAAGTCCGTATACTTGTATCCAAAAAGTTCGTCTGAAATTTCACCTGTAAGCAAAACGCGGATATCAGTATTTTCATGGATATATTTACACACAAGAAACATACCTATGCTTGCCCTTATCGTAGTAATATCGTATGTACCCGTTGCGGATATAACCGTTTCCAAAGCGTTAATAACGTCATCTTTTGATATTATTACCTCCGTATGCTCGCTTCCGATATAATCGGCAACCTCTCTTGCATATTTTAAATCTATTGCGTCTTTATCCATTCCTATGGCAAAAGTTTTTATCGGCTTATCTATCATTCCGGCGGAAACGGCGCACACAAGAGAACTGTCCAATCCTCCGCTGAGCAAAAAACCGAGAGGTGCGTCTGAATCCAATCTTTTTTTAATTCCCATCTCTAACTTGCTGCGGATTTTTTTACAAGCCGTTTCAATATCGTCTCCACTATATTGTTTAACAGAAGTTATATCGCTGTATTTTATAAACTTTCCATCCATATAATAAAAACCCGGCGGAAACGGAAACACCTTTTCAACAAGTCCGACAAGGTTTTTTGCCTCACTGGCAAACACTATGGAAGAGTCTTCACTAAGATAGCCGTAAAATAAAGGTCTTATTCCTATAGGATCCCTTGCCGCAATATACTTATCTTTTTCTCCGTCATAGATTATCATTGCAAATTCCGCGTCCAGCATTTTAAACATATCTACTCCGTATTCCCTATACATGGGCAGTATTATTTCACAGTCAGAGCCGCTTTTAAATTTATACTTTTCACTCAGTTTATCTTTTAAAGAACGAAAACAATAGATTTCTCCATTGCAAACAACAGCGTCTTTTCCCATTGTAAAAGGCTGCATACCGCTTTCTGTAAGTTCCATTATCGCAAGACGATGAAAGCATAAGTATCCTGTCTCCGTTTCTATTATGCGAGACATATCCGGTCCTCTGGAAACAGTCCTGTCAAAAAACTCCTTAAAATCATCACACTTTAATTTTTTTGTTGTAAGTCCCATTATCGAGCACATAAAAAACACCTCCGAATTATTACGCAGCTTCATACTAAAGAAATTTTAGGACGAATAGCTGCTGATCCGCGGTGCCACCTAATTTACTGTCAAAACAGTCTCTTCGGATTCTGACAAATCCTAACGGCTTAACGCGCCGTATACGCCTCGCCTACTTATAAAAATGTTCGGCTAAGTGCTCCGAAGTGTTATTCATCCGGTATCTTGCACGGAGTTTCCACTATTCTCCGCTCACTGTGGCAGACCCTCCGGATTACTTCTCTTCATCTTGGCATTTAAAAATTTAAGTTGGAGTATTTATTGTTGCTGTGTATGATACACCACTGTTTTCATCATGTCAATACATTTTTTAAAATAAAATAAATATTAATATTTATAATACTTCTGTTGCAAAATATTTTTACATAAAGCATATATTTCTCTTATTTCATACAGCGTAAATTTTTAATTTTTATATATTAACTGCATATTGACATAAGTTTGTTATTAATATATAATTAGTTCATTATTAAGCAAAGGCGCTTATCAAAGGATAGGTGTACTTTGCTCTTTTTTATGTAAAAAAACTGTCATTTGTAAAAGAGTTATAAAATTAAGGAGTGTTTAATTTGCCTAAATTCACAAAGGAAGACATTATCAAAATTGTTGAAGACGAAAATATAAAGTTTATCAGACTTCAGTTTACAGACATTTTCGGACAGCTTAAAAACGTTGCTATTATGCCGTCTCAGCTTGAAAAGGCTCTTAACAACCAGATAATGCTTGACGGAAGCTCTATAGAAGGTTTTGTGCGTATAGAAGAGTCCGATCAGTATCTTTACCCCGATCTCGATACTTTTACAATACTTCCCTGGAGACCTCAGCACGGAAGAGTTGCAAGACTTATATGCGATATACATAATCCCGACGGTACTCCTTTTGTCGGCGACCCCAGAGGCGCGCTTAAAAAAGTTCTTAAAAGAGCGGCTGACATGGGTTATTCTTTCAATGCAGGTCCCGAGTTGGAATTCTTCCTTTTCCAGACAGACGATGAAGGAAAACCTACGACAAAAACAAATGACGAAGCCGGCTATTTTGACTTAGGCCCTCTTGACCACGGCGAAAGCACAAGACGCGAGATATGCCTTACGCTTGAAACAATGGGCTTTGAAATAGAAGCTTCCCACCATGAGGTTGCCGCAGGTCAGCACGAAATAGACTTTAAATATGCGGACGCCCTTACAGCGGCAGACAATATTATGACATTTAAAATGGCAGTTAAAACAATAGCGCAGAAGAACGGTCTCCATGCCACATTTATGCCCAAACCCATTTACGGAGCATGCGGTTCGGGTATGCATACAAACATGTCTCTGTTCAAAGACGGTAAAAATATCTTCTTTGATCCCGACGGAGAAAGAAAGCTTTCAAAGGAAGCATACAGCTTTATAGCAGGTCTCCTTCTTCATGTTAAAGGAATGACGGCAATAACAAATCCCCTTGTAAATTCCTATAAGAGACTTGTTCCCGGATATGAAGCGCCTTGCTATCTCGCATGGTCGGCAGGAAACAGAAGCGCCCTTATAAGAATACCTTCCGCAAGAGGTAACAGCACAAGAGTAGAGCTTCGTTGTCCCGACCCCGCATGCAACCCTTACCTTTCACTGGCTGTATGCCTTGCGGCAGGTCTTGACGGTATAGAAAAAGGTCTTACTCCTCCCGATGAAATAACAGACAACATTTTCGATATGCCTAAAAAGGAAAGAGAATCAAGAGGCATAGAAAGTCTCCCCGGTTCTCTTTTTGAAGCCGTTGTAGAATTTAAAAAAGACGACGTAGTTAAAGAAGCTCTCGGCGAGCATATCGTAAATCAGTATCTTGCTGGAAAAGAAAAAGAATGGGAAGATTACATTACAAGCGTAAGCAGCTGGGAAGTTGAAAAATATATCGTAGCATTCTGATAATCTGAATATTAAACTTAAAGAACCTCAAAAGAGCCTATTCATACTTTATATAAGTCTCGGACGTCTTTTGAGGTTTATTTTTATATATTTTTAAGATTAAAACGGTCGTAAATGTGCTAAAATATATTTATTAAAAATTTTATTTTTTAA
>URLB01000102.1 GCA_900548595.1 uncultured Eubacteriales bacterium
TTTCAATTACTTTTAATATTTGTTCTCCGACTCTTTTGCCGTCATCGGTAAGCATTACTTTAGATCTGTATCTCCGTTTTTTTCCACAATCATCAAAAGATACCAGTCCATGCTCTTCCAAATACGAAACCGCTCTTGAAACAGCCGCCTTGTCTTCCATACATATATTTGAAAGTTCGGCAGCCGTAAACCCTTCATCACTTTTCATAAGTGTTATAATACACATGGCGTTTGTTCCTTTTAAATCAAATTCCGTCATCTCTTTATTTTTTATTTTTTGGATACATCTGTATATTCTGTTCACAGATAACACAAAAGTTTCAAATCGAGTTATCACGCTGCACCGTCCTATTTTTCTTATTTAAGTCGATAATATCATACAGATGTTGACAAGTCAACATCTTAACAGTATGCCTCTTAGTACCTGCTCATAAAAATTATTGTCTCATATACCTCCCACAACGTAAAAAAGGGTATAGCTCTATCTATACCCTCTGCTTAAAAAATACATTCGTTACTATCAATCAATTATAAGATTCCATACTTCCGTTCCGGTTTCTTTTATTACATACTCATGGGTATTGGACGCTTCCTGCAATGCTGAATAATACCACTTTTCAACGTCTGCGTTATCATACCATGTTTTCATATCAGTCAGCATATCTTCTTTATTTCCCGGTTTTCTGTCAAGCGCATTATTAATAAAGAACGCAGCTTCGGCTCTTGTTATATAATTATTCGGTTTAAATTCTCCATCTGTATACCCTGCCATCCAGCCATCGGATACAGCTGCCTTAATATACTTTTCCGCCCAATGCCCTTCTATATCTTTAAATATTGCATTTCCTTCTTTTAGATTAGTATATCTTGATATGAGAGCTGCCATTTCGGCCCTTGTTATATTGTCATCAGGTCTGAAAAATCCGTTTTCACCTGAAACTATACCTTCAGATGCCAATGTATTAATAGCTTCGCTGCTCCACCTGTCCCAGCCTACATCCTTAAATATAATATCTCTTTTTTCCGATGTTATTTCCGCAAGATTATAAATTACAGCTGCCGCTTCTTCTCTCGTTAAATATTTTTCGGGTCTGATTGTTCCGTCTTCATATCCGGAAATATACGCCCTGTGGATTCCTCTTTCAGGTTTATTTTCTTCCGCATATATTGTCTGCGGAAAAAACATAGCAGTCATTACGGTTGCGACTGCAACCAATATTCTTATTTTCACATTCCGCACTCCCTTTCAGTATTAAAAGTTCCTAGAATATTATTCCACAAAATGCAGCCTTTAACACATTAAAAAGTAATGCAAAATATTTGCTTTTCTTCCAAAATATTTATGCCGTCAGTAACTTTAAAAAGCAACAGGCAGGAAAATTTATTATTTTCCTGTCTGCTTTTTATCAAAAATCTGCAAGCCTTAAAAAGCCATAAATATCAAGCTTTTTCGGACAAGTTTATTATATAATATGAAAGATTATTACCCTTTTTAAAGGGTCAAAGGGTTTTCTAAAGGGTCAAAATAAGGGTCAAAAAATAGCCTCTAAGTGTCAAACTTTAGAGGCTTGTTTGTGTTGTTTTCTGTTTGCTTTTTGTATAAACCATTTGCTTTTTATGCTTTCTCAAATAACCATTTGCTTTAGACAGGTTTAACGCTGTTTATAAATGTCTCTAGTCTGTCGGCACTTGCTTTTCTCATTTCTTCCGTAACGTGTCCATATACATCCAGTGTAAACGCTGCGGTATGGTGTCCTAACGCCTCTTGCACTGTTTTAACATCGTTACCGCTTTGCAATGATGATACAGCAAACGTATGTCTTAAATCATGCAAACGGGCATCTGGTATGCCTATATTGCTGACAATCTTCTTAAAATGGCGGTATGTGTAGTTCTGTGTCAGATGTCCCCCTAGTTCATTGGTAAATACCAAATCATCTTTATTATTCCACATACCATAGGATTTTAATTGGCATTCAGCTTGCCACGCCTTTTGATTTCTTAATATATTGAGTACATACGGAGCAAGGACAATAGTTCTTGTTTTGCCGTTCTTAAGGCTTGTAAAGTAATAAGAGCCTTTATTAAATTGCAATTGCCTATAGATATACATAGTACCCTTTTTAAAATCTATGCAATCCCATGTAAGTCCCAATAATTCGCCTTGTCTCAATCCTGTAAACAAATCCACTGTATAAAGGGATTCGTATTTATCCCCCTTTAAAGCCTCCAATAATTTAGAAATATCGGCATTTTCAAGAGGCTTAATTTGTTTCTTTTCTGGTTTTGGCAATCTACAAACATTAGACGGATTGGTTCGCATATATCCTACTTCAACGGCAGTCTCTAACATAGAATGTAATATGCTGTGTATATTTTTGATTGTTACAGGGGATAGCCCCTCTTTAGTCAATTGGTTATAGAACCGTTGTATAATAGGCGTGTCAAGCCTTGTAAGCTTCACAGAACCCATATTTTTAACTATACGGTTATTTATATATGTCGTATATTGCTTTACTGTAAGAGGCTTTAAATTGCTTGTATACTCATTCAACCATATTTCCGCCCAGTCTTTAACGGTATACTTAACAGGCTCTTTATAGATACCGTCATCAACTTCTTTACACAACTCCCTTAACTTCTTGCTTACTTCGGCTTGTGTTTTGCCGTATATTGATTTTTGTATCTGTTTCCCTGTAGAGGGGTTACGCCCTACCGTTATACGAGCCTCCCAACGTCCGTCTTTACGCTGCCTTATAGTTCCGTTCCCCTGTGCGCCTCTTGCCATGTTATCACCTACTTTTGCGGTTAAATCATTCTTTTTCTTCATTGTCTTTTTGGTATCTTGGTATCTCTGTTAGTTCTTGCACCCTAACAAGTGCAATTTCCTTGCCAATTGCATTCAATTTCCCATAACTATCTAATAGTGCTAGTTCATCAACTCCTAGTGATGGGCGAAAAGCTTTTTTTACCACATCATTATCATGCAGATTTGATATTTTTAATACAGAACCATTTGGCAAAGCCAAAACTTCTTCCAATTTTTTTATGTCATTACCTTCTATAGCTTGGAAAATTTCGGCTTCTTTTTTAGTTGCAAATCCATAAAAATAATATTCATTTAACCCTAATGCTATGGCTATTTTTGAAAGAGTATCATTTTTTAATGGTACGCTTTCAGCTTCATATTTGCGGATGGTTATTTCTGATACCCCCGCCTTTTTTGCCAACTGTTTTTGAGTTAGACCCATTTCCTTTCGTATTGATTTAATCTCTTGTCCTAGAGAGCTCCTCATGGTATCACCTCTTTTAAACATTTTATCATAGATAATATAGAATATAAAGATATAATAGATAAAAAAATATCTATACTAACATTGACAGATAAAAAAATATCTGTTAATATATGAAATAGATAAAAATTTATCGCATCATTTTTGACAAGGAGGATAAAACAAAATGAAAGCAAATAGAGATAAATTATTTTTGGCTATGGCAAGAGCTTGCCTTAATTCAAGAGAATTGGCCGAAAAAACAGGAATGCCACGCCCCACAGTAAACAACGTGATTACAGGTAAAAACGTAAGACCGGCATCGTTGGGAACTGTTGCAAAAGCTCTATGCGTAGACGTAGCGGACATTATCGAAACGGAGGAATAAAGCATGAAATTAACACCGATGAAAGCAATAAGACGCAAGTGCATTGACTGTTCATGTGGCAGCAGTAATGAAGTTAAGCTTTGCCCTGTTAAGAACTGCCCTTTATACGATTATCGTTTTGGGAAAAGACCGAAAGACGATAAAAATATCGATGAAGATATAAAAATAGAAAATGTATAAGCTATCTATGCAGTAAACGGAAAATTTGAGGTATTAAAGGGGTATTCCTATTTAGAACATCCTAAGAGGCAAGGAGGAATATAAAAAAGACAGAGTATATAACCCTGTCTTAGTCTAAGTTGTTGTTTGATTGTATATCTGACAAGTCAAGCGTAACTTTTTGCTTGTCATCAATGATAAAAGATAATTCACAATCAAGGAAAGAGGCGAACTTTACAAGGTCAGCCGCCGAAAAACTCCCACGGCTCATTTTATTTCGCATAGCTTGGACAGTAATACCGAAATATTCAGCCGCTTCGGATGATTTTTTACCCTTTAAATTCATAAGCGCACGCAGTTTGTTATTAATTGCTATATCAACCACCGCCTTTCTTGATTACTATTATAACGCTATTGAGTATTTGTAGCAATAAGGCAACACTAAATAATCAAAAATGACATATAAACGCTTTACAATCATAATGCAACATGATAATATAGTAATCAAAAGTAATATATAATAACCAAATATAACATATAAGGTTAAATTGCAAGGTAAGAATAAAGGACAGTAACAGTGAAGTTTGTAAAATACTTTGAAAATTCGATATGGTAATATAGTAACCGAAAACAATATATGACAACCAAATACAACATATAAGATTAAACTACAAAGGAGGTTATCACATGGAAAAATTAACATATTCAGTCAAGGAACTAGCGGAAATAATGGGGATAAGCTTAAACGGAGCTTATGACATGACAAATATAGAGGGATTCCCCGTTATAAAAATAGGCGTTAGAAAGCTGATACCCAAAGCAGCACTTGAAGAATGGTTATTAAAAGCAGGAAAGCAAGGTGAATAACCGTTGCCGATGAATGAAAAAGCATTCGCTGATATTTTCAGCAGACCACCGGAGGGAAACAATAAATATATATTCCTGGTTGATGATGAAGCACTGGACAATAAAATAATCTATTCAGGTTATTATTCGATGCTTATACAAGATAAAGAGGCTGCAGAAAGATATATAGCCCCTATAATAGACGGACTGACAAAGGGGTATGTTAAAGACTTCGTTTTTCTCCCTGCTAAAATCAAGAAAACATTAAGCGACATATTTACCACTGAACTTGAAAACGATGATATACCGATTGATAAAGAGGCGTACAAGATATTTTATAATAAGCCTTACGCCTCTTGGAATGATAAACAGGTAAAAGCAGCAATTGATAAATACATAGATATTTATACAGGGAATACAGGCAAAAACAAAAACCATTCTCTTGATATGGTTACTATGGACAAAGCGGAAGAAAAACGCCCCGAATGGCTGATAATGGACTATATACCAAAAAATCAGATAACAACCATAGCAGGGGATGGCGGTTCCGGTAAAACTACGATGTGGTGCGCTATTGCCGCCGCAGTAAGCAGGGGCGAATATTGGTATTTATCAGACGATTACCCATTCGACAACGAGCCGGACAAGCCACAAAAAGTAATGTTTTTTTCTGCGGAAGATTCCTATGAGTACACATTAAAAAGACGATTAAGAAAAAACGGCGCAACCTTAGAAAACATAATGACTATTGACCTTGCAGACGATAGATTTAAAGACATAAAGTTTGATAGCGAATATTTAGAAATGTTAGTTGCTGAACACAGACCGACATTATTAATATTTGACCCCATACAGGCGTTTTTAGATTCCAATGTAAGAATGGGTGAAAGAAACGCTATGCGTTCCAGTCTTGCCCCTTTAGCAGGGTTTGGGAAGAAATACGGCTGCACAACCTTAATTGTAGTACATTCAAATAAGCAATCAGGCGTATGGGGAAGAAAAAGAATTGCAGATAGTGCCGATATATGGGATATATCAAGAAGCGTTCTAATGGTGGGTGAAACAGACCAAAAAGGCGTTAGATATTTATCACACGAAAAAAGCAACTACGGAAAAACTGCCGATACTGTTTTATTTTCTATTGCTGATGATGTTATAGAAATTAAAGGCAAGACCCAACAAAAAGACAAAGATTTTGTTGATAGGCATATCTATAACACAAGACAAGCTCCACGTCTGGAAGAAGCTAAGGAGTTTATATGCGATTTCTTGAAAGACGGAAAAAAAGAGACTGCTGAACTTGACGAAATGGCAAAAATTGTAGGAATAGCTAAAGAAACATTAAAAAATGCAAAGGCTGAATTAAGCAAAAATAAACAAATTAAATACCATACAATTGGATTTGGAAAAGATAAAAAATTCTATTGCTCTCTTATAGCCAGTGAAACCAGTAACTAATAAGCTAAAAACATAGTAAAATCAATACTTGTGTTTATTGGGTTATGATAACCTAGTAAGCGAGTAAGTAACGTTTAGTAGGTATTGATAACCCAGTAAGCAAAACCCCAATAAAATCAAGGCTTTTGGCTTTATTGGGTTATATTCTGACTGTGTATAGAGAAGTAACCCCAGTAAGAGGCTAGTAAGGCGCCTAGATTTAACTTAGCCACCCTATAACCGTAACTAAATTATTGTCATATCCCTATAGACAAGCTGACAAAATGTCATGTACTCACTCTATAGGGATAGAATAACAATAAATCCCCTGTACGGCGTTTTACCGTACTGTAAATAATACAATAACCAACGAAAGGAATGATATACATGGATATTATGTTTACTACCGGAGCCAGAGGCATGACAGAGGGTGCAGACTTGGGAGAATATGAGGATTTTCAAACCAATGTAACCGAGTGCATAGCTTCGATTGAGCTTGGCGGAGGACGTATAAGTGATATTAAGTTTACTCACCTGGGTACTGTCGGCAATCTGGAGAAGTTCGCCGCATTGATTACATATAAGGACAAGTATAGTGTAATCTAATGCGCCGTAGGTACTTTATAGGGATATAAAAGCCTGTGGTGCTTGTGAGCCCAAAAAACAGCCAGTTACGAAAAGATTTTTTTACACTGTTTCGTTGCTTGCGGAAGATTAAAAAACAATGGCGATAAGCAATACTTTTGCTCAAAAATGAGCGGATTAAAGAAAATGATTGAGAGGTAGTTAAATATAATGACGTATCGAGAAGATGTAATTGCAATAGTAAAAAATACAGATGATGAGAAAGCTATAGAATTTGTATATAAATTTCTTCGGGCATATTTAGGGGCGAATGAAATAGTAAGGCTTACATATAAAAATCCCTTTAGAGAGGGCAATCTCTAAGGGGACAAAATAAAAATACAAACCATGGTGGGTAGGCATATACTACCCACCTTTTTTATTATAATACGATACTATAACAATATGCAAGGGTGTCTAGTTTGAGATTCACCCTTTAATAAAAGCGCAGAAAAGCGCAACATAAAAAAGCGTGTTTCTCCGAACTTTTTATAAAGCAGGATAACGGAAAATATAATTTGTTGACACGATATAATAGATAAAACAATGCTCATGTACGGTAAGGAAGCAAGCAACCGAAAACAAGAGATAGACCGCCA
>URLB01000103.1 GCA_900548595.1 uncultured Eubacteriales bacterium
AAGCCCGACGCCACCGATGAAGAGGTAATTGCGGCAGCAAAAGCGTCCCATGCAGACAGCTTTATAAGAAGGCTTCCAAACGGTTACGACACTTTTATTACGGAAGACGGAGGAAGTCTGTCGCAGGGTCAAAAACAGCTTTTGTGTATTACAAGAGTTATGCTGTGCCTTCCTCCCATGCTGATACTTGATGAAGCCACATCTTCAATAGATACCAGAACCGAACTTAAAATACAGCATGCTTTCTCCCAAATGATGGAAGGACGAACAAGCTTTATTATAGCGCACCGTCTTTCGACAATCCAAGACGCCGATATGATACTTGTTATGAAAGACGGCCATATAATAGAATGCGGCAAGCATGAAGAACTTTTAAAACAAAACGGTTTTTATACTTCACTATATAACAGTCAGTTTTCAGCATAAACTCAAAAAGCCGCGGATTTAACATCCGCGGCTTTTTACCGTCTTTTTATCAAAGATTATAAAACACCATAAAATTCCTTATTATCTGCGCTATCTCCGCTCTGCTGGCAATTCCCTTAGGATCAAGTTTATTATCTTCTTTTCCGCTGATAATTTGGTTTTTAAGCGCCCACTGCATCGGTCCGCCGGCGTATCCGCTTACGTCAGCATAATCTTTATATGCAAGCAGCTCTATGCCGTTTGTTTCCATATTTCCGAAGTTTTTATACTTCGCATAGTTATATAATATAGACACAAGCTGCTCTCTTGTTACATAATCTTCAGGACCGAAAAGTCCTCCGCCGTATCCTTTCATTATACCGGTTTCTGAACACCATGCCACTGCGTCTGCGTACCACGCATCTTCTTTTACATCAAAATAAGACCAATAAACCTTTCTGGGGTCATTTTCTATATTTTTCATAATTAAAGCTATCATACCTCTTGTTGCCGAATCATTAGGGCTGAATTCCGTCTCGGAAGTTCCGCTCATAATCCCACGTTCGGTAACAAAATTTACGGAATCAAAATACCATGCGTCATTTTCAATATCCGAAAACTTGCTTTCTTCTTCCGTTTCGGTGTTATCTGTTTCCGTATTTTCTTCTGTACCTTCGTCTTTATTTTCTTCTGTATTTTCTTCGGTTATGGTATTATCTTTATTTTCACTGTCAATTTTTTCGGCAATTGCCGTAAATGAAGTTACAGTCATTGTAAATATAAGAACAACCGCAAATATTTTCTTTTTCATCAAACCTCCCGCCTTCCGTTTTATTATTTTTACTTAGTAAAAAAATTATCGTCAATATAACTTTACTTCTTTATAAATCAAATACCGGCTTTTTTATTAAAAGTACGCTTAAAGTATACATAAATCATTTCAATCCTACAACCTTTTTAAATATTTCGTAAGAAATAAAAAAGACTTGTTTTGTAATAAATAATTATGTTCTCAGTATTTATAAATACTCCTTTGCATTCGGTAAACTAAATTTAACCAATCTCATTAAAAAGTTTTATCATAGTCTAATCTCCTTCCTTATAGCTTTCTTCTATGCTTTTATTTTTACATAATTTCGTATAAAAAACATACATAACAAACGGGTACAGTAATAATATTCTGTACCCGTTTGTATTATAAAATCTATTCATTCAACAAAACTATAATCATCAGCGCCTGTCTATAAGGTCTATTTTTGATATAGAGACTTCGTAAGCTGTTCTTTCTTCTATCTCATCATTCTCCAACTTTTTTTGATAATTCCTTGACTGTACCCTGCCCCAAATTTCAATATTATTCCCAACCTCCAAACCTCCTGCAAACTTTGCGTTTCTACCCCACGCAATACACGGAATATAATCACTTTTTCCATAACTTCTGTTAACGGCTATTAATAAATCCGTAATTTCTCTGCCAAAAGGAGTTGTCCTGTACACAGGCGTTTTACAAATAAATCCGTTCAAAAATATTTCATTGGGATTTGCCAAAATATCTTCACCGATCTCTATCTCTTTTGCGAACGTAGTCAATATAAGCTTATTCTTTTTTGATGAATAATGATTATAGCTCCTCATCTGCCCCATTACGTTTACAGTCATTCCTCTTTTCAGACTGTTTATGTCAATAAGTCTTTCCGACACAGTTACGGGCAATATGTCCTCGTTGTCACTGAGTCTTTTTACCTCCGTTTTAAATATATAAAAGCCTTCCCCATATACCTCGTGGCTGAATACACATTCCTCCGAAATAACGCCGGATAAACAAACATAGTTATTCTCTGCCATTTTGCTGTTTTCCATTATGTTTTTCCCCTCTTTCATTTGCCTGATTATAAACTACTAATTTATTTTATTCACCAAATGAGATTTAAGAACCTAATCAGGAAAACAGCAGTCCGTCCGTAACACTTTCTGCTATATCTGTCGCAATCGCCGCCGTTATTATAAGCAAAACGTCTGAAAGCGGATATTTTCCGCGCACGTTCACTCCAAATTCCTGCGGTTCTATATACTTTCCGGAAACAGTTCTTATTGTGCGCTGTATACAGCACTGAATTTTTTCTCTTCCGTTTTTGTATTCACTGATTGCAGAAAAAGTTACAGACGCATTACTGTTTATACCGCATGTTATTATATTTACATTTTCAGGCAAAATATATGGGAATATCGAACAGTCATCGGCATTTATTATGGCATATCCATTCGGTTTTATATTTTTCATTTTAGAAAGAATCTTTTTCTTATCAATATTATTGAAAATCAAAATATCAAACTTTAATATTCCGTAACTGTCTGTTTTAGATATAAATACATCCTTACATAATCTCTCGGCCTCCGCTAAACAGGATCCTATATCCGAAGCCGCTCTGCTTCCGCAGTATAGATATACAGAGTAACCGTCTTCAATATACCTATTTTCAATCTGCCTTATAAAGTTTTCGCTGACATCTCCCACTATTCCGATACAAATCATAAGAAACCCCCGTTTGCAGTTATGTAAAGGGGCAAAAGCCCCTTATATCACTTAAATTCAGGCGCCTTTACTCTTATTTCTTCAGGACTTTTTGTTGAAGACGGTGAAGACATATTAAAGTACATTCTTGCAGCTTTTGTTGTTCCGAAATCTCTGTTAGAACCGGAATCCATCACCTTATTAAATGCGTCTCTGAACATTTGGTTATGCGCTTCTTCTCTGTTTAAAAGGAAATCAATGGTATCGCGTACCTTTTTGTCTCCTATCTGTCTGTACAGATGTTCGTACACAACTTTCGCTCTTTGCTCGGACGCTATATTAGACAGAAGATCCGCACACAAGTCTCCCGTTACGGTAACATAATCGGCAGTCCATGAATATCCTGAAGAATTTATAAGTCCGGGACTAAGTCCGAGAATTGTATGGGACTGTATTTCACCTGCATTTACCTCATAACAATCAACATTATGTCCGTTAAGCAGATTTATTGTTTCCGCTACCATTTCCATGTGTCCGAGTTCCTCAGCGGCTATATCCATAAATAAATCTTTTATTTCTTTATCTTTTATTCTAAAACTCTGAGACATATACTGCATGGCCGCTTTCAATTCGCCGTTTCCTCCGCCAAGCTGTTCCTGTAAAATAACGGCATACTGAGGATTGGGCTTCTCAACCTCTACAGGATGAAAAAGTTTTTTCTCATGAAAAAACATAAATAACCACCCTTTCTTATATAATTTGACTGCAACATTAGTATGTGTACCGACTGCAAATTTATACTTACTAATCTTTGCTTTATGCTTTTATCCCGTAACCCACAAAAATCTATATATTTTTGTTTTTCAGAAAGCAAAAACCTCTATATGAAAACCTATATTTTCGCCTTTTATCGTTATAATACGACATTTTTGTCGACAAGATTTTCCACAAAATTCTATATTTTTATGTATTTAATCAAAATTTGTATTAAAATGTAGGTAACTACTTTCTCAGGAGGTCGTTTTATGGAAAGAACGGAAAATACTATAACTCTTATAATTAAAGTGAAAAAGACCGATGAGGCTAAAAAGACAGTTGAAAGACTTATGTTAGATGAAAGTATTATATCCATTATGTCGGAAAACGATGAACTTATAAAAAATGCAGCATCTGAAAAAATTACAAACGTCTACAGAAACAACAGCAACTTTAAGCAAGAAGCTCTTTCTCTGTTGATGAGAAAGCTTAATTTTCTTCCGAGTCATAGCGGATTTCATTACTTTCTTACCGCTGTGGAATATAAAGTCTCATGTCCTATGCAGGAGCTTGGCATTACTAAATATATTTATCCTTATGTAGCTAAAGTCCATAGTTCCACACCTGCCAGAGTTGAACGCTGCATGAGAAAAGCAATAGATCATGCATGGAATTGCAATGGAGATGTTCTTTTTCAGGAACTCACTTCATGTAATCTCGGTAAAAAGCCTACAAACTCTCAGTTTATCTCCCTTATAGCAGAATACATAATCGAGCACCGTTCCGAATTTTACTATTAAAATACAGCTCCATATAAAAAGCCATGAAATAACTAACTTTACAGTTGATTATATTTCATGGCTTTTTTAATTTATTTAACGGACTTTTCCAATGATTGGACAAACCTCTCGTTTGGATCTACATAAATTGTTTTATTCTGTTCATATATTACCATTCCAGGTTTAGCGCCACGCGGTTTTTTTACATTTTTTCTTACTGTATAGTCAACGGGTACTTTTGACGAATCCTTTGCCTTTGAATATGTAGCCGCTATTACCGCAGCCTCAAATACAGTTCTTTCCGGAGGGGTATTTCCTCCGCACCTGATTATAACATGCGATCCCGGTATATTTTTTGTGTGCAGCCATATATCGTTGCTGTCGGCAGTTTTAAGAGTAAGTTCGTCATTTTGCAGATTGCTTTTTCCTGCGTAGATTTCTATGCCGTCGGAAGATACAAAGTACAACGGCTTTGATTTTTTTATACCTTGTTTTTTATCCTTTGTTTTCTTCTTAGCTCTTATATATCCTTCTGAAACAAGTTCTTCTTTTATTTCTTTCAAGTCGCTGTCATCTTCGGCAGCGTCTATTGCCGTTAAAACGCTTTCCAAATATGCCAATTCTTCCTCCGTCTGCTTTTTCTGCTCCGTTGCGGCAGCATAAGTCCTCTTTGCCTTATTATATTTGTTATAATATTTATTTGCATTTTCCGACGCCGTCAAAAGAGGGTCAAGTTTTATCTCTACTTCAGGCATATTTTCTTCATAGTAATTAAGCGCAGTAAATTTGTCGGCTTTATCTTCAATAGAATACATATTTGCGGTTATCAATTCTCCGCAAAACCTATAGAAATCCTTGTTTTTTGTATCATTTATGGATTTTATCTGTAACTCCAGCTTTCTGGCGCATCTTTCTATATTTGAAGAAACAAGTCTTCTTATATCATGTGCTTTCTGTTTTATATGATATTGATTATCTTTCCTTGCATAAAATTCCTCAAGCAGTTCGGAAAACGATTCAAAATATTTTCTTTCGCTGTTTCCATACTGATTTGACGAAAGCGAAAAGAAGTCTATTACGCCTCCGTCTTTATCATATACTATATGCGGAGAAAACTTGCCGGATTTTATTTTTTCTGCATCTTTGCTTATGCTGTCATATAATTCACGGATATTTTCACCGCTTAACTGCTGAACTCTGTCAGATGAATCGAGTCCTGCATTAAAGCATATTTCCGATGCATAGGCTGGACTTATTCCCGTATAACTTTTATATATAAAAGCTTGCAAGGTCTGACCTGTCTTTTCCTCGGCAAGCTCCTTAAATCGTTCAAAATCCAGTTTCATTGGGTCGTATTTGTCCTGCGAAGGAGGAAATACATACTGCCCTCCGGGAAGCACCTCTCTTACGGAACTTTTATCATGGCTGACATGCTTTATCGAATCCAATATACGCCAGTTTTCATCGGTAAGTATTATATTAGAATACTTACCCATAAACTCCGTAATAATCCTTTTTATACCCAAATCGCCCATTTCATTCATACTTTCAACTTCTATTATTATTATTCTTTCAAAATCAGGCTGGTATATGTTAAGTATTCTTCCCCCTGCAATATGCTTTCTTAAAACCATGCAGAACATTGGCGCCGAAATGGGATTTTCCTTTTTTATCTGCGTTATGTGTATTCTGGGATGCATAGAATTTGCCGACAGCAGAACTCTGAAATTCCCTTCTTTTACCGAACGTACTGAAAAAATTATTTCATCATTCCCCGGCTGATATATTTTGTCAATTCTTCCGCCGGTAAATTTACTTTTTAACTCATAGACTATATTAGACACAGCTATTCCGTCATACGCCATTTTAATCGCCTCCGTACATGAAAATGTTTCAAAACTTAAATAATGGGCCTAGTGAATAAGCCCATTATTTCATATAATACCGCTGAAATTATCCTGTGTATTTATCGTTTAAATACATCTGATTAAGCAGTTGTGTTCCTTTTTTTGTTTTAAAAATCAAATCTCTTATTTTCATTATTCGTTCTTTATCGGTTATTTTTTTATCAAGAATGTTAACAAGAGTATCCGCTTCTATGACTGCACGGAAATCAATTCCGTTTATTGCGCTTAATGTGTGATGGTGTCCGACTATATAGCATACTCTGTCGATAATCCATCCCGGTACATGCGCGTCCTTCAGTATTTCTCTTGCCAAAGGTTCTCCTTCTATCTCCTGATATTTTCCCTCTGTGGAATTATATTTCTTTTCGGCATTATGCATTCCTATATCATGTAGTATGGCAGCCAGTTCCGTTATTTTCTGATTATTCTCATCAAAACCGTCAGCCTTTCCGATAATCCTGGCAAAAGAATGAACTTTTATAAGATGATGTATACGAACAGCATCATTTTCATTATATTCGACAGCACGTGCCATAACTCCAAATACCATAAAGAAAATACCTCCCATTTTATTTATCTAAGGGCATTATATACTATTAACTTTTTAATTGCAAGGCAGGTATATACTCTACAAAAATCATCTATATCAAACTTGTATAAAAACATCTGATTACATAATAAAAAAAGCAGTATTTACACCAAATCATTTTTCGTTGTATAATTTATTATATGACTATATCCTAATAAAATCAGAATAATATTTGCTTATTTGAA
>URLB01000104.1 GCA_900548595.1 uncultured Eubacteriales bacterium
CTATATCTGACGGGTTAAGCTCCTTATCTGCGTTTTCAACGGCTCTGACCGCATACGTTCTTGAAGCCACGGACTGAGCCTTTAGCGCTTCAATCGGAAATGAAGCTGGCATTTCAGCCGCAACAACGCCTTTTATGTACTCGTCCATTTTTTCACCGCCGACAGTATATGAAACGGACGGCGTATATTTTACCTCTCCCGTTTTTTTCTCCTTTGTTATATTATTAAAAGGAAACTTTATACCTCTTGAAACCGCAAACGGGACAGCCGCAATACATATCAATACAAAGCACTGGAACATCACTATATATTTTTTTAAGATTTTCATATTCATGGCATATCCTCCCTAAAAGAGTATATGCCATAACAGTAAATACTATTGATACAAAATAAAAAATATCGAAATCCTTACTTGGATTCCGATATTTTTTATTTCTATAACATTACTATCATTATTATAATGTATACAACAGCGGACATTGCTATGTTTTTAGCCATGCGTATATCCCTGCCGGCAACATGTTCAAGCGCTTTGGGACACGGATTTTCTACGGCAAACATATTTTCTCTCAAATCTTTATACAAATTAAGCTTCAGCCTGTCCTCAAATCTGAGCATAAAATACATTCTTTTGGTAACCCTGAAATAATGTTTCACACCGTTATTAATCCCATACATATAGTATCCCTTAAACACTCCTCCGTTTGCGAGACTGCTTGTATAAAATTTGCAGTTAAGCAATATAAGCTCCGTTTTGTTAGAAAAAAATCTTTCAAAACGAAGAAGTCCCACATACGCCGGCGGAATGGAAACAGCCAGAACAAAAGCTATATTTATTAATTTGCGAATAAAGCCCATTTCTCTGTTAACACCCATAATATCAGGCACATATCCGAGTTTTTGTATTTGTATAATACAATAGCCTGTCAGCATCGCTGTAATGAGATAAATGACTATCGGCAGTACAACGCCCTTATCTTTAAAATTCTGGTTCCATATTATTATTCCGTATGTGGCTCTTATGCTCATTATAGTTTCAAAAACGGCTATACAAAGACACAGTCCGTTTATTTCAAGACCTCTTTTTACACCCATAGCCGTAACCAACGCTATAAAAGCCCAAAAAGCCGTAACAAGCCAGCTTCTGCGACCCGTTGCAAACATAGCCCATACCGTTGCGAATATTATTGCGGCAGCCAAATAACCGATATAAGTCATTGCAAATTACCCTCTCTTACAGTCCTCTGTAGTATTCCGGCTTATAAACATTTTTCTTTTCCGCCTGCTCTATCTGTTTGAGCAGTTTTTCATTGTCCTTGTTAAATGTTCCGCCGAGAGAAATATAATTGGAAGCATGGTTAGAACGGAAAACAGTACCCTCTGAATCAACATTTTTGATAAACAGCTTAAGCTCCTCAAAAACCTCCGGCGGAGTAAGATAATTGAATTTTCCGTCTCTCAGTTCTTCGTACATCGGCGCTCCGCTTTCCAAAAGCAATGTAAGGAAGCCGACATAATCCGGTTTCATTTCACTTATAAGTTTCGCCGAATTTATGGCATGGCTTTCCAAATATTTCTTACCGCCAAGTCCGGATATAAGCGTTACGGATACTTTTATCCCCGCCTCTTTCAGTCTTCTTCCGGCTTCGGCTATTTCCTCATGTGTAGCGCCTTTTTTTACATACTCCAAAACGTCGTTATCTCCCGACTCCGCTCCCACATATACCATTTCAAGTCCGGCTTCTCTCAATTTTACAAGCTCCTCATGGCTTTTAAGAAGTACGTCCTTTGGAGCTCCGTACATTGTAATTCTCTCGTTTTCGGGAAAAAGTCTCTTTACTTCTCCCATGATATAAAGCAAATCCTCTGTTTTACAAATGAGGGCATCGCCGTCGGCAAGGAATACCCTTCTTACAAGGTAGTCTTTATAATATTTTCTCGCCATAACCAGGTCTTCCACTACGTCTTCCATAGGACGAATTCTGAAATTTTTCGCCTTATACATGTTGCAGAACCTGCATGTATTTCTGGCACATCCTATTGTCATCTGTATTATAAGGCTTCCTGCCTCACTGGGCGGTCTGTATACTGCTCCTTCATATCTCATATAAATCACACACCTTTATTCTTCTAATGTAATGAATATTCTGTTTACATATCCTCTGCTGCTGAACGTAACTCTGACATGCGCTCCGTCCTCTCTTGCATAGTCAAGCACCTTTGAGGCAGGGAAAAGTTCTTCTTCGTTAATATAACCCCTTGCAGCCGGTTCAACCTTATAATTATGCTCTATTCCGGCTGCGTCCTCAAATGTTATTTCGCTGCTGGATATGCTTACGACAGTTCCTTCGCTTTCGGAACCCTGATATGCGGATATCTTTGTAACAGCTCCGTTATCATCCAATTCCGCTTTCGCTACGACCTTGCTCTCCGCATCCTTGTAGAGTTTCTGGAACTTGGAATATGTAACCTTTTCACCGTCAAACTTACACTCTATATCTCTGTCATACTCCAGAGACATTCTGTTATCATCTTCATCTACAATAACTATTTTTTTATTATCCGCAGCTTTCAGCTCGCCTTTTATTTCTTTCATCTGAGCTCTGACTTTCGTTACAACATCGTCGTCATCAAATTCCAGCGTTACAAGCAGGTCGGCATCCTCCAGAGCATTTTTTATTTTCTTATAGGTCGATTCCCCTCCGTTTAAAACAAATTCGGCGTCATCGTCTATATCAAACTCTACTGTTCTTCCGAAGCTCGTTTTTATTTCAATTGAAGATGAGCTTATTTTTTTCAGCTCCCCTTCGGTATATGTATCACGGAATATCTCTACCTTTGTAGCTTTATTAAAATTATCTACTTCCGCCTTTGCATAATATCCGCCATCCTTATCATCAAAGAGGTCTTCGGCTTTTGACTCGCTTATTTTCTCATCATCAAGATATATCTCGCAGTCATTTGACATAGTAACCTTTACTGTCTTTTTCTTGTCGGCATATTCGCTTTTGATGTATAAATCTCCGTCTTTAATATTGGTAAGTTCCCCCTCAACATCGCTGAATTCCGCGCTTAAGGAATCGACTTCTCCGTTTTCGTCAAGGGTTACTTTAATAAAAAGAGTATTTCTGTCCACTACATACTCATAAAGGTCGTCCTTAGATACAAGTCCGCCGTTAAGGGTAATTCTGGGATTTGACGAAAATTCATACCTTTTCTGTTCGCCGTCTTCCGTATCGAACGTTATAACCCTGCTTGTTATATTATTGAGATATCCTTCGAGAACATCGTCATCTTTTTTGTCTTCATCGATGTTTTCATTATCAACAAGTATTCTGACAGATACCACAACCCCGTTGGTCGTTGTTACCGTAACCATATCTCCGACTGTTATATCTTCGTATTTCTTTGTCTTTCCGTCTTCTGTAATTACAGGGGTTAATGAATTAAGTGTAAATGTAGAGGTTTTTCCCGTTTCATTCTCGCTTACCGCTATGGTTTTGTTGTCCGAGCCGTCGTCAGTTAAAATTATCGTTCCTAAAAAGTCCTGTGTTGCCGGTGTTTCAGGTTTTTCTTCCGACTTTTTCAGCTCATTTATCTTTTCGTAAGACTTAGAGGCTATTACAGCCATTTCAGCTCTGTTTATATAATTTTTCGGATTAAAGTTACCGTCGCTGTCGCCGACAAGTATTCCAAGCCTTGCCAAAAGGTCTATATACGGTACGCTTGTCGCTGTTATTTCAGCCTTATCCTTAAAACTGAGTTCCGCCGAAGTATTTACCTTGGAAATATGGCTGAGCGCCTTTCCGAAAATCACAGCGACATTTTCCCTTGTAGAATCCCTGTTAGTGCCGTCATCTTTAATAAATATTTCAATATCATTTGTTGATACTATTCCGCTCTCCAGACCGTATGCAACAGCCGTATATGCCCACTGCGGTATATCAGCCTTTTTCATGGCGTCTGTCCACTTGGAAACTGTGTTTTCGGTTGTTTCCAAACTTCCCGTTTTCTCAAGAACACTGTATGCAAGCTGCATAGCTTCACAGTATGTAATTCTGTCTTTTGCTCTGAAAACTTTATTTCCCGATTTATCCGTATCCCCTACCATAAGTCCGAGGTCGGCTACCTTATTTATATATTCTTTAGCGCCCTCCCACGGTACATTATTTATGTCGCTGAAAGAAGCGGCGCTGACGCTTACCGCCGTTCCCAATGACATTAAAGCCGCCATAAACACAGCAAAATATTTTTTCATTAAAAAAACTCCTTCCTCTTTAGGATAACCGCATTATCTACATTCATATTCCGACCTGTTAATGTTAATAACTGTCGAAACATGAATTAAGCCATACAAAATTTTCGCAAAGCCTTTTTGCAGTTAACCCTTTATAATTATGCAGTATAACATATCAGTACGTCGAAATTCAGAAAATCATATCCTTTGATTATATATGTCTATACAAGCATTTTATAAAGTATTTTTTTCAATACTTTAAATTTTAATATAGCATAAAACCGTGTACAAATCAATCTCAGCCGATTTTTATATTACCGAAAAGCTATAAAACAATGTACATTGAATGATTTAAAAATATATGATAAGATAAGGTAAAGTAAATAATATTGTGATTTGACGGAGGAGTATGAATTATATGAAAAAATTTCCGAAAATATTATTAGGTGTTATTATTATATGTCTTTTATTTATCGGGTTTCTTTATGTTAACAATGATATAGGCATAAAGGCAAGTAATTTAGAAACAGACATCCGCAAATCACAAAAAATCCCAAAAGATTGGTCAATTGACGGAAGTATTTCCGATACCATGGCAGCATTTATTTCTTATCCCAAAGATAAGAATGACCACACATTTTCCGTTTATGTAAACAGACCGGGGTTATCCTTCGGATATTTTTTCCGCGGCGGCGGCGATATAACAGAAACGGAAGATTACATTGCAAAATACACAGTAGAAAATTTCGACGAATGTGCATTCATTTCTATGAATAATCAAAAGATTAATCGACTCGAAATAGACGACGGAAATACCGTACAATTAATTGACATTGACAGTAACAAGCCATTTGCTATCGTCCTACCCGTTAACATAGGAAATATTACGTTTTATAACGAAAACGGTCAGATAATAGATTACTATAATCATTCCCTGTAAACTCTAATATATTGAGCAGTTGCTATCTATGAGTATACCTCCCTCTATAAATTCAAAAAGGGAGGTTTTTATATTCTTAATTATTACAAATGCGGAATCGCGCGACTAAAAAACCGAGAACCTTACCGTCTCGATAAAATTCTCGGTTTATCTTATTTTTACTCTTCGGCATAAAGATGCGTAACATATCCGTCATTGTCATATTTAATTTTAACATTCGACAAATCCATCTTCACAGCCTTTTTGAAATCCGTTATTCTTTCTTTCTTGCCGTCAACATAAAATCTAGCTCCGTCGGCAAGCTTATATTCATATTCCTTTCCTTCCTCGTCAAGAACCGTTATTTCTTCATTATTAATAGAAGATATAACCGCATTTTCAAGCATTACAGTATGAAGACGCAATTCCTTTATCCTTGTCTGGGGATATACATAGTACTCGTCATTAAACTCTGCGTCCGCCTCTCCGTAAACAGGGAGATAGCTCTCGTCATCTTCGTCCTCGTCAGGCTCATATATTTCCAATTCCGCATTGTCGGGAAGCGACTTTCCTATAAGTTTCTGAAATTCCACAACGTCTATTTCCTCATCATCATAGTAGAAAGACGTATCCTCATCTATTCTATACGATCTGCTCAATCCGTTTGTATATGTAATCGTAACGGTATCAAAAGAATAGGGTATTTTTCTGCTTCCTCTTTTGTAGTCTCCCTCTTTATGTCCAATACCCGTTACCTCGCCTTCGATACCTTCTCTTGTACAATATATTTCCATTGCAACATTATCGGAATTAACATATACGTCTGCTTTTACGAGTATTCCGTTTGATGTGAGAGAATAAATTGCCCTTGTGTCGGTTTTCTCTCCGTCGAGATAAAACTGGGAATCCCACGCCCTATCAAGAATAACGCTTTCTCCGTCAAAAGTATAGAGCATGAAAGAATCTTCCGTAACATTATTTATATAACCCGAATAGTCGCTTCCTGTTTTATCTTCATGGACAGGATCGCTTTCTCTGTCTTTCAAAATATTATTGGTTTTTGTTGCTATTACCGCAGTTTCCGCTCTGTTTACCGTATTATTGGGATTAAAATTGTTGTTTTCATCTCCAACAAGTATGTCAAGGCTTGAAAGCAAATCTACATAAGGCGCACATACGGCGGATATTTTGTTTTTATCCGCAAAGTTTTTAACAGCCGCAGAAGCCTTTACTCCTTCGTTTTCCAAAAATCTTCCAAAAATATATGCGGTATCTTCCCTTGTGGCGCTTCTTGCGCTTCCGTCCATGTTCATAAATGACGATATGTTTGTACGTGTTATTATGCCGTTTTCCAAAGCATACGAAACGCTGTTATACGCCCATTTGGGAATATTGTTTTTTCTCATTTCTTCTGCCCATTTGTTTATCGTATCATTATCGGCAGTATCTTCCGACAGGTTATAAACAAGCTGCACAAGCTCATTATATGATATATTTTCCTTTGCTCTGAAAACTCTTTTTCCGTTTTCGTCAACATCTCCTACCATAAGACCGTTTTCGTATACGCTGTTTATATATGCCTGAGCGCCTCCCCAAGGCACATCGTTTATATCCGAAAAAATTTCCGCAGCCGAAACGCAGACCGATGAGCCTGCCGTTAACACAGCCGCAAAAAGAGCCAACGCTTTTTTGTTCATAAATACCCCTCCAAAGATAAGTTTATATAGCTTTACTATACCATAAAAAGCTCCGAAATGCGAAGTCCGGGTTAAAAAATTTTCTAAAAATTTCTTAATAACGTACATAATGCTGTTCACTCATTGCCAAACATAGTAAAATAAAAACTATGATAACTGTTTATGCGAATAAAATTATAGGACGTGAACACTATGAGTTTATTTTCTTTTATCTTTTTCCCAAGAAAACTTGATGAGAAGCGACTT
>URLB01000105.1 GCA_900548595.1 uncultured Eubacteriales bacterium
GTTCATCCTATACTGGTTATATTACTCATACAGGATGAGTGCCCTTTTATGATAAACTGTTAAAAATTAGGCTTTTTCAAGGAGATTTTGGAGGATTATTGTTATGACAAAGTTTATTTTTGTTACCGGAGGCGTTGTATCAGGACTTGGTAAAGGTATAACGGCAGCAGCTCTGGGAAGGCTTCTTAAAGCAAGAGGATTAAAGGTTGCCGCACAGAAGCTTGACCCGTATATTAATGTTGACCCAGGAACTATGAGCCCGTATCAGCACGGAGAGGTATTTGTTACGGAGGACGGAGCCGAAACAGACCTTGACCTTGGTCATTACGAGCGTTTTATAGACGAAAATCTTAATAAATATTCAAACCTTACTACAGGAAAGGTTTATTGGAACGTTCTTAATAAAGAAAGAAGAGGGGAATATCTCGGCGAAACAGTCCAGGTAATACCTCATGTAACAAATGAAATCAAGGAGTTTATTTACGGCGTGGCGCAGAAAACAGACGCAGACGTCGTCATAACGGAAATCGGAGGCACAACAGGCGATATAGAAAGTCAGCCTTTCCTTGAGGCTATACGTCAGGTCGGAATAGAGGTCGGAAGAGAAAATTCTCTTTACATACATGTTACGCTCGTACCGTATATAAGAGGTTCGGAAGAGCATAAGTCAAAACCTACGCAGCATTCTGTTAAGGAACTTCAGGGTATGGGAATTAATCCTAATATTATAGTTCTCAGATGTGACGAGCCGATAGAAGAATCCATATTTAAGAAAATAGCTATGTTCTGTAATGTAAAGCAGGATTGCGTTATTGAAAATATTACGATTCCCGTATTGTACGAAGCGCCTCTTATGCTTGAAAAGAGCGGATTCTCAAACATTGTATGCCGTGAACTCGGCTTAAAAACGCCAAGCCCCGACCTTGAAGACTGGGTAAACATGATTTCAAGAATAAAGGCAAGAACAAAAGAAGTAAGAATAGGAATTGTAGGAAAATATGTACAGCTTCATGACGCATATCTTTCCGTTGCGGAAGCGCTGAGACATGCGGGATATGAAAATGAAGCCTATGTTGAAATAGAATGGATAGACTCCGAAACAATTAACAACGACAATGTTGCCGATGTTTTAAGAAAATGCTCCGGAATAGTTATACCGGGAGGATTCGGTAACAGAGGAATAGAAGGCAAAATAGCTGCCGCTCACTACTGTCGTACAAATAATATCCCTATGCTTGGAATATGTCTGGGTATGCAGATAGCCGTAATCGAATTTGCAAGATATGCTTGCGGAATAAAAGACGCAAATTCAGGAGAATTTGATGAGGATACCGCAAATAAAGTTATAGACTTTATGCCGGATCAGAATAATGAAATAGCCAAAGGCGGAACAATGAGACTGGGCGCATATCCATGCAAGGTTAAGCCGGGATCTAAGATGTTTGAATGTTACAAATCTGAACTTATATATGAGAGACATCGTCATCGTTATGAGTTTAATAACGACTACAGAGAAATCATGGAAAATAACGGACTTGTAATCAGCGGAACATCTCCCGATAACAGAATAGTCGAAACTGTTGAAGTTCCCGAAAATGATTTTTATATCGGCGTTCAGTATCACCCCGAGTTTAAGAGCCGTCCCAACAGAGCGCACGACTTATTTGTAGGTCTTGTAAAGGCTGCGCTTAAACATTAATAATTGACATAATTTCTGACAGGAGGGTTACAATGAAGTTTAATTTCACAAAAATGCACGGAATAGGAAACGACTATGTTTATGTAAATTGCATGGATAAGGAGTTGCCTAATCCGGGAGAAATTTCAAAAGCGGTTTCACCGAGACATTTTTCGGTAGGTTCGGATGGACTTATAATGGTATGCGCTTCCGATAAAGCGGACGCTAAAATGAGAATATTCAACGCCGACGGAAGCGAGGCAAAGATGTGCGGCAACGGTATAAGGTGCGTCGGAAAATTCTTATACGATAAAGGCATTGTGAATAAAACCGAAATAACTGTGGATACATTAAGCGGAATTAAAACCCTAAAACTGAATATAACCGATAATAAAGTAGATACCGTATGCGTTGATATGGGAAAGGCTATACTTGAACCGAAGCTTATACCAGTTAAATGGGACGGAGATACGATGATAAACGAGCCTGTAACGGTCATGGGTAAAGAATACAGACTGACGGCGGTTTCCATGGGAAATCCCCATGCGGTATGTTTTATTGATGACGTTGACGGACTCGATCTTGAAAAAATAGGTCCTTATTTCGAAAACATGGATATTTTCCCGGACAGAGTCAATACGGAGTTTGTAAGGGTTATTGATGAAAAAACTCTTCAAATGAGAGTATGGGAAAGAGGCAGCGGAGAAACATTTGCATGCGGAACAGGTACATGCGCAACTGTTGTAGCGGCTTGTCTTAACGGAATATGCAAAATGGATACGGACGTTACGGTTCATCTTGTCGGCGGAAATTTGATAATAAGATATTGTTCAGACGGAACCGTGTTTATGACAGGAAAAGCAGAGACAGCATATGAGGGAGTGTTTGAATATGAATATAAAAATTAATGAAAATTATGATAACCTTAAAGAAAGCTATCTTTTTTCGGAGACGGCGAGAAGAATAAATAAGTATACTGCCGAGCATCCCGATAAAAAAGTTATAAAACTCAGTATAGGAGATGTTACACTTCCTTTGACTAAAACCGTAATAGAGGCTATGCACAAAGCTGTTGATGAAATGGCAGATAAGGATACTTTCAGAGGATATCCGCCCGAATACGGATATGACTTTTTGAGAGAGGCTGTTTCCGACTATTACGGACGTAACGGAGTTAAAATAGACGCATCGGAAGTATTTGTAAGCGACGGTGCAAAAAGCGACTGCGGAAATATTGTAGACATACTCGGGGACAACGATATACTTATACCCGACCCCGTATATCCCGTATACATGGACAGCAATATAATGTGCGGAAGAAATATTGAGCTTATGGAAGGAAATAATGAAAATAATTTCCTCCCTATGCCCGACGGACTTGAGAAAAAGCCGTATATCATATACCTTTGCTCACCCAATAACCCCACAGGAGCTGTATACACAAAGGAACAGCTCGGTCAGTGGGTTGATTACGCAAAGGAAAGCGGTTCTTTAATTATTTTCGACTCAGCCTATGAAGCGTTTATCGAGGGAGATTATCCTCATTCGATATATGCCGTTGAGGGCGCCAAAGAATGCGCTGTAGAAATATGCAGTTTTTCAAAAATGGCAGGCTTTACGGGAACAAGATGTTCATGGACGGTTTTCCCGGCAGAACTTACGGCAAACGGAAAATCTTTGCAGAAGCTTTGGGCAAGAAGACAGGCTACGAAATTTAATGGCGTTCCGTACGTTATACAGAGAGCGGCTGAAGCTGCGTTATCGCCTGAAGGATTTAAAGAAGCTAAAGAGAATATTAAGTATTACATGGACAATGCAAAGCTTATTGCCGAATTGCTTAGAGAAAAAGGAATTTGGTTCTCCGGAGGAGTATGTTCACCGTATATATGGCTGAAATGTCCTGACGGAATGGATTCATGGGCATTCTTTGACTGGCTTTTGGAAAACGCTCAGGTAGGCGGAACTCCAGGAGAGGGATTCGGAAACGCAGGAGAGGGATATTTCAGGCTTACGGCATTCGGAAGCAGAGAAAATACGGAAGAAGCTATCGAAAGACTTAGAAAGATACTGTAAATAATTTGATTTATTTTAAGACGAGAAGTATAATTGTGTTTAAATAAAATATGTTTTATAGCAATAACGGCAGTGTACGGAATTATTCGGAATACTGCCGTTATTTTTTTATAAGAGGTTAACCGTTCTGATTTTATATGTAGTATACAAAAGATATAAAATATAACTATTTTGAGATTTTTGAAAAAAATAAAATTGTTTTGTCTAAAAATTTTTGTGTTGTTTACAAAAATAGTTTGCCGTGATATATTAGAAATATAAAACAGCAGTCATCTATTTTTAGGAGGGCAAAATATGATTGATTTGACAATAAACAAAGAAAATCTCGAGCGTAATATTAAAAAAGCCAGAGAGAATAAAATTGTTATTCCTACATACGAACAGATGAAACACCCGGAAACAATACCCGATAAAATAAAAGACAGACTTGTAAACGTAGGCTTGTGGGACGTCGATCCTATTAACCTTTTCAGAATTACATGGAAAAACGAACAGAAAGAAAATGGCGGTCTTTTCGGAAAGCCCAATTTTATTGAGCTGCCTAAAGAGCTGACGGGCGTAAACGCACGCATAATCTGCCTTATAGGAAAGTGGTTCCCCACAGGATGTCATAAGGTAGGAGCGTCGTTTGGCTGTCTTGCGCCGAGACTTGTAACAGGTCAGTTTGACGCCACACGTCATAAAGCCGTATGGCCGTCAACGGGAAATTACTGCCGAGGCGGAGCATTTAACTCCAAGCTGCTTGCTTGCGATTCCATAGCAATACTTCCGGCAGGTATGAGCAAAGAACGTTTTGACTGGCTGTCAAAAATAGCGGGAGAGGTCATAGCTACACCGGGCTGCGAATCAAATGTAAAAGAAATCTTTGATAAAACATGGGAGCTTAAAACTACAAGAGACGATGTAATGATTTTCAACCAGTTTGAGGAGATGGGAAATCATTTGTGGCATTATCAGGTTACGGGAAGCGCAATTGCCGAAGCGTTTGAGTCTGTGAAAAAAGACGGAGACAGACTTGCGGGAGCTTGCTTTACTTCGGGTTCTGCCGGAACGATAGGCTGCGGAGATTATCTGAAAGAAGTTTATCCTGAAATGAAGCTTGCGGTAGGCGAGGCGCTCCAGTGCCCTACAATTTTGAATAACGGATTCGGCGGACACAGAATAGAGGGTATAGGAGATAAACATATTCCTTGGATACATAATGTTAAAAATACGGATATGGTTATCGATATAGACGATGAGGACAGCCAGAGACTTATAAGGCTTTTCAACGACCCTATAGGTAAAGAATATCTTATTAATGAGGCTCATGTTTCACCTGAGGTTGTTGAAAAACTCTCGTATCTCGGAATTTCCGGAACGGCTAATGTTCTTTGCGCAATAAAGATGGCTAAATATTATGAAATGACGGAGCATGACGTTATAGCTACGGTGCTGACGGACTCTGTTGACATGTACGGTTCTAGAATTAAAGAATTGGAAGAGGAAAACGGACCTTATACAATGACAAGCGCAGCAGTTGACCATAATTTACATATGCTCAGTCTTCGTACGGACAATATGGAAGAGCTTACATATATCGGACGTAAGAGAGTACATAATCTTAAGTACTATACATGGGTAGAGCAGCAGGGAAGAACAGTGGAAGAACTGAACGATCTTTGGTATAACCCCGAAAAAACATGGAAGGGAGTTCACTCACAGGCAAAAGACCTTGATGAACTTATAAATGAGTTCAATGAAGCGTCGGGAGTGCTTAAAACTTTATAATAAAATAAACAAAATCCGATGGCTTTTGCTTATCGGATTTTGATGATGTAGGAGGTTGTCAAATTGCATAACATTATATCAGCCGTATGTATTAAATGCGGCGCAGAGATAGAGCCAAAGCCCGATATTACCGTATGTCCGCATTGCGGAGGTATTCTTGACATAAAATATGACTATAAATATATATCTTCAAAAGTAACGGCAAAGAAAATAATTGACAGCGGAGACTATTCCATGTGGCGTTACAGGGAATATCTTCCCGTTGAGGAGGATACAAAAAATACGCCGCTTAGGGTTGGTTGGTCGCCTTTTTATGAAGTCCCCAAGCTTGCCGAAATGATAGGCATTAAAAAATTGTGGATAAAAGACGACGGAATTAACCCGACTGCAAGTCTTAAAGACAGGGCGTCGGCAATGGCCGTTGCAAAAGCCGCAGAGGCAAAGGCTGATACGATTGCGTGCTCTTCAACTGGAAATGCCGCGTCATCGTTGGCGGGAAATGCCGCCGCAGCAGGTTTTAAAACATATATTTTTGTTCCATCCAGAGCGCCTAAGGGAAAAGTAGCGCAGCTTATGATATTCGGAGCCAATGTAATATCGGTGCAGGGAACTTATGAAGAGACGTTCAGACTTTCAGCCGAAGCGATAGACAGGTGGGGGTGGTATAACAGAAATGCCGCCATAAATCCATATCTTGTGGAAGGTAAAAAAACCGTTTCTCTGGAGATAGCAGAACAAATGAACTTTAATGTTCCGGATTACGTTGCTGTTTCCATTGGGGACGGGTGTACGATAGCCGGAGTTTGGAAAGGATTTAAAGATTTGTATTATACGGGTATTATTGACAGGCTTCCGAAATTGATAAGCGTTCAGGCGGCAGGCTGTTGTCCGCTTAATACGGAACTTCAGACAGGAAGACCTTGGCAGCCTATGGAAGAAAATACAATAGCCGATTCTATAGCCGTCGGAGTACCGAGAAATGCGGATAAGGCTCTTAATGCAGTAAGGGAGTCAAAGGGAATAGCGGTAAATGTTACCGATGAAGAAATACTGGGAGCCATGAGACTACTTGGACGCACATGCGGTCTTTTCGGAGAACCTGCCGGAGTAACGGGGGCAGCCGGAATAAAAAAAGCGCGCCAGTTGGGACTTATACCCGAGGATGCGTCTGTTGTCGGAATAATTTCCGGAAACGGCCTTAAGGATGTTAACAATGCCATAAAAGCCGCAGGAGAACCTATTTCCATAGCGCCTGATATGAAGCTTCTTAAAGAGGAATTTGATAAAAGAGGTTTTAATTTAAAATAAAATATTTTGCGGTCCTGAACTTTCCGAATAAGAGAGACAGGACCGTTTTTGCATGTGAATATTCGGAGTATTTTTAAGAATTATTGAGTAGTTCTATGAAGCTGAGAAGTTTATGCTATCAATTAGATAAACTGGAATTGTCTAAAATAGTAAAGCCGTACCGCTTACTATTTTTTCTTTTACTGCTGAAACAGTATCTTTGATTGAAT
>URLB01000106.1 GCA_900548595.1 uncultured Eubacteriales bacterium
TATAAGGAGTTTGAAAAGCCTGATGGAATAATGACTGCAAGTTATTGCGCTATACAAAACGCTATTCCGATAAGCGGCGTATGTGCGGCAGATTATTACGGTGCCGGATATTACGGAAATATGGTTTCAACCGACTATTGTGTGGAAGCCACCGCTCCGAAATCCGAATGTACAGCACATTCAATCTATCGAATATGTAAAGAAAGCGGACATTTAGCCGGTCCTAATTGTCCCGATGATGTGGTTGAAGAACTTTCTTTGGCTGTGGTAAACGGTCAAATAGTAAACAGGCCAAGTAAAGAAAGCTGTGCTCAAAACGGAAAAATATATGTTGACATAAGCCAAACATGTTCTTTAACATCGCACAGTACTTCATCGCATAATAACAATGATGATATAGTTATCGGCGGAGATATAGAACTGCCTGAAGATACAGACGGTCATACAGACTTCGATGATGATGACGATGATGAAGACGGTCATGAATTTGTTATAGGCGCTGATTAATGCAAAAACCGTTATAATATCGATGGTGCAGACTTTTGTCTGCACCATTTATTTTTTTCATAATTTTTAGGCAAAAAATATCATTATGATGGAATAAATATCTTAAAACTCGGTATTTATATCGTGTTATAAAAGTTTATTTGTAATGCCGTTTAAACAGACCTTTGTCATAACTCTTCCATACTTAAATTTGCTTCCATAAATAGCCAATGATGTTTTTATGTTAATCTCAGAATTTTTTTATCTTTCTTAAAACAAAAGTCCCGATGACTTGAAATCAAACCAACTTCTACCGTTGATTTAACGACTTCATGCATCGGGACTTTATTTATTTATACTTATTATATTTGTCTCGTCTTTTATTTTTTCTTCTTCGTTTGCCGTTATTTATACGTCTTGTGTCATATACTCCTCTTTCCGAATAATATCTGCCTTTGATTTTATACCTTTGTTTTCTTTTGTGTCTTAATATTAATATAAATATTATAACAGCTATAATAACCAAAACAGAAGCTGTATATTTAAGATTTTCCTTTGCCGTAATCTTGCTGAAAAAAGTTTTTATATAATAAATAGACGTATTGAATATATTTGCCTTTTTCACCTCTACTGATGAAAAGGCGTCTGTTTCACCTATCGTTTCACCGTTTAGTGTAAATCTCAGCTTACCGATTTTCGCCCCCTGTTCCACAGGAGCCTGCAAAAATTCTCCGCCGCCGTCATATATTATTTCCGTCTGAACATTGGCAGCCTCATCGGCAGTAAGATATGCAGACATGTTTTCCTCTATCTTTATCTCTGCCGTATCGCCTTTTAGTCTGTTATGTCCGCTAAGTTTCGCGGTTGCGGCAACTCCCGACTGGCGATACTCTATCATATCATAGTTTTCAAAAGCCCAATCAAACAAAATTTTTGCGTCCTGCCATCTTCCGGGGTCTTCCGAGTTCATTATAATCGCTATTAAATTTTCATTATCTTTTGTAGCCGACGCCGCAAGACAATCTCCTGCCTGGTCTGTAAAACCCGTTTTTATTCCGGTAGCATATTCATAATGATTCGCTCCGTTTGTTATAAGCTCGTTATGACTGTACCATGTATACTCTGCTGTTTTTCCGTCAACGTTATATTTCTGATTCCCGGCGCTGTTTCCGCTGAACTTTGTTTCTCTCGCCGCCTCAGCTATTATATCATATTCCATACATGCCTGCGCTATCAGAGACATGTCGTATGCCGTAGTATAATGGTTATCATCGTGGTATCCGTGAGGATTGGCAAAGTCTGACTCTTTGCATCCAAGTTCGGAAGCTTTTGTATTCATAAGTCCTACAAAGTATTTTTCGGCTTCTTCATAAGAAATATCGTCTCCCAATGCCTTTTTTGCTACCGCAGACGCCGCGGCATTGGCAATATCATTACCGGAAGGTATTATAAGGCCTCTGACAACGTTTTCAACCGTTATTATCTCTCCTACGGCTATTCCGGCTTTACTGGAATCCAAAGGAACCTCGTTTATGGAATAATCAACCTTTATCGTTTCATCATCTTCCATATTGTCAAGTACAACCATTGCCGTAAGCATTTTCGTCATACTGGCAGGATACAGCTTTTCATGGCTGTTTTTTTCATATAGTATCCTTCCTGTATCTGCATTAATGAGTATTGCGCTCTTTGCCTTTATCTCAGGCGTTTTTAATGTTTCCGCATGCACGCTGAAGGAACATAAAGATAAAGCCGCCGCTGTTACGGCAACAATCCTTTTAAATATTTTCATATCACCGCTCCTTTATATAAGCCCCTTATCTTTCATTGTCTGTAAGCCGGTCATTATTCCAATCTTAGCATGATGCCAACTGAGTCCGCCCTGCATATATACTATATACGGCGGTTTAATAGGAGCATCGGCGCTGAGTTCTATGGAAGCGCCCTGTATAAACGCGCCTGCCGCCATTATAACGTCGCAGTCATATCCGGGCATTGCCCATGGTTCGGGAGTAACATAGCTGTCTACGGGAGCTCCTTTTTGTATTCCTTCGCAAAAAGCAATAACTTTTTCGGCAGAATTCATCTTTATAGACTGCACAATGTCTCCTCTTTTCACATTTGAAGAAGGAAGAACTTCTATTCCCAGATTTTCAAAAAGTCTGGAAGCGAACATCGCTCCTTTAAGACTTCCGCATACAACCTGAGGAGCCATAAACAATCCCTGTATAAGAGACGGGGTAACCCCCAGTGTGGCGCCTACCTCTTTTCCCATACCCGGAGCAGTAAGTCTGTAAGCGGCATTTTCAACATATTCTTCCTTACCGACTATATATCCGCCGATGGGTGCCAGTCCGCCTCCCGGGTTTTTAATAAGCGATCCTACGCACAAATCCGCTCCTACATCCGTAGGTTCAATGGTCTCCACAAATTCCCCGTAGCAGTTATCTACCATACATATAACGTCTGGTCTTATTTCCTTAATAAAAGAAATAAGTTCCCCTATTTTCTCAACAGTAAATGATTCTCTCCAAGCATATCCTCTCGAACGCTGGATTTCTATAAGTCTTATTTTTTTATTTTTAAGAGACTCTCTTATGCCGTCATAGTCAAAGTTTCCGTCGGGAAGCAATTCCCTCTGACTGTATGTTATACCGTATTCCGCAAGAGAACCTTTTTCGGGTCTTATTCCTATAACGCCTTGCAAAGTATCATAAGGAAGTCCCACAGGTGAAAATATTTCGTCTCCCGGTCTTAAATTTCCTGCCAGAGCAACAGTAAGCGCATGTGTTCCCGATATTACCTGCGGCCTTACAAGACCTGCCTCCGCATGGAAAATGTCCGCATATATCTGTTCTAAAACGTCTCTTCCCAAGTCATTGTATCCATAGCCTGTAGTTCCCGCAAAATGAACGTCGCTGAGCTTATTTTTCTGCATAGCGTTAAGTACTTTATATTGATTGTACTCCGTAATCCTGTCGGCTTCGGCAAACATCTCTTTTAAATCATTTTCGGCTGTTTCAGCCATTTTTATAACATCTTCTGAAATTTTATAATTTTCCTTTAAAAAGTCAGTAATTTTATTATCGTACATTGTTTCCCACCTGCGTTAAACTATATTTCTTTTTTCTATTTCATTAATTATCTGTGATAAAGCCTTTTCTTTATCGCCGCCAGTCATATCAATCCATATTCCTTCTGTCTGACGTCTAAACCATGTCAGCTGTCTTTTGGCAAAATGTCTCGTATATTTTTTTATATCATCCACGGCTTTTTCAAGGCTTATCTCCCCGTTAAAGTACGGTATAAATTCCTTATATCCCAGTCCCTGCATACTAACAAGTTCGGGAGAATATCCCATATCAATAAGTTTTCTTACTTCGTTTTCCAAACCGTTTTCCATCATAATATCGACGCGCATATCTATTCTTTCATACAGTTTTTGCCTGTCCATATTAAGAACAAAAAAGGCCGTATTATAAGGCGATTCTTTCTCTTTTGCCGATTTATTGTGTTCGGACATTTTTTCTCCTGTCAGACGATAATATTCTATCGCTCTGGCAACTCTTTTTACATTATTAGGATGTATTGACTTCGCATATTCGACGTCTATATCCGCAAGCATATCATGAAGTTTTTCTTTTCCCTCTGTTTCTGCTATTCTGTATAATTCATCTCGTATAGAAGAACTTTCTTCTTCCGTAAAATCGTTATCATAAACAAGTGCATTTATATAAAACCCTGTTCCGCCGACAATAATGGGAATATGTCCTCTATCGTATATCCCTTTCATATATTCCTTAGCTTTTTTCTGGAATATCATAACATTATATTCCTCATCGGGATAAAGCTCATCAATAAGGAAATGAGGTATTCCTCTTGTTTCTTCTGCTGTCGGCTTCGCAGTTCCTATATCCATCAGCTTATACACCTGCATAGAATCTCCGGATATTATCTCTCCTCCGATTTTTTCGGCAAGATTTATTGATAAATCTGTTTTTCCGCATGCTGTCGGTCCTGCTATAACGATAAGCGGTTTTTTCATAATATCACCTATTGTATTCGTTTAAACTTCTTTTCCAATTCATATTGCGTCATTTCAATTATCGTCGGTCTGCCGTGTGGGCAGCTAAACGGATTTTTAAGAGATAACAATTTTTTTATCATTTCTTCCGCCTCCGGCAACGAAATATTGTCTCCGCCTTTAACGGCGGCTTTACAAGCCATAGTTGCTATATCAAGCGTTTTTTTATCATAAATATTGGTTATATTTTCACTTTTCAGCGTGTCTATAATATCCGTCAGAAATTCTGTCGTTGCCGGTTTATCAAATATATAGGGTACGCTTCTTAAGTAAAATTCTCCGTTATCCTCCATTATTTTAAAACCGAAATCACACAACACCGACATATTTTCCCTTACGATTTCCTTTTCCGAATCGTTTAAAACAATTCTTTCATCTGAAATTAAATCCTGTGATATGTTATTTCCGCTTTTAAATTTTTCGGAAAATTCCTCAAAAAGTATTCTTTCATGCGCCGCATGCTGGTCTATAACAAACATACTTCCGTTTTGTTCTATAATCCAGTATGTCTCAAAAATCTGTCCTATTATTTTGTAGTTGTCAAAAAACGGTTTATTATCTGAAAACGTAACCGTTTCCGAACCGTCGTTACAAATTTTTTCAGCGTCATAGTTTTGCTCTTTTAAATAGTTTTCAGATTCTGTCTCATCTTTAATTTTTTCATTTGTATCTATATATTCATTCATTAATTTTGGGACAGAAACTTCATAATCGGATTTTGTGTCGTTTACAACCGTTTTTATATTGTTTTCGTAAATGGTTCCTTTTAACAGCATTTCCGCTATTTTTCGGTCGTTGTCGGAAACGCTTTTATCAAATCCTATGTTTGCGGCTTCCTCTCTCAAAGACGTAGGTTTTTTAACCGCCGGTTCATTCAAAGACATATCCAGTTCCTGCTGAATAGGTTTTACAGCCGTCTCAGACTTATTTACATATTCTTTTACGGAAGCAGACGGCTTGCTTTCCCAGTCTCCGCCTCTTATAAGAACCTTGTCGCTGAAATTATTGACAATACTGTTATAAATGAATTTATACACAGCGTCCTCGTCTCTGAACCTGACCTCAAGCTTTGCCGGGTGAACATTAACGTCGACCATAGACGGTTCAATATCCATATATAAAACATAAAGCGGAAATTTACCTATCATCAGCCTTGTTTTATATGCTTCCTCGGCAGCAGCGGAGACAACCGAATTTTTTATAAATCTTCCGTTTATAAAAAGATTTTCATAGCTTCTGTTGGCTCTTGCAAGTTCGGGTCTGCCTATCAATCCTCTCAGCTTCATTTCTTCCGCAGATGAGGAAATTTCAAGCATTTTATAGGCTGCTTCCTTCCCGTATACATGATAAATCGCCGTTTTTAAATCATTATTTCCTGCCGTATGTATTATCACGGTTCCGTTATTTATATATTTAAATGAAACTTCCGGATGACCCAATACAAATTTCATAACCGTATCGGAGATATACCCTGCTTCGGTAGACGGCTTTTTTAAAAATTTCTTTCTTGCCGGAACATTATAAAAAATGTCCTCTATTGTTATGGTTGTACCGTTTGCAGCTCCTTCGGGACGGATTTCTTCCAATATTCCGCCGTTTATCCTTATCCTCGTTCCGACTTCCGCTTCCCTTGTTTTTGTTATCATCTCAATCTTAGATACCGCGGCTATACTTGCCAGAGCCTCTCCTCTAAACCCGAGTGAAATCACCTTTTCAAGGTCTTCGGCAGTTTTTATTTTACTTGTTGCATGTCTTAAAAAAGCTGTTTTAACGTCTCCCTCAGGTATTCCGCACCCATCGTCGCTTATGCGTATAAACGTCGTTCCGCCGTCTTTTATTTCAACAGTAATCTTCTGTGCTCCTGCATCGATTGCATTCTCAACAAGTTCTTTAACCACAGATCCGGGACGTTCCACTACTTCTCCCGCCGCTATTTTATTTATAGTGCTGTCATCAAGAAGTTTGATTTTATTCATATAAATCACATTCCCTTTATTTTGTTTTGAAGGTCGAAAAGAGTTTGAAGCGCCTGTATTGGTGTCAGCGACATCACGTCTATTTTATTTATCTCATCAATTATCTGCGTTTCCTGCATATTGAACATATCCATCTGCATTGCCGATTCTTCTGCCGCCTCTTTTGCCTCATCTGCCAGCTTTTTGGTTTTTTTTGCAATATCCGCGGCATTCAGTTTTTTCAAAATCACATTGGCTCTCTTTATTACTTTGTTCGGCAGACCCGCAAGCATTGCTACCTGTACTCCGTAACTGTGATCGGCGCCGCCTCTTTTTATCTTTCGGAGGAAAATAATGTCCTCTCCCTCCTCTTTCACCGTTATACAGTAATTTTTTACGCCCGGAAGCTTTCCTTCCAGTTCCGTA
>URLB01000107.1 GCA_900548595.1 uncultured Eubacteriales bacterium
AGTGCTGTCGGTAATAACCTCGCCCAGAAGTTCGGCAAACTTAGCGGCATGCTCAGCCTCTTCATAAGCGGCCTTTTCCCAATACAGGCCGATCTCCGGATAACCTTCTCTGTGGGCGACACGGGCCATAGCCAAATACATACCAACCTCGGTGCACTCGCCGTTAAAGTTAGCTCTTAAATCCTCCATGATGTCTTCGCTGGAACCCTGGGCAACGCCTACTACGTGCTCAGCAGCCCAAGACATTTCGCCTTTCTGCTCCACGAACTTCTCTTTAGGAGCCTTGCACTGGGGGCAGAAATCAGGAGCGGTTTCTCCTTCGTAAACATAACCACAAACAGAGCATACAAATTTCTTCATTTTAAATTCCTCCAAATCATAATATTCTATCTTATAAAGGGCAAATCCGTTTATTTACTATTAACCGGCGTTCTTTTGGGCGTTAAGACATTCCTCGCAAATGCCATGAAACACTAGATCATGAGAATCAATCTGACAGCGGATTCGCTTACTAACATCGAAATCAAGCTGGGCGTCCTGCTCCACATCTTCCACATCCAAAACGCAGCCGCACTTGGAGCATATAAAGTGGGCGTGAGGAGCGGTGGTGCCATCCAATCGTTCCTGTCCTTCTACTACGCCGACGCTTATAATCAAACCATCTTCTTTGAATCGAGCAATGTTGCGGTAAACCGTGCCAAGACTTAAATCAGGATAAATTGGTTTTAATTTTTGATAGATCCAATCAGCAGTGGTATGAATATCGGTGGAACAGATGGCAGATAGAATGGCTTCTCTTTTCCGGCTGTAATTCTGTCTCTTTTCCATTTAGTTCTCCTAAAATCAATAATAGTTATTGTTTCTGTTTATAGAATAACACACATTTTTCCATTTGTAAAGTCTTTTTTCAAAGAAGTCATAAAAAAAGATTTTCCTCCTATATATAAAAGGAGCGTAGTTATTCGGGAGGACAGCGTAATGGAAAGAAAATACAGCCTGTTGAAACGAGGTGGGAAAGCGGCGGCGGGGGGAGTTGTTCTGGGCTTGGCCTTGCTATTGTCCGTTTTGGGATTTCACGGAGGCCTTCTGCCGGCAAACGCCGTGCCTGAGGAAGGCTGTGAGCTTCCCATCATTATGTATCACGGTTTGCTGAAGGAGGAAGCCCGGCAAGGAAAATACGTGCTTTCCCCGGCACAGTTCGAATCGGATTTAAAGTACCTGAAAGAAAACGGATACCATAGATATGAGATTAGCAACTTTGCCCAAAAAGGATTTGAATGCGAACACAATAAAGTATACTGGAGAACTCAGGAATACAAAGGATTCGGACTGGGAGCACATTCGTACATGGACGGCAGAAGGTTTCATAATACATATGATTTTAAGGAATATATTGAGGAAAAAGTAAAACCGTTAGATATGGAACTTCTTTCAGATGAAGAAAAAGAAGAGGAATTTATGTTTATGGGACTGAGAATGACGGAGGGAATATCTAAAAGAGATTTTAGGGAAAGATTTAAGACGGATATATATAATGTGTACGGAGAGGAACTGAAAACGCTTATTGAAGAAAAACTTATTAATGAGAAAGACGACAGAATATTTTTAAGTGAAAGAGGCATTGACATATCAAATCAGATTTTTGAAAAATTTGTAAGGTAAATTTGTGGTTTAAAGGAAAAAATCATAAATAATTCTTAAAAGCACTTGACATATTAAAGGTTAGGTGCTATTTTAATTATTAAAGATTAGCACTCGATATAAATGAGTGCTAACAAGAAATAAAGGGGGCGGGTTTATGCAGTTGAATGATAGAAAAATAAATATCCTGAAAGCTATTATAAAGGATTATATTGATACTGCTGAACCTGTAGGTTCCAGAACTATTGCAAAAAAATATAACTTGGGAGTCAGTTCCGCTACAATAAGAAATGAAATGAGCGACTTGGAAGAAATGGGACTTATTATTCAGCCCCATGCCTCTGCGGGACGTATTCCGTCGGATAAGGGCTACAGGTACTATGTTGACAGCATACTTCAAAAAGACCTTATAACTGCCGATGATCAGGACTTTATAAAAGATGTTGTAAACAGAAATATAAGTCAGATAGAGTATTTAATGGAAGAAACGGCAAGAGCCTTGTCTTCGCTGACTAACTATACTACTTTTATTTCGGAGCCGGTAATAAGAAAAACCACTCTGAAACAGGTAAGGCTTGTTCCCCTTGATGATATTTCGGTTATGATGGTTGTAGCCACGGGAGAAAACCATATTAAAGATTATATTATTCACGTAAACGAAAGCATAGGAGAACCGGAACTTAATAAAATAAACGAGGAAATAAACGCTTTTCTAAAGGGAAAAACAAGAGACGACCTTAATGACGAGACAATAAAAAATCTTGCTCTCATAACAAGAGAACATCAGGAACTTTTGAAGCCTATGCTTAAAAACATAAGAAAAACAATAGCTTCGGCGGAGAGCGTTCAGATACATCTGAGCGGTGAAAAAAATATACTTGATTTCCCCGAGTTCAGCGATATTGATAAGGCGCGTACGCTTTTTAATACGTTGGAGGAAAAAGAAGCGCTTCTTAATATAATAGGCGATACGGACGGCAGAAAGACAGACGTATCTATCGGCGCTGAAAATGAACTGGAAGAAATGAAAAATTGCAGCGTAATAAAAACAAGCTACAAAGTCGGTGACGACGTATACGGAACAATCGGCATTATAGGGCCGACAAGAATGGATTACGGACAGGTTATTTCGGTTTTAAACGGAATGGCTAAAAATATAGAGAATATAATGAATTCGGCGTCCAAACGAAGGAAACGCGCAATTGAAAGGAAGGACAAATTAAATGAATAGTGAAGAAAATAAGGCTGAAGAAATAAAGGAAGAGACGGAAATACCGGAAGAAACAATTGAAAACGAAGCTGTCGAAAACAAAGAGGAAGCGGCTGAAGAAAAGAAAGAAACATCCGATAAAAAGGGATTGTTTAAAAATAAAAACGCAAAATATGAAAAAGAAATCGAAGAACTCGGTCAAAAGCTTGCAGAAGCTCAGGACAGATTCCAAAGAACACTGGCCGAATTTGACAACTTCAGAAAACGTACTATGAAAGAAAAAGCAAGTATGTACGATGACGGAGCGAGAGATACGATAGAAAAGCTTCTTCCGCTTTTTGATAACCTTGAAAGAGCAATAAGTTCTGTCGAAGGAAAAGTCGATGATGAAGATCCACTTCTCAAAGGCGTAAAAATGACGGATAAGCAGCTTAAAGAAATATTAGCTTCCATGGGCGTTGAAGAAATAAAAGCGCTCGGCGAAAAATTCGATCCTAACCTTCATGCTGCCGTCGCACATGTCGACGATGAAAATTATGGTGAAAACGAAGTTATCATAGATATGCTGAAAGGTTATAAATATAAAGATAAAGTTATCAGACACAGTATGGTAAAAGTAGCTAACTGATTAATGAAAAAATCTATTTGTTAAATATTTAGGAGGAAATTTATTATGGGAAAAATAATAGGTATTGACCTTGGTACAACAAACTCTTGCGTGGCTGTTATGGAAGGCGGACAGCCCGTTGTAATCGTAAACTCTGACGGAGCAAGAACAACTCCATCTGTAGTAGGTTTTGCAAAAAACGGAGAGCGTCTTATCGGCGATTCCGCAAAACGTCAGGCAATAACAAATACTGACAGAACAATAAGCTCTATAAAGCGTCATATGGGCGAAAATTACAAAGTAACTATTGATGACAAAAATTATTCACCTCAGGAAATATCGGCAATGGTTCTTCAGAAACTTAAAGCAGACGCTGAAAGTTATTTGGGAGAAGCCGTAACAGAAGCCGTTATTACAGTACCCGCTTACTTCTCAGACGCACAGAGACAGGCAACAAAAGACGCAGGTAAAATTGCCGGACTTGATGTAAAACGTATAATAAACGAGCCTACAGCAGCAGCCCTTGCATACGGTCTTGATAATGAAAAAGAGCAGAAGATCATGGTATATGACCTCGGCGGCGGTACATTCGACGTTTCTATCATCGAAATCGGCGACGGAGTAGTTGAAGTTCTTGCTACAAACGGAGATACAAGACTCGGTGGCGATGACTTTGATAACAGAATTATCGACTATCTTGTAAGCGAGTTCAAAAAGACTGAAGGCATGGATCTTTCATCAGATAAGATGGCAATGCAGAGACTTAAAGAGGCTGCCGAAAAAGCTAAGAAAGAACTTTCAACAGTAACTTCATCAAATATAAACCTTCCTTTCATAACAATGAACCAGGACGGACCTAAACATTTGGATATAACTCTTTCAAGAGCTAAATTCGATGAATTAACGGCAGACCTTGTTGACAGAACAATGGGTCCTGTAAGAAACGCTCTTTCAGACGCAGGTCTTTCAGCTTCCGAACTTGACAAGATACTTCTTGTAGGCGGTTCAACAAGAATACCCGCAGTACAGGACGCAGTTAAGAAAATTACGGGAAAAGATCCATTCAAGGGAATCAACCCCGATGAATGTGTAGCTATCGGCGCATCTATCCAGGGCGGTAAAATGGCAGGAGACGCAGGCGCTTCAAGCATACTTCTTCTTGACGTAACTCCTCTTTCACTCGGTATTGAAACTCTCGGCGGCGTAGCTACAAAGCTTATTGAAAGAAATACTACTATACCTACAAACAAGAAACAGATATTCTCTACAGCCGAGGATAACCAGACAGCTGTTGATATACATGTAGTACAGGGAGAAAGACCTCTCGCAAAGGATAATAAAACTCTCGGAAGCTTCAGACTTGAAGGTATCGCGCCTGCAAGAAGGGGTGTTCCTCAGATAGAAGTTGCATTTGATATCGACGCAAACGGTATTGTTCACGTATCGGCAAAAGACCTTGGTACAGGTAAGGAACAGGCTATCACAATTACAGCTTCAACAAACCTCAGTGACGATGAAATAGATAAAGCTGTTAAAGAGGCTGAACAGTATGCCGAGGCAGATAAGAAACGTAAAGAAGCAATCGACGTTAAGAACGAAGCCGATTCACTTATCTTCCAGACAGAAAAGACTCTCGGAGAACTTGAAGGAAAGGTTTCCGATACAGATAAGGCAGCGGTTGAAAGCGAACTTTCAAAATTGAAAGCAGCAGTAGAAAATAAGAATGTAGAAACAATGACAGACGCGGAAGTAGAAGAAATCAAGACAGCTACCGAATCTCTTAAAAATGCTTTCTACAAAATATCAGAAGAATTATACAAACAGGCACAGGCAGCAGGCGGACAGGAAAACGGCGGAGCCGATAATTCAGATCCGAATGTAGTTGACGGAGATTATAAAGAAATGTAATATATAAAAGCGAAGAGAGGCCCTCTATGGAGAGCCTATCTTTGCGAATGAAAACATTTGACGGCGGGTGAAGAAGTTGGCAGAAAAAAGAGATTATTATGACGTCCTCGGCGTAGGAAAAAGCGCCGGCGAGGATGAGATAAAAAAAGCATATCGTAAATTAGCTAAAAAGTACCACCCTGACGCTAATCCCGGAGACAAAAGCGCTGAGGAAAAGTTTAAGGAAGTAAATGAGGCTTATGAAGTTCTGAGCGATACGCAGAAACGTGCGCAGTATGATCAGTTCGGACATGCGGCTTTTGACCAGAGCATGGGAGGAGGCGGCGGATTCTACGGCGGAGCTGATTTTGACATGAGCGACATATTCAGCATGTTTGGATTCGGCGGCGGTTCGGCTTCAAAGAGAAACGGCCCGATGCGTGGAAGAGACGTAAACATTACAATACAGATTTCTTTTGAAGAAGCTGTATTCGGATGTAAAAAAGATATACAGGTCAACGTTACGGACACATGCGACGTATGCCACGGAACGGGAGCTAAACCCGGAACACATCCTGAAACCTGCCGTAAATGTAACGGTACGGGACAGGAAAGAGTCGTTCAGCAGTCTATTTTCGGAACTATGCAGACGACAAGAACATGTTCGGCATGCCACGGAACAGGTAAGACTGTTAAAGAGCCGTGCCAGACTTGCCGAGGAACCGGCTATGTAAAACGTCTTAAAAAATATGAGATAAATATTCCTAAGGGAATAGATCATGGTCAGACTATACGTCTTTCCGGAAAGGGAGAGGCAGGAATAAACGGCGGCGGATACGGAGATCTGCTTGTTACAGTTTATGTTAAACCGCACAGTTACTTTATAAGAAAAGGAATGGATATTTACAGTGAGAAAGTGATTTCTTTCACAGAAGCCATTCTGGGCGGAGAAATAACGATAAATACTGTTTACGGAGAAGAGAAGTATACCGTTAAACCAGGAACGCAGCCTAATACACAGATAACACTTAAAAACTGCGGCGTTCCCAATATAAGAAATGAAAAAATAAAGGGTAACCAGATAGTAACGCTTAAGGTAAATATACCTACGGGACTCAGCGAAAAGCAGAAGATGATGCTCCATAACTGGAACAATCCGGATCTTGTAGTTGAATTACCCGGAGGAGATAAGCCTAAAAAGAGCTTTAAAGATAAAATGAAAGAAATGCTGGAATAAGAAAAAAGACATACTTCTGTCTGAAGTATGTCTTTTTTTGTGCGGATTTTAGCGGGATTTGATGAAAAATTAAAACTATTTTAATAAAATGTTTGGACTTTTACTTTATGTATGATATAATTCAACAATGGACAAATATATTTATAAATGATTTAGGAGGAAATTAATTATGGGACAGAAGCAATGGGCCAGCAGACTTGGCTTTCTTCTTGCCGCCGCGGGATCTGCTATAGGTCTTGGTAACTTATGGAAATTCCCGTATCTTATGGGGCGTAACGGAGGTTTTACGTTTCTTATTGCGTATCTTATATTTGT
>URLB01000108.1 GCA_900548595.1 uncultured Eubacteriales bacterium
CATACTTTATATCTTCAGGCATTAAATTTGCTTTTTCAAGAAGTTTATTTACACTTTTGGGAACCTGTCTTGTCGCAAAGTCAAAAATGACCTTACCGTCCATATATATATAAGGATCGTCAAACTTTTCAAGTCCGTTAAAAACATTAGCCGCAGTGTTTCTCGCTCCGCCGAGGCTTTTTCCTTTGGTTCCGTCGCAGCCTATATCTTCGGCAATAATACCGGGCGTTTCACTTCTTTCAATATAAGCCCCGGCCGCACCGTCTCCGAAAAGTACGCATGTGCTTCTGTCAGACCAATTTATATGTTTGCTTAACACCTCTGAGGCTATAATAAGAGCGTTTTTATATGTTCCCGATTTTATGAACTTGTCCGCAGTGGAAAGTGCAAATACAAATCCCGAACATGCGGCGCTTATATCAAAAGCAACTGCGTTTACCGCACCTATAGCCGCCTGAACAGTACATGCGGTAGAAGGAGACATACAATCCGGCGATACTGTAGCTACTATAATCAAATCAATATCAGTCGGGTCTATTCCGCCCTTTTTAATTATTTCCCATGCGGTTTTTGATGCCAAATCAGATGTATTATCCCCCATGGAGATATGTCTTCGTTCTATTCCTGTCCTGGAACGAATCCATTCGTCATCTGTTTCCACAAGTTTTTCAAGATCTGCATTTGTAACAATGTTTTCAGGTACATAAGCCCCTGTGTACTTAATTTTAGAGAAATACATTATTTTTCACCTTTAATTATAAAATATTCTTCCCTCAGGAAGTCGTTCAGATGCTCCAGAGCCTTTGCCAAAACCCCTATCTCTTTGTCATCCATTCCCCCGATAGTAGCCATTACCATATCATTATGAAATTTTGCGTGTACCCTGTATAAAAGTCTTCCTTTTTTAGTCAATCCAAGAAAAACTATCCTTTTGTCCCCATCGCTTTTAAGCCTTCTGACATAGTCTTTTTTAACAAGCTTATTAACCGCTACAGTCAGCGTTCCGACCGTTATATCTAATATTTTTGCCACTTCGCTCATTGTTTTTTTTTCATACATGCCTATGGCTTCTACTGTATGAACCTCAGTTATGGACACATCATTAAACGGTCCGTTTTTAAGAGCTTTTTCTTCAATAATTAAAACGTCGTTAAACGAATCAACCAACAGTTTATTAATCCTCTGCATTGTTTCGTTCATAATTTCCTCCAGGCACAGCAAAATACTTTGATAATCAAAGTATATTGTTTTTTCAAAATATGTCAATAGATAAATTAAATTTTTCACAAAATGTTAATATTTCAATTTAATGTTTTCCTTATTTTTAGACTTTAAAACATCGGTTTTGTGCCTGTCTTTTTATATTTTATAAAAGCTTTTCCTCAGTAAACGCTTAGCTTTGACTATAATGGAGATATTTTTTCAGCTTATCTAAACAAAACATTTATAACCGTCTTGATAACTTAATCAGCAATATATTACCTTTTTAAAATAATTCTTCTGTTTACTGTTATAAGCCTCCTACTGCATTCCTCATTTTAATTCGTCTTGTATATTGTAAAATATTATTATATTATAATGTTATACTTACTGTCAAAAAGCAATATATAAATTCATGCTATGACAGTAAAAAATCTCTAAATGCAGCTTAAAATAAGCGCGTTATAGAAATGAGGTACTTTATTTTGTCAATAGGTAAACTTAAAAAGGCTACATTAAAAGCATTGACAGCGTTGGAGCCTGATATAAAGAAAAGCTACAAACTGGAACGCAGATTGCACGTGCTGACCGCTAAAGTCCACAGACAGCCTAAAGGGTGCGAAACATGGGATTACTTTTTAGAGCATGACGGATACTCAATCCCCGTTCATTTTTTTAAACCCGATAATTTAAGGAAAGACTTTCTTTTATTATATTTCCACGGCGGCGGTTGGGTAACCGGCGGAATCGAAAACTATATGTCGGCTTGTTTAAGCATGGCAATCGGTACCGGATGTATGATTGCTTCCGTAGACTATAGACTCGCCCCGGAATATAAGTTTCCGGCTGCTCCCGAAGATTGTTATGCGGTTGCAAAAGAATTTTTTTCCGGAAATATAATAGATGTAGATCCAGATAAAATAGTATTGACGGGAGACAGCGCAGGCGGAAATCTTGCCGCCGTTGTTTCCCTTATGGCAAGAGACAGAGGTGAGTTTTCGCCTAAACAACAAATACTTTTTTATCCGTCGACATATAATGACCATAGCGAAACATCTCCGTTTTCTTCAATCAGGGAAAACGGTACGGGATATATACTTACAAGCAAACGTGTATGTGATGTAATAGAATTATACAGGAGTTCCGAGGAAGATTTATACAATCCGTATTTCGCGCCGTTAATTGCCGACGATCTTTCATCTCAGCCAAAGACTCTTATAATAACAGCCGAATACTGCCCTCTAAGGGATGAAGGCGAGGCATACGGGCAAAAGCTTCTCGAGGCGGGAAATTATGTAAAAACTGTCAGAATCAAAGACGCCATTCACGGATTTTTGACTCTTTCGCCAAGTTTAAAATATTCAAATCAATCTTACAGAGCAATAAATGCTTTTTTAGCAAGGGGTAATGAAAATGAAAAAAAGCAATCAGTGGTTCCGATTGGATAACGCCGCCAAAATCTTTCCCCCTACATGCTCCAAGCGCGATACAAAGGTTTTCAGATTTGTTTGCGAATTGAAAGAACCTGTTGACCAAACAATCCTTCAACATGCGCTTGACAAAACAGTAGAGGTATTCCCTTTATACCGTTCAGTACTCAAGAAGGGAATATTCTGGTATTATTTAGAAGAAAGCGATATAAAGCCTCAGGTTTTTGAAGAAAATATCCCGGCGTGCGCGCCGCTTTATGATTCATATAATCACAGACTTTTGTTCAGAGTTTCCTACTATAAAAAAAGAATAAATCTGGAAGTTTTTCATTCTCTGTCAGACGGTACCGGAGCGATACAGTTCCTTAAGACAATGGTATATTATTATCTTGAGGAACGCCATAATATAAAAATTATGACGAGCAATGACTTTACGTCTCTTTCACAGAAAAACGCGGACGCATTCAGCAAGTACTACGATAAATCGGAAACAATAAAAAAACATGTATATAAAAAAGCTCATATTATAAAAGGAGAACGTATTCCGAAAAACAATGTAAGCATTATAGAAGGTATTATGCCCTCTTCCGCAGTTCTTAGGCTGGCTCATGAAAATAATGCAACTTTTACGGAATTTTTGATTGCCGATTTAATCTGTTCCATATACGATAATATGACGACAAGGGAAAAAAGACGTCCGATTATAATAAACGTACCTGTAAATCTTCGTCAGTTTTTCCCTTCGGAAACGACACGTAATTTCTTTTGCGTAATAAATGTAGAATATACGGCGGATAAATCAGAATGTGATTTTAGCGATGTTATTAAAAAAGTTAAACTCGCTTTTGAAAGCCAGCTTACAAAAGACAATATACAAGGTATAATAAACAAATTTTCCGTTATAGAAAATAATCCTGTTGTAAGGGTTATACCTTTGCTTTTGAAAATACCGATAATGCGGTTTTCAAGTTATCTTGCCGACTGCAAAAACACCTCGTCATTCTCAAACCTGGGACGTATCGACATACATGAAAACGCAGCCGAATACATTAATATGTTCGATGTATTTGTTAAAGCCAAGCGTCCACAGATGTGCTGCTGCACGTTCGGCGACAAATTGGCAATAGGCGTCTCCTCTCCGTTGGTCAGTAAGGAAATCGAACGAAGTTTCTTTTGCAGACTGGCTGATATGGGCGTAGATGTCCAAATAATATCAAATTTATCTCAATTCGAAATGTGAAAGGGATGATAATATGCTTCGCTGTGAACGATGTAAAGTTTATCTGCCGGATAATCCTAAAAAGTGTCCTTTATGCGGCAACCCGATATCCGGTACGGCAGACGAAGGCGAAAGCTTTTTTCCCGTACTTACAGAAATAAGACGTTCGTTTATAAAAAGGCTTATAAGGTGGTTCGCCTTTGTATCTATATGCGTAGTTCTTATATGTCTGTCATTAAATATTTTTTTACTGAACAACAGCTTTTGGTCTTTTTTTATACTCGCAGGTATAGGAAGCTTTTGGCTTGATTTTATAATGCTGACCAAGAAATATAAACACTCTGTTAAAAATATTTTATGGCAAACCGCAACTTTATCGGTAATAGCTCTTCTATGGGATATAGTAACAGGTTTTCGCGGATGGTCTGTGGATTTTGTTTTTCCGATCCTTTGTATATGTTCAATGTCGGCTATATTTTTATATTCAAACATAAGAAAGCTGCATATACAGGACTATATATTTTATATACTTATAAACTGTGTACTCAGTATAGTATCTCTTGTAGTAAGTATAGTAATGACCAGGGAAATGATAATCCCATCCGTAATCAGTTTCATTGCGTCCATAATTTATATTATGGTTTTATTATTCTTTCATAGAAGATCATTATCCGACGAAATCAGAAGACGTACTCATCTTTAATAATTAGGCATAACAAATCAATCCGATTATTCCGCTGAATATTATAATAATCGGATTGATTTTTATTTTCCGCAAAGCCGCCTGATATACCGATTATTAAACAGCTGTACGATATTTTTAATACCGCTCTCGAAAAAGTGATTTATAAAAGCCTGTAATATAAAATAAAAGTCTCCTAAATCGGTATTATATCAATAGCCGACAGGAGACTTTTTATTAAACAAAGCAATACTTTAAAGTTCGTTTATGCAGTTTTTAATTCTTTTCAAGCCTTCTTCCAATACACTTCTCGGACACGCTATATTTATCCTTTCAAAACCTTCTCCTGCTTTCCCGAACATATATCCCTGGTCGAGCCATATCTTTCCGGTGTATTTCAGCTTTTTATGCAGTTCATGGCTCTCAACCGCATAATTTTTAAAGTCAAGCCACACAAGATATGTTGCTTCGGGTACCATTACCTTTACTTTAGGCATATTATCGGATACATATTTTATGAGAAAATCAAGATTTCCCTGTAAATATTCCATAAGCTGATCCAGCCACTCGTCACCGTAATTATAAGCCGCTCTCATTCCTTCAAGTCCGAATACTCCTGCTTCCCCTTTGTCAAAACCGGCTCCGTTCATATAGTTAAGATACTTTTCTCTTAATTTTTCATTCTTTATTATAACCGAAGATATTTGAAGTCCCGCAAGATTGAACGTCTTTGTCGGAGCGGTGCATATTATGCTGTTATTCGTTATTCTGTCATCTAAAGTTCCGAACGATATATGTTTTTTATTTGGATATACCAAATCGCAGTGTATCTCATCGGCAACTATTATTACTCCGTTTTCAACGCATATTTCTCCCAGTCTTGTAAGTTCCTCCCTTGTCCACAGTCTTCCTCCGGGGTTATGAGGAGAGCAGAGATAATACATTTTCACACCGGGGTCGGAAGCCTTTTTCTCAAAATCGTCAAAATCTATTTCATATTTTCCGTTTTCGTATATAAGCTCACTGTAAACGGGCTCTACTCCGTTTTTTTCGGCGGATCCGAAAAACGGATAGTATACGGGAGAATTCATAAGTATTTTGTCGCCCTTTTCGGTAAATATTTTTGAAAACGCATGTAAAGCAGGTACTATTCCGGGACTGAAACATATATGCTCCTTTTCTATTTTCCAATTGTGTCTTCTAGAAAACCAACCTATAACAGCGTCATATACATCATCTTTATATATTGAATATCCGAAAACTCCGCTTTCCGCCCTCTTTTTCAATGCGTCTATAATAGGTTCAGCTGTTTTAAAGTCCATATCAGCTACCCACATAGGCAGAATATCATTATCGGACTGATCCCACTTACAGCTTAAAGTATTTTTTCTGTCAATTATTTTGTCAAAATTATATTTCATAGTATCCTCCTTAATAATATATTTATAATTGCTTTTCCGTTTTACTTAAATAATCCCAAAACTCCGCCGATATAGCGGAACGGTAGCTGTTTTTTACAGCGATTAGGCATACCTGCGTAACAAGCCTGTTATCGTTTATCTCAACGCTTTTTATTTTGTCTCCCCTCAGCATTTCAAGAGCTGACTCAGGCATAATCCCTACTCCCATTCCTCTGTCCGCCCATGCGGCAGTTGTTCTGGCATCCTCATTCATACATATTATTTCGGGTTTAATATCAAGTTCATCAAAAATACCGTTTAAAATGTTTCTCCACCGTTTATAAATAATAAGAGGTAATGAACCGATTTCTCTTATTGAAGCTTTCTCACCGATATTTCCGAAAAACTCTTTCTTGCCGACTGCATACATTTTTTCGGTTTTAAGAGGCATGTTGTCCATTCCTTCAAAGGAAAACGGTGTTCTTACAAACGCAAGTTCAATTAATCCTGCCTTAAGCATGTCGATAATCTGATATGTGTTAGCCTCTGAAATTTCAAACTGTATTCCGTTGTACTCTTCACGAAACGGTTTAATCCACATATCGAGAACCATATTTTCTACGGATGAAACAACTCCGAGCCTCATAATTCCATGCTTACCGCTGTTGTAATCACGAAGTTCTTTTTTAGTCAGTTCAGCCATTTCGATTAATGTTTTTGCCCTTCTGTACAACATATTGCCTGCTTCCGTAATCTGTATCTTCCTAGATCCTCTCTCAAAAAGCACACACCCTACGTCTTCTTCCAATTTTTGTATTTGTGTGCTTAACGGAGGCTGAGATATATGCAGCTTTTTCGCTGCCGACGAAATATTTCCTTCCTCTACAACGGCCGCAAAATATTCCAACTGTTTAATATCCATATTTATCACCTATACATAAATGATATAGAAGCTATATATTAATA